>JAPLGZ010000760.1 GCA_026389895.1 Chloroflexota bacterium | reverse complement strand
GCAATTGGGCAAAACACCCGTGCACCAGGATAACGGTGTCATCTTGCCCACGGCGGATGAATCGGAAATCCTGACCGTCTGGTTTGGGTTGAACGAGGCCACCGTCGAAAATGGTTGTCTCTGTGTTTGGCCGGATAGTCATCGCCAAGGGCTCTTGGCGCACTGTCCAAGCCCGATTGGTCTGCAAATTCCGGGCAAATTTGTCGGTCCTGTCGGGAAGGCGGTGCCGGTCCCGCTTAAACGCGGCAGCGCGCTCTTTATGACCAAACTCACCATGCACGCCTCATTCTCGAACACTAGCGACCATATCCGTTGGAGTTTTGATCTGCGCTATAATCCGATTGGCCAGGCCACAGGGCGCGAGGCCTTTCCTGGTTTTGTGGCACGCAGCCAAGCGCACCCTGAAACCGAGTTGCATGATCCAACTGAATGGGCGCGTCTTTGGTACGCGGCGCGCGATCGTCTTGCCAATTCGGAGATGTCAGCCTTCAACCGCTGGTCGGCTGATAGCCCGGTCTGTGCATGATTTTTTTGATTGACGATCTCAGATTTACGATTTACGAGGTAGCTTCGTCAATAGAGTTATTTCTGCTTTCGACAATTATGCGCAGAAAGCAGAAATAACGCCATCGTCCCTACAACTTCGTAAATCGTAAATCTTCTTAAATTCTCAAACGAAAGCTTTTTATGACAAAAATTCGTATGGCCCAGTACAGCACCAAACACGGCCACGCCGTCTCTTGGATTGTGTCGATGACCAACAATCCGAATGTTGAATTAGCCGGTGTCTATGAGCCTGATCCGGCGCGCCGGCAAGAAGTGATCGAGCACGATCCGGCTTTTCGCCATGTCCACTGGTTCGAAACGGCCGAAGAGATGCTCAATGATCCCACGATTGTTGCGATTACCTCGGAAGGCTTAAACGCTGAAAGTTTAGATTACACCGAAGCCATTATCAAGGCAGGTAAGCATGTAATCTACGACAAACCAGCGGGTGATAACTGGCCACAATGGCAACGGGTGGTCAAACTGGCCGAAGAAAAAAATCTGGTGATCCAGATGGGCTACATGTTTCGCTATCATCGCGGCTTTCAACAAGTGGCGCAGTGGGCAAAATCGGGTCTGCTGGGTGACATTTTCTCGGTGCGCGCCCATATGTCCACCTGGATTCCGCCGATCCGCCAAGGCATTGGCTATAACACGCGCGATACAATCAGCAAACATGTTGGTGGTATTTTCTATGATTTGGGTGGCCACATGCTCGATCAAGTGACGTGGATCTTAGGTCGCCCCAACAAAGTAACGGCCTTCTTGCGCAACGACACAGGAATTGTGCCCGAATTCATGGACAATACACTGGGCGTCTTTGAGTTCGACAAAGCCATAGCCTTTATCGACATCGCTGCTATGGAGGCAAGACCCATGGCCCGCCGCTTTGAGGTCTATGGCACCAAAGGCAGCGCCATTATCATGGAACCGTTTGAGCCCGCGCGCGTTTTGCGGCTGGTCTTAGAGGAAGCGGGCGGTGGGTATGACAAAGGTCTTCATCTGATCGAAATTCCCGAACAAGGGCGTCAAGAAACGCATGATCTGGCATTAGAAGCCTTCATCGCCACGATCACTGGCCAACAGGCGCCGGATCGGCCGCTAGCGCACGAGTTGCTGGTGCAGGAGACCTTGTTGCGGGCGACCGGTGGTGTGGTAGACTAATCGATAGATAAGTGATTAGTCATAATATGACGGAGGTGAGTGATGATTCAGGTAATGATCGAATGGGATGGTACTTGGCCTGAAAAAGATGCCTTACAGATCGAAGGCCGCTTTATGGGCAAAGCCTTCGCTGGCAAGATTCCTATCTCACCTAAAATAGCTAAGCGCAATGCAAACGGCTACCTAAGTATGGATGTAGCGATGGCCATTGTAGCTGATGAACCAATCCTGGTCTGGGGAGAGCGCCCGGTCTGGCGAATGACGACTAGTTTGCTGTTAG
>JAPLGZ010000784.1 GCA_026389895.1 Chloroflexota bacterium | reverse complement strand
CGCCATTTTTGTCGACCAGACAGGGTACTTCGACGGTGCAACCTTGCGGCAGATTGTCGATCAACCCACGATTGGGCACGTTGCCATAGACCACGCGCGGCTGGCCAGTTTCCATGCTGTGGATGATCAACGAACCGTATTCGCTGCTGCGGCGCACCTTCTGCTCTTTTTGCTCTTGCATCCGCTTGGCAAACAATTCACGCATCACAGCCGCCCGTTGCGGATCTTTCTTCGCCATCGTCGCAATCCGCTCCTCGAGGCGGGCTTGCTCAAATTTAGCCATCGCCTCAGGGTCTGAATCTTCCAGCGCCACCCGCATATCTTTCCATTCGGCCAACTGCGTTTCGCAACGCGTGATATATTCGTCGAGCGGAATGTTAAATTCCTCGATCAGATCAGGCCGATCGCGCTTGATGAACCAAGGCACATATTCGCTAAAATGCTCGCTAGATTCGGTGACAAAATAGCCTAAACGCTTGAACATCTCATAACGCACCCGGTTATAGTCGGGGACCTTCTGCTCTTCGAGCACCTGGCGAATCTGTGGGTAGAGATCTTGGCCGTTGCGCTCAAAACTCAGGTAGAAGGCCATATGATTGATGCCGGCACAGACATAGTTGATCTCGTCGATCGGTACTTTGATATCACGGGCCAGTTCGCTTGCGGTGCCTTGCACACTGTGACAAAGCCCAATCGTTTTAATTTTACTGGCGCGGTTGATCGCCCAACAGTTCATCACCATCGGGTTGACGTATTGCAAAAAGGTGACATCGGGGCAGAGTTCTTCCATGTCGTGGCACATGTCGAGCAACACCGGAATCGTGCGCAGGCCACGCATAATGCCGCCAATGCCCAGCGTGTCAGCAATCGTCTGGCGTAGACCATATTTTTTCGGAATTTCAAAGTCCACCACAGTGGCCGGTTTATAGCCGCCCACCTGGAACATGCTGATTGCATAATCGGCACCGTCAAGCGCCTTGCGGCGGTCGGCAGTGATTTCGATTTTTGGCTTCACACCCAACGCTTCGGCCGTTTTATGCGCCACAATTTCCGACGTGCGCAAACGTTCTTCGTCAATGTCGTGCAAGCTGAGGGTGACGTCTTGCAATTCAGGGAAACTAAGAATGTCGCCCATTAAATTTTTGGCGAAGACTGTGCTGCCTGCGCCGATAAAGGTAATTTTGGTCATGCGCTTTGAATCCTTTGCTTTTATTTTGAATGTCAAAAGGTCTATTGCCCCCACCTTGAAGAAGGCTAGGGTGGGGCGCCTGAATCGTTACAAAAGTAGACTAGCGAACATCGCCACTACCCTGTATTTTACCACGTTCCAACCGAGAAAATAATTTGGTGATATTGGCTTCGGCGACTTCTTCTAGCGTCAAATCCAATTCCGTGCAAATTTGGGTCAAATACCAAAGCACATCACCCAGTTCCTGTTTTAGCGCCTCACGGTCTTCGGCGCTGATTTTGCCCTCTTTATCGCGAAAGATCTTTTTGATCTTTCCCGCAACCTCACCGGCTTCATTGGCCAGGCCCAGGGTTGGGTAGACAATCGGGTGATCAGTGTGGATCAGGCTCCACGTTTTGCGCGATTCGCGCTGATAGGTGGTGAAATCTTCAGTTTTCATCAAAATTCTTTCACGTGTGATCTGCTTGGTTAATGTTTCGGTGCGTTATTGTACCACGCGTCCAGCGGCCCACTCATTTATTCAACGACGATGTAATCAGGTGCGGGGTCTTCGGCAAATTGAACGGCCCGAATTTCTGTCAAGCCCATGAGCCAGGCCTTGGCAAGGCGATGACCGCCATCCATTAAATAGCCTTGTGCCGAAAGAATAATAGGGTAAGCTAAGTCTGCTTCGTAGATGCGTTTGGCGTGGGTGGCAACTGTGCGACAGGTGGGTGGTGTGGTTGCGGAGAACCAGCAGTTCTGGTCAAATTCGGCAATGGCGCTGAGTGGGACACTCTTTATCGGCAAATCAGACGCCAATTGCCAGAGGCGTTCAGTAAGCCCAAAGTAGCGTCCGTTTGATGTTTTGCGCGAATGTTTTTGTGGCATTTTCAAAGGGTGCCATAGTTCTACAGCAACAGAAATAGAAGAGCTACGACATTTTATCGCGTCAGGCGATAAATCGCTTATGCCGCTACAGCAACCTCGGCGACTGGCGCATCCTTATACAGATAACAGGCCACTGACCGCCGTTCGTCGGTCTGATAGAGGGGTGGAAGCTTTTCCCGACAGATCGACATGACATGCGGGCAGCGATCCGCAAAGCGGCAGCCTAAATTCGGCCCGGCGCCGTTACTTTGGGTGCGCTGGGTAAAATCGCGTTGCCCCCACTGTAGCTTAGGATTGGGCAGCGGGATCGAATCAACCAGCAGCTGCGTATACGGATGCTGCGACTGCTTGATCACGAGGTCAACATCACCGGTTTCTACCACGGCCCCTTGATACATCATCATGATATTTTCGCTTAGCTGATAGGCCGTGGTGAGATCATGGGTAATGTAGATCAGCGAAATGTTAAACTGTTTGTGGACATTGAGCAGGCTTTCCAAAATGGTTGCACGCAAAGAGGCATCCACCATCGACACCGGTTCATCGGCCACGATAATGCGCGGTTTCAGCAACAGTGCGCGCGCCACCATGATGCGCTGGCGCTGGCCGCCGCTCAATTGGTGTGGATAGCGGCCCAATGTCTCTTCGGGGCGCAACCCCACCGAACGCAGCGCATCCTCCATGATCTGGCGGGTCTCAGCATGGCCTGCATTGGGGTAAAATTTACTGATCGGGGTCGTTAAGACATGATCCACGTTGTAAAAGGGATTATAGACTTCAAACGGATCTTGAAAGACGGCCTGCACTTCTCGGCGAAAAGTCTTCCAGGTGGCGCGGTCAAGCTTGCTGAGCGCCTGTCCTTTGTAGAGAATATCGCCGCTGGTGGGCTGGGTGATGCCCAACAAGATGCGCGCCAGCGTCGTCTTACCGCTGCCACTTTCGCCAGCAATGGCCGTGATCGAAGGGCGCTCATCACTTAGCGTCAAGGAAGCAGATTGGAGGGCGACTGTATGTTTTTTATTGAACAGGCCAGCGCCAAAGGTTTTACTAACGTTGCGTGCTTCTAACAGTGCAGTCATGCTTACTCCCAGTAAAAATTTTAGCAGGCCACCCCTCTCCCTGCCCTCCCCTGCAAGGAAGGGGCTAGATCAGGGATAGGCGAAGTTGAGATCTTTTGTCCATCAAACAGTTCCCTCCCTGTAGGGGAAGGGAGGGGTCGCGTGGCGGGGTCTTTAATACAAATGACATGACACCCAACGCCCTGGTCGTACTTCTTGGAAGACCGGCGCTTTCACCTTGCATTGATCCATAACTTTGGGGCAGCGCGGATGGAACGCACAGCCCGGTGGCGGATTCAAGAGCGAGGGTGTAATCCCTGGGATGCCTTTAAAAACGCCCTTGCCTTCCAACGAAGGTAGGCTGGCAATCAATAATTGCGTGTACGGGTGCAAAGGTTCTTCAAAAATATCATTGACAGGGCCAACTTCCACAAGTTTACCCGCATACATCACGCCGATCTTGTGGACGAATTGCGCCATCAGCCCCATGTCATGGCCGACCAAAATCAACGAAGCGCCGATCTCCTCTTGCGCTTTGCCCAAGGTCTCCATCACCTGCCGTTGCACGACTACATCCAAGGCGCTGGTCGGCTCATCGGCCAAAATCACCGCGGGTTGTAACGAAATGCCCATCGCGATACAGACGCGCTGTTTCATGCCACCGCTCAATTCGTGCGGATACATGTCGGCCACACCTTTGTCCAACCCCACCGATTCCAACAGCTTTTGAATTTTGGCCGTCATTTCACTGCGGCCTAGATTGCCGTTGTGATATTTGATCGTGTCACCCAACTGGTTTTTGATGCGCATGACTGGGTTGAGCGAGTTCATCGCCCCTTGTGGGATCAGCGCAATCCGTGCAAAACGGGCGGCGCGCATCTCGGCGTCAGACAGGGTGAGCAGATCAACATCATCCAAAAGCACCTGGCCACCTTCAATCTTCGCCGGGTCCTTGAGCATCCGCAATAGCGCTAATACCGTGGTAGATTTGCCCGACCCCGACTCACCCACAAGCCCAAGCCGTTCACCTTTTTTTAACGAAAAAGTGACCCCTTCCACGGCACGCACGGGGCCAGAGGGGGTATGATAATGTACACGTAAATCTTGTACCCGGAGCACATCTGTCATAAGGAAATCCTAATTCAAGCATAGGACAACGGATTCAGAAAGCAGCGAATCTTCTTATTCGCTGCTTTCTGAATCCGTTGTCATTTTCGTCTTATTTGAACGTTGCCTCGGCCTGCTTAAACCGATCAATCGCGTTATAATCGAGTTCAGCGCCCAGGCCATCACCCTCGGGCAAAGGCAAATGGCCATTCTGGTAGGGCCAATCCCAGGTGATCAGCGTATGTTGGCGGATTAAATTACTCTGAAAATCCGAGGGCAAAACACAGGCGCGCGCCGCGGCGGTGGCGTGCATACGGGCCAGTTGCATCACCCCCATCTCGAGGGAGGAGCCATGCCAACAGGCATAACCAGCCACCTCCACCGTGCGCGCCATCGTGAGAAATTCGGTCATACAGTAACCGCTAACATTGTAGTTATCGGCGAAACGATCTTGCAATCCACGCCGTAACACGTCCAGACCGCGTGCGTGCAGGACAAGCGGAATTGGCGAAGCCTGGCGCACGCGCTGCCACATCTCCGGCATATCTTGCGGGAAAGGATCTTCGATTTGTACGTTTTCGGCATAAGGCTCCAGTTGTCTGAGCATAAATAGCGCATCCGCTGGGCTTAGCCACTGGCACATCGGGTCAATCGTCAGATGAAAATCACGCCCACCGGCCTCTTTGATCGCCCGCACCTGCTCGACAATCGGGTCGCCAATCTTGGATTTCATCTTGAGGCCGTTAAAGCCCAGGGCGCGCGCTTGTGTGACGATCTTCACTAAATCTTCGGGCGTCTGGCGCGCACACCAATAATCCACCGGCAATGTTTCATGCACCTGACCACCGAGCAGATCGACCACGCGGCACCCCAACCGTTTGCCCGCCCAATCCAACAGGGCCACTTCCACGGTGCCAATCACGGGCGAAGGGGAACTCCAGAGCGGGGGTGGGGTCTTTTCAAGCAATCCCCAACGCGTGTCACCGCGCCAGGCTTGCGGCAGACAGGCCAAACTCCAACCGTTCAAGACCAGGCCGGGCAACTGTTGCAGCCAAGGTTCGATCTCCTTCAACGACACGCCGCGCCCAACTTCGCCTAGGCCAATCAGGCCATCATCCATATGAAATTCAAGGAGCACAATTGGCATCAAATCCCATTCGCCGCTCCAGTGCGACATGGAGGGGCTGTTGATCGCGCCGGGTTTGCTCGGCACAATGACTTCGTACGCTTTGACTTCACGGATTATGGTTTTGGTTTTCATTCGTAATCGATTAAGTGTTTGTTACTCGTAGATAATAGAGAATGGTCGACTCGAACCGACTTATGTTGCCCGCCGCGAGCGTGGATTCGCAAGCTGATCCAGCCCGCCGGCGACCATAAAGAGGCCGATAAACATCAGAATAATGATCACCACCGGTGGCCCCCACCACCACCACATGCCACGTGGCAGGGCCGCATAATAGCGCGCCCAATAGATCGTCATGCCCAGCGTTGGCTCACTTTGCGGTCCCAGCCCCAGCGCCTCTAAGCCAATCGCCGCCAACACCGCCGCGGCCACCGCGCCGACAAAACTTGCCGCCAAATAGGGCAACAGATTGGGCACCAACTCTTTAAAGATAATCTCGAAATCATTCAAACCAGAAAGTCGCGCGACCTCGACATAGGCGCGTTCACGCATGGTCAACACCTGGGAACGGATCGTGCGCGTCGGCCACATCCAGGCCAGCGAAGCGATAATAAAGGCCATGATCGTCGGGCTGAGCAGCTGCGTGATCACCGAGGCAATCACCACAAGCACCGCCAGGGCAGGCACGGTTAGCGCTACATCGGCCGCCGTGCGAATGACCGCATCCACCCAGCCACCAAAATAACCCGCCGAAAATCCCAAAATTGTCCCGACCAACAAGCCAACCGCGCCTGCGATCAACCCAATTTCTAGCGTCATCGGCGCGCCTTTGATCATCGCCGGCAAGATCTCCCGACCAGAGCTATCGGTGCCGAGCAGAAACTCGCGCGACGGTGGCTGATCCGGTGATGCGGAGAGCGGGCTGGCATGGCTAGTGTCCACCAAGACATAGCCAATGATCCAGAGCAGCACCATCACGCCAATAATGATCAGCCCGCCGGTCAACTGGCCATTGCCGCTCAGGTAACGGAAGAAAGTTCGCATGTTTAGCCTTTCAAAAAAGCTGATACGGGATGCGGGATGAGTGACACGTGATGAGTGAAAAAGGGCATTTGATCTCACTTATCACGCATCACGTGTCACATTTCAGCCTACGACTTTTGATAACGAATACGCGGGTCTAACAATGGATAGATCAGATCGAGAATCAACGTCACCAGGGCAATTGTCAGGACGATAAAAAAGACTACGCCATAGATCACAAAATAATCGAAGCCGGTGATGGCGGCGAAGAGGACTGAGCCAATGCCGGGATAGCCAAAAATAATCTCGACCAGCAGCGCGCCCGACAGAATGGTGCCAAGCGACAACGCCAACGCCGTGGTCTGCGGCAGCAGCGCATTGCGCATGGCATACCAGAGGAAGATGCGATTATTCGGCAAACCCTTGGCTTCGGCGAGTGTGATATAGTCTTCACC
>JAPLGZ010000268.1 GCA_026389895.1 Chloroflexota bacterium | reverse complement strand
GAAGCATCGGTGAAAAAGAGCAATTTGTTCTCCCGCGTGCGCACCATCTCCATGCCATAAAGCTGTCCACCCCCTGGTAAACCATAGGGTCTGGTGGGCATGAACGGCTCGCGCGCGCTGCGATACCAGTTGAAGCCGTTATAGCTATAGGTCAACTGGGTCTCCATGCGGCCATTCATCTTGACGCGGCGGGTCTCAAAGGTGTCGGTGCTGAACATATGGACTAGGCCGATATAGAGATCTTCGTATGGGATCGTCGGCATGCTGTAAAATTCTGTGCCAGGGCGATCCACCGCGTCCGGTTGTAAGAGGGTTGTGGCCGGTGTGAACTGCTCCCAATCGCGCGTCGTGATGGTGGCGATGCGCCGATCCACATGGACGGGCCGCGTGGCAATCTGATAAAGGCCCGCTTGCTGATTCCACAGCCAGCCGCACCAGGTATCGCTGCGGGTCTGTTGCCAGGGACGGTCGTGGCGCAGGGTAAAGTGTAAACCGTCCGTCGAGAACCCAAAGAGACTATTCTTGATCTGCCGGCTCGGGTTGAGCGTTGTCGTGAGATAGCCCCGTTCTGCCTGCGGCGTGCCAGCCAGCGAGCGGATAAAGATCGGCCAAAAACGTCCGCCCTGCTCGTCCACGACAACATCTTGCCATTCTTTCCCCTGAAACCCCTGCCAGAGCGTGCTGGCATTTAGATCATAAACCGGATTCGGCCAGTGATAAGGGTCGTCTGATTGGAGCCGCACGACAAATGTGCCAGGATCGGCCTCGGGCGGATAGACGGCCAGATACATCACATAACGCCCCACCTGCTCGTCGTAGAAGACCGTATAATAACCGCCATAACCCAGCACGCCAGGGTGAATGTCGGTAAAAAGTTCTTTGACAAACTGGGGTTTACCCCAGACGCGCTCCAACCCTTCTTGCCGTTCGATCAGCCAGTTGTCGAGGAAGAGAATCGTTCGCATCGCCTTATGCCACCTTTTTGGCCGTGAATGCAACGCCAGGCTGGGCAAACACGACTTCTGTTATGCGTCCATCTTCCGCTTGTTTAAATTCCATGCTAAAACCTGACAAACCCTTGAGTTGGAACTCCGTTCCTTGATAAGGGACAAGCATGCGCTCCTCCTGGCCGAGGGGTGTTACCGTCAGGTTGTTCTCTTTGCGTTGCACCTCGAGTCGCAACTGCAAATTCGCAACTGCAAATATTCGTAGACCCCAACAAACTGTTGCAGGAAGGCGGGGTCTTGTAATTTTTTGTCGGGTAGGCGCGTAAAGACAATATCCTTGACGGCAGGCTCCATCTGCATCGAGAGTTGAGAAATTTTGCCTTTGGGATCGGTGGTGAACATCACCATGATACGTTGATCAAATGTGGCAAAATAGGCCTCAAAATAATCATAGTGGTAATGGGTCAGGGCCAGGGTGAGTTTGTCATTGAGGACCATTTCCATGCCATCCGCCGTCTGACGAACGGCCATAACCCCATAGCCTGGATGCTCATAATCGCCCACATAGTCGGCCAACGGGTGGGACGGGCTGGCTTCCACACGCGCCGCCGCCGTGCGGGCCTGGCCCTGTTTTTCGGCTGACCGGAATGTATCCCAAAGCGGTTTGAGGAGGGCATTCCAATCAGTCGGCTCCAGACCCAGCAAACGATCATAAATCGTGTAGGTAATAACGCTCGGCAGCGCTGTCCCATTGCCGTTGCAAAGGACAACAATGCCCAGCCCTGATTGGGCGATCACAGAAGTGAGTGAAGAAAAGCCATCTAGATTGCCGCCATGTTCCGAGAGAATCTGCCCTTTGTAGCCATGCAGAAACCAGCCAAGCCCATAGCTGCTTAAGACAAAATTAAAATGAATACGCCCAAATTCGTCTTCGATCACCACCTGGGGTTTATGCATTTCGTGAAGATTGGGGGCTGAGATAAACCGTTCGTCGGTAAAAAGCCCGCCACTCGTATGCACGCCGAGCCAATGGGCCATCTCTTCGACACAAGAGATAATATTGCCGGCTGGGCCTACGGCATCATGCTCACCATCATTCTCATAGAAGGGCACCTGCTTCACTGCCCCGTCACGCTCCAGATAGGGCAATGCGAAATCGTCCGACTTTTGGGTGGTTACGGTGGAAAAATTTGTGCGTTGCATCCCGAGCCGGTTCAGGATATTTTCCTGGGTATAGCGTTCCCAACTCATGCCCGTGAGTTCGCTCACCACGAGGCCGGCGGTCATAAACATCAGATTGTTATATTGAAAACGCACCCGCAAATCTTCGCTGAATTCTAGATAGCGCAGCCGTTTGAGAATCTCCTGGCGCGAAAAATTGGACCCATACCAGATCAGATCATGGCGTGGCAACCCAGAGCGGTGGGTGATCAGATCGCGCGGGGTAATGCGCTCCGTGGCGAAGGGATCGTGGAGCTTCAAGGCCGGCAGATACTCTTTGACCGGTTTGTCCCACGCCAATTTACCGGCATCAACCAATAAACCGAGCGACATGGCGGTGAACGCTTTGGTGCAAGAGGCAATCGGGAAGAGCGTCTGTGGCGTAACCGGCAACTGACTTTCCACATTGCGCAGGCCAAACCCTTCACTCAAGAGAATCTCACCATTGCGCACGACCGCCACCGCGACGCCGGGCACCTTCCAAAGCGCCAGAGAATCCTTGATAAATTCGCGAATTTGCTCAACGACGAAAGTATCTGACTGCATAATTTTCTCCTCATCCTGCTGTCAATGCTGTTCTAAGCTAGCCACTCTGTCACTTTTCTTGGACAGGGTTGTAACCACACGCTTAGGCTCCCGCTGACAGGGGCAAGATGTTACAGCGAATGCCTTCCCTGATTCTGCCAGCTGGCTATTTTAATGGCCCAAGCTAATCCAGCGTCATGCGCGGATCTAGCGCATCGCGCAAACCATCGCCGATAAAGTTGATCGCCAGTACGGACAACGTAATCATCAAGCCAGGGGCCAGCCATAGCCAGGGTTTGTTCTCGATGATATTCAACTGTTGCGCTTCGTTGATCATGTTGCCCCAACTGGGCGTCGGCGGCTTGATGCCCAGGCCGAGAAAGCTCAATCCGGCTTCGGTCAGAATCGCGCCGGCGATGCCAAAGGTGGCGGCGACAATAATCGGTGCGACGATATTGGGCAGGATATGGCGCAGCAATGTCCTCCACTGCGATACACCGGTGGCGCGGGCGGCCGTCACAAAATCGGTCTCACGCAGCGACAGAATTTGTCCACGCACCAAGCGCGCAATCCCGGTCCAACCGATCAGGCCAATTGCGATCATGGCGTTAAAGAGCCCCGGCCCAATGACGGCGACAATCGTAATCAAAATAATGAGGGTGGGAAAGGCCATCACCACTTCTGTCAGGCGCATGATCACGGTGTCGACGCGCCCGCCGTAATAACCGGCGATGCTCCCCAGCAATGTACCCAGGCTGATATAAATGGAAACGGCGACGATGCCTACCGCCATCGAAATGCGGCCCCCATAGACCAAGCGGCTAAGCAGATCGCGTCCGGTCATGTCGGTGCCCAACGGATGACTAGGGCTCGGCGCTTTGCCAATGGCGCGCAGATCGATCCGGTTGGGGTCAGCCGGCGCGAGGCTAGAGGCCAGCGGGAAGGTAAAAATCAGCACGAGGGCCAGAAAGATCAGGCTGACGACGGCCAGGCGGTGGCGCAGAAAGCGTTGCAAGAGACGATTGCGCCTTTGACGCACCATGTTCCCGGCCAAAGCGGAACCCGCTTGAATCGAGCCCGGTGAATTAGAGGCGGTGGTTGATGGCAAGCTCACCTTAATCTGCTCCCGTGGTTGTGCAAAATGGGATTATTCATGCTGGTTATACCAGGAAAATAAGAATCTGACGCAAAGTAACTAACCCTACCCCAGCCCTCCCCTGGTAAGGGAGGGAGCCGTTGGGGATAGAATGATCTGGTTCTACCTTCCACCAATCAGTCTCCTCCCTTACCAGGGGAGCGGGAGCCCATTGGGCGCGGGTGGGGTTGCTTTTTCTCTGCGCCACATGCGCTATTCATAATGAATGCGTGGGTCGGCGAAACTGTAGGCAAGATCCGTGATCAGATTGCTGATCACAATCGTCAGCGCAGAAATCAGGGTCATCCCCATGAGCAGCGGGTAATCGCGCGTGTTGACCCCATCAATGTACAAAATTCCCATGCCCGGCCAATTAAAGATCGTCTCAATGATCAGCGCGCCGCCAAAGAGGTTCGGCAGCCGCAGCCCGATAATCGTAATAATCGGCAGGAGCGCGTTGCGCAACACATGCCGCCCCAAAATCACCTTCTGGCCCAACCCCTTGGCGCGCGCCGTCGTAATATACTCCAGGCGGATCACCTCGAGCACACTGGCGCGCATATAACGGCTGATGCCAGCAATGCTTTCTAAACCAAGCACAGTGGCGGGCATGATCAGGTACTGGACATGGTTGAATAAGCCAGCAAAAAAACCAAAGTGTTGGTCGGGGGTCGAGTAGCCACTGGTGGGAAACCAGCCCAGTTTTAGCGAGAAGAGATAGATTGCGATGATGGCCGCAAAGAACGAAGGCACGGCGACGCCGACAAAGGTGCCAGCCGTCAAAAAGTAATCTAGCCATGAATATTGTTTCACCGCCGAAAGAATCCCCAGCGGGATGCCAATCACGACCGAAATGAGCAGCGCCGCCGCCATCAGTTCCAGCGTGGCTGGCAGACGCCGCCCAATCTCGGTGGCGACTGGAATTTTGCTGCGGATGCGCACGCCCATCCGGCCCTGCAAAATTTCACCCAGCCAGCGCATATAACGCACCGGCGCTGGTGCGTCCAATCCCATCTGCTTGCGCATGGCTTCCACGTCAATTTTGGTCACGCGTCCGCCCGTCTGCATATCGGCCAGGATCATCGCCATCACCGCGTCGCCGGGCGCCAACTCGATAAAGGTGAAAGTCACCAACGTAATGCCCAAGAGCACCGGCAACGTTTGGACGATACGGCGGAGAATGTAACGATTCATTGGCTATTCCTGTTGGTAATGATGAGTGATACGTGATATGTGATGAGTGATCAGTGAGAAGGGCAGAGTAACTGGTCAGCCTTCACGCATCACTTATTTAGCCACTTTGGCCTGGAGCATTAAAATGCTCGGCTGCCCTTCGACAAGCTCAGGGGCAGGAAGTCGCCTCAGCGACTAAATACCTAGTGCCGTTCGGCTGAGCTCACGTCGAAGCCTGAGGGCACTTCCTGAACCTGTCAGCGCAGGGTTTTAACCCTGCTTGCTGGCTTTTTCACGCTTCACTTACCCGTAGACCGAATCTCAAAATGATCCAAACCGGTCGGCAAGGGTAGGGTGACCCAAGCCCCGGTTTGATGGGAGATGTGCATGGCCGTAATCGCTTCTAGCGCTTTGAGCCCATCGTGACCGGTGGAGACGCTTTCGCGATCTTCCAACAGACAGTCGAGGCTTTCGCGCGCGGCCCAGTAGAAGAAGCCGCTGCTTTCAAAACTTTGCGGCATGTCGGGGATCGGCTGAAAGTCATACTTCGCGTTGTAGGGCTCACCTGGCGCCTCGATCAGGGGGCCATATTCCCAAACGCCTGTGCGTTCGCTGAAGTGAATCCGCCCGCCTGCACCGGTCATCACAACTTGGTCAAACCATTCGCGGCGCTCGGCCACACAGTTGACAAAAATATGGACGCCGTTGCTACATTGAATCAGACCGCCGCCGCCGGGATCGGCGACAGTCTCGGCGTTGAGAAAGCCACTCACGCGTTGCGGCGTCGTACCGCTCAGATAGAAAGCCAGATCGACATTATGCGTGCCGTTGTGTAAAAGTGGGCGACAACCTTCGGTGCTAATCGTCTTGATTTGCCCAATCGCGCCATCCGCAATCATCTGCTTCAGCTTGCGATAATAAGGCAAAAAGCGCCGCGTGTGCTCTACAATCAAACGACAGCCGTGGCGGTTGCAAGCCTCAATCATCTTGCGCGCCCACTCCGCACTGATCGCGATCGGCTTCTCGACCATGATAATTTTGATGCCAGCTTCGGCCGCCTCGATCACTGGCTGGTGATGGTACAAATTATGCGTCGTCACGCTGACAACATCCAGCCCGGCGCGGGCATACATGTCAGCCGCCGTGGTGTAACGATGTTCGGGTGCAATCTCCCATTCATCGCCGAACTGTTGCAGGCGAACGGGGTTTATATCGGCGATTGCCACCAATTCGGCGTCTTCACAACGCCGATAAGCCCCGGCATGCGAATTAGGCCGACCGCCCAGCCCACCAATTGGGCCCGCGCCGACGATGCCGACGCGAATTTTTGCTTTGGACACGGATGTTTCCTCTTTTCCCGTGATGAGTTTTTTCCGGGATAAGTGATGAGTGACGAGTGAGATAGGCCAACGTTATTCGGTCAACCTTCACTTGTCACTTATCACTCATCACGTTTCATTGCTACGGCGCCAAATACCACTTATTCGGATACATCTCTGTCCACGGCTCGGAGATCTGGTGATTATTATAGCCGCACAATTTTTTGCTGATCGCATGGAAGCGCAGCGGCCAGAACATGGTCATGTAGCCCAGATCCGAGACAAACGTCTCTTCGGCTTTGTGGAACATTTCGGTCCGCTTGGCTTGATCCGGCTCGATCGTGGCCTGCTTGACCAGGTCATCAAAGGTTTTGTTACAGTAGAGGCTGGTATTATAGCCCGCTGGATAGAACTGATCACACGAGACTTCGCTCAGCGCGGCTGGGTCAACCCAACCACAGCAACCGTACGAAAGATCGAAATTCTTGTCCGCATAGACCCGCTGCACCCAAGTTGCCCCGTCCAAATAGACCAAATTGACCTTGACGCCGACATCCGCCCAATACTGTTGCATGGCGGCCTGGATGCGCTTGTCAAAATCACTCTGATAGTAGGAGAGGAATTGCACCTCATAGTTGGGGTCCCATTTGGCTTCGGCCAGCAATTGCTTTGCCTTGTCTGGGTTATATTCAAATTTCTGGACATTGGGGCTGGCCTGCGGGCCGGTCAGGTTGGAATTTAACACCTGGGCCAACTGGCCATCTTGGTAATAGGCCTTGACAATCGCTTCGCGGTCAATCGCGTACATCAAAGCCTGGCGCACCTTGAGGTCGTTAAACGGCGCTTTGGTCAGATTGGGGAAAACGGACAGCCCACCGCCTAACGCACCGCCCACCAGCGCAATGTCCGGCTTCTCTTTCAAGCGCCCGTAATCATCGGCTGTGACTGTACCCGCAATTTGAATCTCACCGGCTTCCAGGGCCGCCACGGCTGTGGCACCACTCAGGCCGATGCGCATAATGATCTTGTCCAGATAGGGTCGCCCGGCGTAATAATCTTCGTTGGCTTCGAGCACGTAATATTGATCGGGCACATATTCGCCCAACTTAAAGGGGCCAGAACCAACGGGCTTGGTCTTGGCGTATTCCGAGGTGAGCAGATCCTTATAGGCGATTTTTTCCAAAATGTGCTTGGGGTGGATGTTCACGCCGCGCACCTTGTCGAGGAAATTGCTTTGCGGATGGGCCAGGGTGATCTCCAGGGTGTAATCGTCCACCACCTTGAGCCCTTCGACCGCCTCAGCTTTCTTGGCGATGAAATCTTCGGCGCCTTTGATCGCATCTAGGCTCAAAATACGCCCAAAGGGAATGCCGCTGTCAGGGTGCAAAAAGGCTTCCATCGTCCACTTGACATCGTTGGCCGTCAATTGGACGCCGTCGGTGAATTTGACATCGTTGCGCAGATGGAAGGTATAGACTAACCCATCTTGCGAGGTCTCCCAACTGGTGGCGAGGTCGGGATGGAGCGTTTGGCCATCAACATCCTCATCCAGCAACTGATTCCAGATGTATTGATCTTTGGCGGCGAACGAGAACCAGTTCGTTCCACCGGCCAGTGCATCGGCGGCCTGGTTCGAGGTGATCGTGCCGCCTTGGGTGGGGGGGGTGTCTGGGCAGATGTTATACCACGTCTTATCGAGATCTTCGGGCTTGAACCAATCTTTCGTGGTGGTGGCGGCAGCAGCCTGGGCTGGCTCAGTCGCCTTTTCGGTGCTTTGCGCAGCCGGCGCCGCTGGGGCCGTTCCCGCCCCCACGCAGCCCGCCACGAATAAGGTAACCAACGTGAAAGCTAATAATTTCAACCCCAGTAATTTCAAACATTGATTGCGTTGCACGATCTCCTCCTCTGTTTTGCATAACGGATAGGGCGCGATAATGACAACAGGCTGAGAAATGCGGAATCAGAAAATCTTTAGTTGACTGTAAGTAACCAACCGTGCGAAAGATAGTGTTTGTCATCAACGCAAGGAGTTCTTGCAGCAGAAAATCCTCGGATGACAGGACAGGACGAGTGGTGACTCTTCGAGATCCTCCTTTCTCGACCGGCGTCGAGGGTGGACAAGACCGAAAAGACAAAATAGAGTAGCTGGGGCGCTGGCATGAAGAGCGTACGTAGAATCAACGCCGTCTATCGGCAGCGCAGTAAGGTGATTGAAGACTGCGCTCGATCATACTCACTTCACTGCTCGGTGTCAAATGGCATTTTTTTGTCAGATTGGCGGTTCGCGATGCTGAGCAACAACCGCCCGGCGATCCCATCCCAGGGTCACAAAAAACTCCTTTGACACTGTCTAAAAATTATGTTACAAATAATTATAGCGTTTGGTGACAACCCAGGATGTCAACAAGGAGAGATGGCAGATGGATGAAAAGCTTGCGCTCCACGGCGGTACGCCCGTGCGCAACCAACCGTTTGGGCCTAGCCACGATTTTGGGGATGAGGAGATTGCGGCGCTGACTGAAGTCGTGCGCTCTGGTTCGATTGGCAAGGGATCACGCGTGGCCCAGTTTGAACGAGCCTTTGCGGCTAAGCATGGCGTCAAACACGCGATTGCGATCAACTCTGGCACTTCGGCCATGCACCTCTGCGTGGCCGCCGTCAATCCGGACCCCGGCGATGAGATCATTGTCACGCCGTGGACATCGGGCGGCAGTATTATCGGCGCGCTGTTGCATAATTGTGTGCCTGTCTTTGCCGACATAGACGACACCTACACGCTCGACCCCAAAGATGTCGAGGCGAAGATTACGCCGCGCACGCGCGCAATCATTGCCGTGCACCTCTTTGGCAACCCCTGTAACATGGCGGCGCTGCGCGAGATTGCCAATCGGCACAAGATCTTTCTCCTCGAAGATTGTTGCCAGGCGCACTTTGCCGAATACCAGGGCCAGGTCGTCGGCACGATGGGCGACATCAACGGCTTCAGCTTTGGTGGCAAACATTTGTCCGCTGGGATGGGCGGCGCGGTGTTGACCAACCACGAAGGGTTATGGGAACGGGCCATCCTCTTTGGCGATACGGGGCTGCCACGCGCCAATGGCCCTTACGCCGGTCGCCCCTATGCCAACTATTTCCTGGCGCCCAACTATCGGATCAACGATCTGATCGGCGCGGTCTTGCTCACCCAACTGGCCAAGGTGGATGGTTATATTGCCAAAAAGATCTACGCCGCCGAGCAGATTCAGGCGCAAGTGGCCGATCTCGAGGAGATTACACCGCAGCGCGTGCGATCGGGCGACCGCCACACCTATTGGGTGCTCGGGTTTACGCTGGCTACCGATCGGCTCACCTGCAATGCCTGGGAATTTGCCAACGCCTTGAATAAAGAAGGCATCCCCGCCGGTGGTCCATACATTGGTTCGAGCAAAGAAGGCCCGCTCTATCGCAACCCGTTCTTGGCTGAGCCGAATATGTATGGCCACAGCCGTTTCCCCTTTGATTACGGGCGCGACAAACCGATCGATTATCGTTTGGTCGAGTGTCCCAATGGTGAAGCGCTCATGCAGCGCGGATTTAACATCCAGATGCACCCGAGCATGGACGATGAAGACATTGCGGATATCGTCCATGCGATTCGCAAAGTGACGCTGCATTATCGCCAACGTGTCCATAACGGCCACACAAGTTAACCGTTCGTAGCTTAGTTGCGCCTGTTGCGTAGACACATAGCGCGCTGTAGGGGCATGCGGTCGGCGGCGGGCCAATCATAATTTTGACCCTTATGTATCTTCGCCGTCGATTGCGTGCCCGTCTTTACTTTTGTTTGGT
>JAPLGZ010000696.1 GCA_026389895.1 Chloroflexota bacterium | reverse complement strand
GACTTTGGGAAGGCGCAGTGGTACGCTCCTAAGCCTTCCCAAAGTTGGCTTTTCATTTTGATAGGGATATAGAGAACATAAAAGGTTTATGGGAAATATTTTAGAAGCAAAAGGTGTGACCAAAACTTATCCGATTGGTGCGGATAATATCTGCGTATTGGATGATGTCTCGCTCACCATTTTAGCCGGTGAATTTGTGGCCGTGATGGGCAGCAGCGGTAGTGGTAAATCGACCTTGCTCAGCTTGCTCTCGGGCCTGGACAGCCCAACAACGGGACGAATTATTGTGGCTGACCGCGATATTACTGATCTGAGCGAGGATGAGCTGGCGCCACTCCGGAATGCGACGATTGGCTTTGTCTTTCAATCGTTTCATCTGGTGCCATCCTTATCAGCGTTAGAAAATATTATGTTCCCCGCCGAATTGCGCCATGATAAAGCGGCGCGCAAGAAAGCTGAACTTTTGCTCCAGCGCGTCGGTTTACAAGCGCGCGCGGCTAATTTCCCGCATCAACTTTCGGGTGGCGAAAAACAGCGCGTTGCCATTTGTCGCGCCCTGATCAACGATCCCCAGATCCTCTTTGCCGACGAACCAACAGGTAATCTAGACTCTAAAAATGGTGAGGCAATTTTGGCGCTGCTGCTCGAATTGCACCAAGAACGCCAGACAACATTAGTGCTCGTGACGCATAGCGAAGAACTAGCTAGCCGGGCGGATCGCATCATCCTGTTGCAGGATGGTCGAGTGGTTAGTGATAGGAAAAACTGAATTCGCGCCCAGAGGCACAAAGAAAAGCATGATCAAGATGATATCGAGCGTACAATGAATAGAGCTGAATTGTGACAGAGAATGAAATTGCCCGCATGATTGTTGATTGTGCTTATCATATCCACGTTAAACTTGGCCCCGGGCTGTTGGAATCGGTTTATGAGTTAGTTTTATTTTACGAACTGAAGAAACTTGGCTTACAAGTCGAACGGCAAGTGATGATTCCTGTGCTCTGGGATGGGGTTGTCATCGGTGATGGTTTTCGGGCCGATTTGATTGTCGAAACCAAGGTGATTGTCGAACTGAAATCTGTCGAAAGAGGCAACCCTTTACACAACAAACAGTTGCTCACCTATTTGCGGCTCACTGATAAAAGGTTAGGTCTTTTGATAAACTTTGGCTTAGTGCGTGTGAAGGACGGCATCGAACGCGTCGCAAATGGTCTATAAGAATAAGCCTATACACAACAACAGCATACGCACGCAAAGCCGCAAAGCCGCAAAGGAAAAACAAAGAAAACGATATTAAGTCATTTGCATGCGTAAACCCTAAAGTGCAAATTTTTATTGATTAATGGAATTTAGCAGAAATGAAAAATCTTAGCCTCACCTGTTTTTCTTTGTTTTTCTTTGCGGCTTTGCGGCTTTGCGTGCGTATGCTGTTGTTTTGGCGTGCGTTATAAATGACTACGATCCATCATGGGTTTGTCCTTCGGCAATTGACCACATCCCGCAAGCAGTCAATTGTCTTTGTGCTCTGTGTCGCGTTGGCGCTGATCTCGCTGGTTGCTTTGCGTGGGTTTGGTGAAAGTGTCAATCGGGCGTTGCTGCGCGATGCAAAGACGCTGAATGCGGCTGACATTATTGTGGCGTCCAACTTTCCTTTGGCGCAACCGGTGCTGACAAAGATTGCCCAACTGCAGGCAACGGGAGCGGTGATGAGCGCCCGCACCTATCAATTCCTTTCTGTGGCACGTGTGGCCAATGGCGAAGAGACCGAGTTGTGCGATCTCAAAGTGGTCGATGAAGATTATCCGTTTTATGGTCAGGTGACACTGGCTTCTGGTCGCCATTTTCATACAGTGCTGACGCCCGGCAACATTATTGTGGCGCAGGCACTGTTGGATCGGCTCAAACTTAAACTGGGCGACCAATTGCAGATTGGCGAGGCCAAGTTAACCATTCGTGATGTGGTTCTGCAAGAGCCAGATCGGCCAGTCAATTTGTTTGGGTTTGGCCTGCGCGTCTTTATCAACAGCGCAGACTTGGAGGCGCTCCAACTGATCAAGCCGGGGAGCCGCGTCAGTTATCGCGTGCTCTTGAAGGTTAATGATGAAAACAAGCTGAACGCGTTGGCCGCGCAACTTAAAACAGTAATCGCGCCGCAAGAGAATGTCGAAACCTATCTCACCGCGCGTTCAGGCGTAGAGCGCTTTTTTAATAATTTTCTTTTTTTCCTGAATATGGTTGGCATCTTTACCTTGCTCCTGGCTGGCATCGGCATCCAATCGGCATTAACGGCCTTTCTGCGTGAGCGCAATACAACCATCGCCGTGATCAAAACCCTGGGCGCGACGAATAAATTTGTCTCGGTCAACTTTTTGGCTGCGGTGGCGATTCTGGGCGGCATGGGCGCACTATTGGGCATCAGCGGTGGTTTGCTCTTGCAAAATGTTTTCCCGGTGCTACTGCGCGGTCTTTTGCCTCCCAATGTACAACTGACCATTTCTGCGCGTTCACTTGTCGAGAGTCTGTTGCTGGGCTTGGTGATCGTCGGTTCGTTCACTTTTTTACCGATCTATCAACTTGAGGAGTTAAAGCCCAGTTTTATCTTTCGCAAAGAGGTGACGCGCTTGCGGCATGGCCTGCCGTTCTATCTGATCTTGCTGCTCATTTTGGGTTTCTTCATTGGCATGGTGCTCTGGCAGTTGCGTGATCAGCTGCAAACGGGTCTCTATTTTGTGCTCGGTGTGATCGGCTTATTAGCCATTGCTAGCCTGCTAACCTATGGCACCCTTTTCTTGCTGCGGCGCACCCAGATCCGATCATTGGCCTTGCGCCAGGCGTTGCGCGGTCTCTTTCGTCCGCGTAATGCCACCCACGCGATCGTCATCACGCTTTCGGCGGCCTTGGCTGTGATCTTCTGCATCTACCTGTTGGAACGCAATTTGGATGAAGCGTTTGTCGAATCCTACCCACCAGATGCGCCGAATCTCTTTTTTATTGATATTCAAGCGAATCAGTTGGCCGATTTTTCAAAGTTTCTCCCGGTGCAAACGCCCTATTATCCAGTGGTGCGGGCCTCGATCATGGCTGTCAATGGCGAGCCGATTGACCGGGCGGTGGAAGATCGTCGTCGCGGGGATAATTTGGCGCGCCAGTTTAATTTAACGTATCGCGATCAGTTGGCCGAAGGCGAAGTGATCAAGGCTGGCGGCACACTATTTCAACCAAACTGGCAAGGTGACGACGCCCAAGTCTCCATTGCCGACGACTTGCTCGAAGTGCGCAACTTTCAACTAGGTGACCATATCAGTTTTCGCATCGAAGGCGTACCGGTGGAAGCGACCATTACAAGTATTCGCAGCCGGCCCAAGGAATCTATGCAACCATTCTTTCAGTTCGTCTTCCCGACCGACGTGTTGAAAGATGCGCCACAATCGATCTTTACCGCGCTTCATCTGCCGCCAGAGCAGATTCATGCCTTACAAAATAAGGTGGTGGCCGCATTTCCCAACATCAGCGTGATCGATGCCACCCAAGCGATTGCCAATCTAGCCGCGGTGGCCAATCGACTAGCCCAGGTGATTCGTTTTTTTACGCTCTTTAGTGTGCTTGCTGGTGTGCTGATCGTGATCAGTTCAGTCTTTGCCACACGGATGGCTCGCATCCAAGAGGCCGCTTATTATAAAGTATTGGGCGCCACCAGCCGTTTTGTCCTCACTGTTTTTACGACAGAAAACCTTTTGCTCGGTCTGGTGAGCGCCCTGCTCGCCCTTTTTATGGCGCAGACAGGCGCCTGGATTCTTTGCCAGTGGTTTTTCAAAATTGCCTATCATCCCGCCGTCGAAGCCAGTTTGCTGATGCTGGTGTTGACCATGTTATTGGTGACCGGGGTGGGCATGGCCGCATCGCTTTCGATCTTGCGCAGCAAGCCGATTACCTATTTGCGCGAGCAGGCGTCAGAGGAATGAGCCTGGCCAATGGTTAGTGCTACAGGTGTACAGGTGCCCTAGCAAGGTCCGTTGATTAGTTGATAGGAGAATATCATTTGAGAGCTTGGTTGATACTCTTTATGGCTGCTCTAATATTGGCGGCTTGTGGCGGGGCGGAACCGACGCCCATCGTTGTACCAACGCCACGGCCCACCGCCACCACAACAGGAGCGAAGGCGCGCGTGATCGTGGCGATGGGTGATAGCTTAACCGAAGGCTTGGGCGTGGCGATGGACCAGGCTTATCCGGCCCAGTTGGAACGCCAGTTGCAGGCGGATGGATATAATTTTAGCGTGATCAATGCTGGCTTTAGCGGTGAGACGAGCAGTGGCGCGCGCCAGCGATTTGAATTTGTCCTCAAACTCAAACCCGAGATTGTGATTCTTGGCACGGGCGGCAACGACAGTCTGCGCGGCATCGATCCGGCGTTGACGCAGGAGAATATTACCCAATTAGTGCGTGCGTTCAAGGCGAAGCATGTCGTTGTCGTGCTGGCCGGTATGCAAACAGTGCAAAATATGGGCACCGATTATACCCAGAAATTTCAGGCTATCTACCCCGCCGTGGCCAAGGCGGAGAACGTGATCCTAATCCCGTTTTTTTTGGAAGGCGTGCCCGATGACCCGAAGTTGATGCAGGATGATTTTATCCATCCCAAACCGGAAGGTTATACAATTGTGGTGAAGAATATGTATCCGTATGTGTTGCAGGCGATCAAGGCGTTGCCGAGCCAATAGAACTGCGGATGCGCAGAACATGCCGATCGAAATTCAACGTTGCCAATCAACCAACAAATTAACTAAAGCATAACCTATCTATGACAACCAAGCCTTATAACATCGCTGTCATTCACGGCGACTTGGGCAAACCCTATCCCTCCTACCCCAATCAAGATTGGGCTTCCAACGACTACGGAATCTTTGAAGCTTTGAACGCTGCGCTCAGCGAGTTGCCAGAGTATTCTTTTACCTTCTTTTACAATCACGATAACTTGTTTGGTGAATTGCGCCAGGTTGCGCATCAGTTTGATCTTGTCTTGAATTTATGCGATGACGGCTATTTGAATAACCCCGACCATGCCGCCCATGTCTGCGCCTTGCTCGATATGTTGGGCCTCCCGTATACCGGCTCTGGCGTAAAAGCGATGTTTATGACGGGCGATAAACAGATTCAGCTTGATATAGCCCGCGGCAACGGCGTTCCTGTGCCCGAGAGTCTTTTGGTGCAGCCTTGGGAACCCTTACCCTTGCACGTCAAATACCCGGCCCTGGTCAAGCCCAATGCCACCGATGGCAGCCTCGGCATCACCCGCAAAAGTGTTGTCCATAACCAGGAAGAATTGGCCGAAGCCGTGCGCATTATCCGGGAGGATTTTCAGCTCGCCTGCCCGATTCTGATTCAGAATTATCTGCTCGGCACCGATGTTTTTGTTTCATTGTTGGGCAATGCCCCCGATACGTTACAGGCGCTGGCCATCATTGAAGAAGATTACAGCGCGCTCCCCGCCGATTATCCCAAATTTTGCAGCTATGAATCCAAGTGGGAGCAAGACAGCCCTTACTGGCAGATCAAAAGCCAAGTGACGACGCTGCCGCAGGCAACCCAAGATTTTATGGTCGATTGTTGTAAGCGTATCTACACGCGCTTGGAAATGCGTGATTATGGCCGCTTTGACTGGCGGCTGGACGAGCACCATAATCCCTATTTCCTGGAAGCAAACCCCAACTGTGGCTGGTGTTTTGATGCCCATCTGGTCAAGACGGCGGCGCTGAATGGCCTGACCTACAGCGCTTTATTGCGCACGATTCTCCAATCGGCATTGCGGCGTTACGGCAAATTGTAAGTAAAGCAGGGATTAGGCATTAGGGGGTAGGGATTAAGAAAGTACGAGAGCAGATACCTCTTAATCCCTACCCCCTAATCCCCTATTCCCTATTCTCTAAGGCTCTTCATCATGCTTCGTCTGCTTGCACTGGGTATCTTGTCTGCGCTTTTCTTCAGCAGCACATTTATCTTGAACCGTGCCATGAGTTTGGCGGGTGGCCATTGGGTATGGACTGCCAGCTTGCGGTATGGCTATATGGGACTCTTTTTGTGCTTATGGCTGATCCTCACCGGCAAAGCGCGGCTGTTGCGCGAGGTCTCGGCGATCTTTCGGCAACACTGGCGGTTTTGGATCATGAGCGGCAGTATTGGTTTTGGTCTGTTCTATGCCGCCATTACCTTTAGCGCAGCCTATGCGGCAGGCTGGGTCGTGGCGGCCACCTGGCAGATTACACTACTTGCCACGCCGGTCGTCCTCTGGTTTTTGGGGCGGCGCGTGCCAACCAAGGGCATTCTATTTAGCCTGTTGATCTTTATTGGCATTGTGTTGGTCAATGTTGAACATGCCACCAAGACCTCTTGGCACGATGTCTTGCTCGGCGGCTTGCCAGTGCTCGTTGCGGCCTTTGCCTATCCTTTCGGCAACCAGATGGTCTGGGAGGCCCGCCAAGGAGGCCATGCTTGGTTGCCACATATTGATCACCCTGCGCTAGAAAACACCGTTGTGCGCGTGCTGCTGATGACGCTTGGTTCACTGCCGGTCTGGTTGATCTTGCTCCTGGTCACCCAGCCCCCGCCACCCCCCAATGAGCAGCTCTTAAACACAGCATTGGTCGCCCTCTGCTCGGGTCTGATCGCCACCAGTATCTTTCTCTACGCCCGGCATCTGGCCGTCAACGCCTATGAACTCGCCGCCGTTGATGCCACCCAGTCGACCGAAGTCCTCTTTTCTTTATTGGGCGAAATCTTGCTGCTCCATGGCGCCTGGCCAGGCGCCCTTGGGCTGGCAGGGATTGGCTTGACGGTGTTGGGGTTGGTGTTATACTTGTTGGCGCAGACGAAGGATCGAACGCCTGTTCTGGATTGACGTAATCTGCTTGCTCATGTATGATGAAATATGTGTGATGTATGAGAATACCCTATCCACAACAATGATTTTTCTATCATCTAGATTCACAATTCGACTTATCATATGCTTAACCAATCACCTGTTATATCCCATCGACAACCTCAGCAAAATGTTCTCCTTCAACCATTTTTAAAATGGGCTGGTGGCAAAAGACAGCTGTTGCCTCAAATTCATAAATATGCCCCGAAAAAGGCGAATTTTAAGGCTTATTATGAGCCATTTGTGGGGGCTGGCGCTGTCTTGTTTCATTTACAGCCAAGGAAGGCTTTTATTAATGATGTTAATTCAGAGTTGATAAATTGCTACCAAGTGATCAAGGACGATGTGGATGCTCTTATCGAACACATAAAGACGCATCAAACCAATAGCAGCGAGTATTTTTATAAGATTCGCGAAGAGGATAGACTTCCGGCTTACAAAGATTGGTCCCCTGTGCAGCGAGCGTCAAGAATTATATTTCTTAACAAGACTTGCTACAATGGACTCTTCAGGGTCAATAGTCAAGGCCACTTTAACGCGCCTTTTGGTAATTACAAAAACCCTACACTTATTGACGAGGTAGTGATTAGGGCTATTTCCAAATATTTGAACCAAAACAACATAACTATAACGCGGCTTGACTTTGAGGAGGCGGTAAGCGACGCAAAAAAAGGGGATTTTGTTTATTTTGATCCACCTTATGATCCAATATCAGATACTGCCTCTTTCACAGGGTACAATCTAGACAAATTTGGTAAAGACGAGCAGATTCGACTCAAAACTGTTTACGATAAATTGAATGCAAAAGGCTGCAAGGTTATGCTGAGTAACTCGTCGACAGATTTTATCAGAGATCTTTACAGAGATTATGAAATCATTACAATTCTAGCGAATCGCAATATCAACTCTGTCGGGACTGGGCGTGGGCAAATTAACGAATTTCTGATTTTGAATTATGAACTCGATATCGAAAAATGATACTGCTTGGATAAAATTATTCGAGCAATATAGTATATTAGAAGAAATTAGACGAGTAGGCATATTCGAGATTTCTGCGTCTCAAATTAATCAGTTTCGCGAGGCGAGACTGATGACAAAGTTCGATCATAGGGTTAATTTGCCCCAAATTTTCCGTGACAATAATCTATCTATACTGCCCGATTCCCGAGGAACCTATGTAATCGGCTGTTTTGATACTTATCAAGCTGTTAAATCTGACACCTCGTTACAGCGATTCGAATTCCCATTCCCATCCTCCATTGAAACAATAGACTATACCGACTTATATTCAGAAGTATCCGCACTCTTATGCGCTTATAATGCTGGCATCCTCGCCGACGTAATAGGAGAAAATGTGCAACTCACAGTCTTTGGGCGAATGTCAACTTCTCAATTTCCGTACCAAGTCAAAAGTACACTCAGTAATAATTTATATGCTGTTCGTGTTGATAATGCACAATGCGAAATCGATGGTGGTTTCGAAGGCGAAACAAAGTTTGCAATTATAGAGGCAAAAAATTACACAGCCGATGATTTTTTAATTCGTCAACTGTATTATCCATATAGACTTTGGCGTAAAAAAACATCAAAAGAAGTGATTCCGATCTTTATGTCTTATTCTAATGACGTATTTGACTTTTTTGTTTATAAATTCAGCGATGACTTATGTTACAACTCAATTGAGTTGGTTGCACAAAGAAGTTATCAAATCGCCCCAGAAAATATTGAGCTAGCTGATATAGGTGCTGTATTTGATTCCATTCAAATACGATCAGAGGAGCAACTAGCCCCTTTTCCTCAAGCAGATAAATTTAGAAGAGTAATCGATTTATTAGGTTTGTTATATGAAAAGGATCTGTCGCAATCCGAGATTACTCAAAATTACCAATTTAATACCAGGCAAACGCGGACTGATATAATTCAGATCATGCAAAATGCAAAACTGAATTTGGGAACTAGCGCCACAATTCCACGAAGAGCACAAACGGTTTCGGCTTGGATTGACTGGATTCTCAGTTTGTCTCGCGGTTATCTAGATTACAGTAGGTCGTGATTTTAGTGGCTCTCTTCTAACTGTACACGTAAGTGAGATTGTATTGACGCAATATGAAAAGATTCTCAATAGAGTTCTACGCGGCACATCAGATACAAGCATATCATTTTCAGACTTATGTTACTTGTTAGATGCGTTAAACTTTGATCAACGAATTCGGGGTAGTCATCACATCTTTTCACGACAAGGTGTTGCAGAAATTTTGAATCTGCAACCTAAAGGGGCAAACGCAAAACCTTATCAGGTAAAACAAGTGCGTAATGTGATTCTGAAGTATAAACTGGGAGGCGAGTAAAATGATTCGCTATGAAGTAATTATTTACTGGAGTGATGAAGACCAGTCTTTCGTTGCCGAGGTGCCGGAATTGGCGGGTTGTATGGCAGACGGTGCAACTTATCAAGCCGCGCTTGCGAATGTGGAAACGGTTATCCGAGAATGGATCGAAGTTGCTCATTCATTAGGACGTACCATACCCGAACCAAAAGGACGTCTTGTATACGCGTAGAGGTTTTATCTAATGCATACTTCCATCGACCCAAATACCACCATCGGCGCGACCGCTTTGATTGTGCCCAATCTCGACCGTTCATTGCAATATTATCAAAATAACATTGGGCTGCAACTGCACGAGCGGAGCGGCCCTACGGCGCGGCTGGGTGTGGGTGGGCGCGATCTGCTCTCGCTCACAGAGCAGCCAGGGGCGCACCCTGTGCAACAAGGCCACACTGGGCTCTATCATTTTGCGATTCTGGTCCCTTCACGCCTGGAATTGGCGCGCACCTTGCGGCATCTCATCGACTCACGGACGCCGATTTGTGGCGCTAGCGACCATGCGGTCAGCGAGGCGCTTTACTTGACAGATCCCGACGGACATGGCATCGAAATTTATCGCGACCGGCCACGCAGCGAATGGCAATTTCCTAATGGCACGCTGCGGATGACAACTGATCCCTTTGATGTCGAAGGCGTGCTGGGCGAATTGAATGGCTCCGAACCAGTTTGGACTGGCTTGCATCCCGGCACGATTCTGGGCCATATTCATTTGCACGTCGCTAATATCCCGGCGGCCGAGCGCTTTTATGTCGATATCCTTGGTTTTGATCTGATGGTGCGCTATGGCGGCCAGGCTAGTTTTATCGCGGCGGGCGGCTATCATCATCACATGGGGCTGAATACCTGGGCGGGGGTTGGGGCGCCACCGCCGCCCGCAGACGCCGCGCGCTTGAACTGGTTTGAGATCCGTTTGCCCAATGAAACCGCTTTAGCCCAAGTTACTGAGCGCTTGCAGGCTACGAATCTACCCTTTGAGCGCCAAGGCAACACCGTCATGGTGGATGACCCAGCCCAGAATCACATTCATTTAGTCCTGGCTGGCGGATAAGTTCCTCGCCGGTATTTAGGTGTAAAGTGATTTTTTGAGCGTTTTACACCTAAACGCTCACGCCAGCTACATAACCACTAGCCCAAGCCCATTGAAAATTATAACCACCAATTCGACCGTCTACATCGCAGATTTCGCCGCACAGATGGAGATTTGGACAGACGCGTGAGCCCATGGTGTTGAGGTCCAGTTCGCGCAAGGGTACGCCACCGGCTGTGACTTCGGCGAAATTCCAACCCCGGTTGCCGGTCATTGGCAAAGGCAAGGCCGTGACCGATTGAGCGAGTGTTTTTCGCTGTTCGCGGGTCAGTTGGTGACCGGGCGTCTGGGCATTGATGCCAGCTTGTTCGCATAGCGCCTGGGTCAGGCGTTCTGGCAGATGGTCGCGCAAAAATTTGAAGGGTGTGCTACGGCCCAGGGTTTGCAATGCTTGGTCGAGCGACTCTGGCATTTGACCGGGCCACCAATTGATCGTGAGCATAGCGCTCGGATCATCCTGCTGCGCCGCCAGCCAATAGCGACTGATGTCGAGCACCGAGGGACCCGAAAGACCGAAGTGTGTACAGAGGGTGGAATTCGTGAAGGAAGCCACGCGTTTGCCGTTGCCCAGCCGCACCTCAAGCGTGGCTGGGAGTGTTAAGCCACTCAGCGCACAGATAAAGTGATCTTTGGGCAAGGTGAGTGGCACCAGCGCGGGAAAGATCCGATTGGTGATCGTGTGCCCCAGTGCTTTGACCAATTGGTAACCTTGCCCATCTGAACCACTTTTGGGCAAACTCTTGCCACCGGTCGCGATGATCAGGTGGCTTGCTGCGAGTCTACCCCACGCCCCGCTCAGGCAAAATTGATCGGCGGTTTTGGTGATCGTTTCGACGCGGTGAGCCGGCCAGAGTTGGCCATTCGTCGCTTGGACCGCCGCCAAGAGCGCCGCTAGCACCGTTCTGGCACTATCGCTTGTTGGAAAAAGTTTGCCAGTCTCTTCCCGTTTCAGTTCTACGCCAAGTGTCTGAAAAAAAGCAATCGTCTCGGGCGCGTCAAACCGGCGCAATACTTTGCGAATCGCATTCGGCGAACTACCGGCATAGGCCTCAAGCGCGATCTGATCATGCGTGACATTGCAGCGACCCCCACCGGAGACCAAGATTTTGGCGCCTGGTTTCTCGGCGCCATCCAAGATGACAATATTGCGGTGGGGATTGGTGCGTCCAGCCCAAATGGCGGCAAAGAGGCCGGCTGCGCCTGCCCCGATAATGGCGATATCTGTCTGTTCTAGGCTCATTATTTTTAATTGAGGAGCGTAATTTTAGCTTGCTGAGGGCGTCAGAGTTGCGTTGTCATCCCTGGTTTTATGCCTTGGCTCATCTTGGTATTGCCTGGCGGTCGGCCTGTTTAGCTTGCCATTCTGTCTGTAAAATGGCGTATAAATATTCGTTTGCCCATTCCCCTTTAAACCAGAAATTTTGAATAAAGTGCGCTTCTCGCCGCAGGCCCAATTTTTCTAGCAATCCAATCGAAGCCTGATTGCGGCAATCGGCGATGGCAAAGATCCGGTGTAAATTTAACGTCTGAAAGCTATAGTCCAACAAGGTGGAAATCGCTTCATACCCATAGCCCTGGCGATGATACGCCCGGCTCAGTGTATAGCCCATTTCTGCTTGGCGGCCATCTTCGGGCTTGACTTGCATGGCGCAATCACCAATTAACTGGCCACTGCTTTTATGCTCAATCGCAAATTGAAACCACTCACCCGGAACGCCTGGCTGCGCGACTTTCATCTCGTTAATAAATAGGCGCGCATCGCGTTCGTTCACGGATGTCCAGCTTTGATAGCGGGCCACCTCTGGATCATTGCGATAGGCTATAAAGTTTGGCAAGTCTGTGTCGCGAAAGTGGCGTAAGATAAGTCGGCTGCTCTCGAGTTTTGTAAATATAAGGTTATTCATAGGTTAGATTGTGCATAGATGGCAATAATGATGATGCCGTTTTGTAGGGCATGGATCAACATGCCCGGTATGACACTCCCGCTGCGTTCTCGCACCCAAGCTAGGATTAAGCCAACAAAAAAAAGTCCTGGAATCAAGACTGGAATGACATGGGCCAGACCAAACAAGAGTGCGCTCAAGATAATGGCGAAGGTGACACCCCAACTGCGGCGTAGAACTGGATAAACCAACCCGCGGAAGAGTAACTCTTCGGCAATTGGCGCAACAACGGCCACCAATAGGAGGAGTAAAACTAGATCTGTGGGCGTCAGGCGCATGCCGCCTGTAATATTTTCAATTTGCGGATTTTCAAACGCTTTACCGGTAAAGCGTAAGACCAATTGCGTGTTGATGACAAACATACCCAAAAATTGCGCGAAGGTCAAAATCGGCGCCAGGGGCACCCACCACCAGGCGAAGGGTCGTAGGCCCACTTGCATCCACGAACTGCCGGCGCGGCGCACCGCAAACCAATAGATGGCCAACACGACGATGCCATAAATACCGGTGGCAATCACAAATAAGGGTAGCGAACTTAGCTTTGGTGTACGACCCAAATCCGTATGTATAATAAAGCTAATCCCGACCACAATCAGGCTTAGGATGATCACACCCACTATAATCAACAGCAACGCTTTGCCAATTTCCCACCAACCCCAAGGCGGGTCGCGTGGTAGCGTCATTGGCATCTCTGTTATCGTTTCATCCTGTGACAATCTGCGCTCCTCGTCTGACAATCTCAATATTGTAGGAGCTATCTTATCCTATTCCTCTGTTTCTACTAGGATAGCAGCATACAAAGAGCGAGCAAAATTACGCATTCTATGATTGCATGAGTGTGCCCAAGGTTGCGCATTTTTACCCAGAGCGTATCCAATAGGCAAAAAACGCCAAGAAAAATCAAAGCGGAGCAACTGTTCAACGTGGCTAGGCGAGAATGTCGCAAAATGGGGGTAAGCGGCGGCGAGAATTAAAATTCCTGCCCGGTCGCCCAATATATAGGCGTAGCAATTTTGTCTATGACATTTGTCTATGAACAAATTTGTCTATCAGAAGCTGAATTCATGCAACCGAGTCGGTGCTAAGGTCCACTTCATTACCACCAATCTAAATATAGCCGTCCCATTAATGGCGCGGCAACCAATAGAGCGTGCCTAAGATGATCAACGTCGCAGTCAAAGCCCCCATCGCAAATCCAATGGCTAACATTCTACCTCCGTAATTTACACCCACAAGTCGTTTGAAGATATTTCAATCATCTAGATGGAAAAGCGATCCAAAAACAGGTGAGCTATGATGCCTTTCTGTTTTTATTGTAGATCAATTGCAGTCAGTAAGTTATTACGATCACTTGACAATTTATATTGGGCCAATATATTCGAACCTGGCCACGGATTTGTCATTAACCGTAATAGTCTCTAGGAACATGCCTTTAGGGCGAATCCATAAATCAAAATTGCCATAGAGCGTGCGGTAGACGATAAACTCTTCTTCGGTTTCGCTGTGCTTGGCGATTCCGATCACTTCGTACTCTTTGCCTTTATAATGGCGATAGCGCCCAATGGGGATAGTTTGCATAGGTCTCTGATCCATAAGCCGAAGGTAACCGGCTTTGTTGATGATATTCCTGCTCGTCTAAAATTGTCAATTGCTCTATTCGCGATTTTGTGCTGATTAGGAAATATGGTAGACTCGGAACGGTATTACAAGTATACCACAGTGTAAGTTTTATTTCCTTCTTGAAAGGAGGCGCGTCAATGACAGCCCAAGTGAATCATTTCAACAACCGAATTGCTTTTAAAACGCGCCTGCTGATCAACAGGTAAGAGCTTCAATTAACTAAACAGATTTATCTATGTTGATTGGCCGCGGGCGCGTCTGCTTCCCGTGGCTTTTTGTTGGGAAAAATTAACTGTAACATTTTGCTTTTCTGCCGATCTTGGCTTGATCGATTGGCTGTTGGTAAAATGTGCGCGTTGATATGACTGTTAAGCCACGGGTGATTGGTGCCCGTGGCTTTTTGTTTTGCAGTCGCGGGTAAGGTTGCTTTTGTAGATTGTCAAACATTCTGAATCGCATTGTTTCAAAGGAAAACCAACCGTGACTTTAGATCGATTTTCAAATGATGAATACGACGAATATATAACGCGTTTTCACCTGGCTGATGGCGAAGATGTGGATCAACGCCGCAAGAGTAAGACCAGCCATAAGACCAAGAAATCCGATAACCGCATTATTGCAACGCTGGCGGATGAAGTCAGCGGTCTGGAAGGCGGGTTCAAAATCAGTTATAAGCCGGCCCGCTTTGAAGAAGGCTTCCTGCTCTCTTCCCTGCAACCCTTTTATGATCAAACGCTGATCAGCGATGTCTTGATGCGGGTCAAGGGGGGCAAAGAGGCCAACGTCTATCTATGCCAGGCCGATCCTGCAACCGGCTTAGACTTGCTAGCCGCAAAAGTTTACCGGCCGCGTAGTATGCGCAATTTGCGTAACGATGCCCTATACCGTGAAGGCCGCGAATTGGCGGTCAGTGCCAGTGGGGTCAATCGGCGCAAGGATGATCGCATGCAGCGCGCCTTAAAAAAGAAAAGCGCGTTTGGCGTGCAAATTGCCCATTCGTCCTGGATTTTGCATGAATACGGCGCGCTGGATCAACTCTATCGCCTAGGGGCGGCGGTGCCTAAACCCTATGCGACCGGCGAGAATGCGATTATTTTGGGCTATGTGGGCGAAGCTGGCCGCGCTGCGCCGACTTTGCACGAAGTTACCCTAGAGACGCGCGAACTCCAGCCCCTCTTCCAAGAGGTAATGCGCAATATTGAGTTGATGGTAAAGAGTCGGATGATCCACGGGGATCTCTCGGCCTATAATATTCTCTACTGGCAAGGAAAGATCACCGTGATCGATTTTCCGCAAGTAGCGAATGCAGTCAATAACCGAAGCGCCTACTTTATTCTCCAACGTGATATTCAACGCGTTTGTGAATATTTTGCTCGCCAAGGCTTGACGCGCGACCCCGTTGAACTGACCGACAAACTCTGGTGGCAACATGTCGGACTTGATCCTGTCCGGCAACCGCCAGAAGAAGATCTGCTCTGAGTGATAAGTGATGAGTGAACAGTGAGATTATACTTCACTGTTCACTCATCACTTATTCTTCCCCACAAAACTCCGCGTTACTTTCCCTCCTCAATTTCGTCATCAATCAATAATAGTGCTCTGCTCGCGTAGCACGGTTCCCGTGCCACTAGTTTGATGATTAGGATCCTTCATGGCTGACAAATTTAAATTAGATTTAGGTAAACTGGCGCAAGGCGCCAGCAGTGGTGAATCAAGCAATGAGGCTGAACACAATTTAACGGTGACGACTCCGGGTAGCCGCGAAGTGGCGTTCAGAAACCCGGAAATCGCCTGGATGGTGGCGACGCGTGGCTTACAGGCCAACTTGATTCATTCGTTGCAGGATTATCGGACAACCTGGCGTGACAAGAAAGCGATTGCCGTAGAACGCCAACGTTTGATTGAAGAAGTGACCGTGCAATATGTTGACTATTTGCGCGAAGAAGCGAAACTGGCCTCCGCGGCGGCTTTAAAGGCGCGCGATGCGATCTTGCGGCAGGAATTGACCAAATTACGCGCCAATCTATTTACCCAATTAGCCGACATTACCGGGCGCGCGGTGGTAGACATCGAAAGTATCTTTCAAGATCATGCAGCAAAGATTAACTCACCAGCGTTGCAAGAGGCATACGCTAAATTTATCATGACCAAGATTCTGGACCTACTGGAGCAGTCTCAATAGGTCAACCTGCTCTGTTATGAGCCGCGCTAAATTTTATTTGCTACCTTGTTTCAATTCGCTTGGTATTGCCGTATGCTCTGGGAACAACTGACAACGCTGCTGACGACCACCCTCGCCTATATCCAGCAACACCCACGAACTATCCTGTGGATTTGGGTGATCATGGTGCTGTTAGTTGCCACGCGCATCTTTGTGAAATCTATTCTGCCAGATCAAGTCTACCGGCAATTTCGCAAAGCCGGGATTCGCCCTTCTGAGCAACAAGAGCGCACCCTGCGCGACGATTTTGCCCAAATTGTGGCAGAAAATGCGCGCAAGGAGCTACAGGAATACCTCAAACATCAAGCGGCTGTCCAACGTGATAAAGAGCAATTGAAACGTGTCGCTGAACTATCCCGCGCCCATGTGGCCGTGATCCGCGAGGTGGGCACAACCTTGCAAGCGCTGGAACTGGAATATATAAAGTATCATAAGTCATTGGCTAGCGAGCAGGGGCGGGAAGCGATGCGGGTTGTGGTAGAAAAAGCCGTGGCCCAAATTACTGAAATGACCGCCGCCCCGACCACGACGCTGCCACACTTTCTCATTGAACGAGTCAAATTAAACGGCAATTATGTGCCGACGCCGAATGGCGAAGCGAGCCGGTCGTAGCAAAGGGCAAAACGGCTTCTGGCGACCCAATGCTTTGGCGCAGATCATTCAATTGGGCGGTCGCTAGAAACGACTCTACCGCTTTATCTCTCCCTGTAAAATCTTCTTTGCCACAGGTAATACCAACTCAACCCATTGTTTGTACATCTTGCCAGAAGGGTGCAAGCCATCATCCGCAATCAAACTGCCATCATTCGTTGCTTGCCGCGAGATGGGTGTGATATCGACGTAGGCGACGCCCGCCGCGCTGGTCTCCGCCTGGTTGATGGCATTGAAAAGATCAATGTCCGCTGCAATGTCCTGCCGATTACGGTTTTGCGCAAAGGGTGTCACGCCCCAATCGGGGATGGAAACCACGATGACATGATTGGCGTCACCGCCTACCAATTCAATCGATTTTTGTAATAAAGCGCGAAACTCTGTGCGATATTCGCCACTGCTGAGCCGCTGGAATTGATTATTAACCCCAATCAACAGCGAGACCAGAGCGAAGGGGCCTTGCGGTTTCTGGGCCTTGATCGCATCGCTCAGATCGTCCGTCGTCCAGCCCGTACGCGCAATGATCTGGGGTGGATCGATGACCAGCCCCGCGGCATTTAATTGGGTGGTGAGTTGCACCGGCCAGCGCTCAGTTTCCTGCACACTTTGTCCGATCGTGTATGAGTCGCCTAAAGCCAGATACCGCATAGGTTTTGTTTCCTTCTGCCTGTTTTGCACCCCATCCGATGGCAGCACGCAACCCGCAACCAGAGAACAGATGACAAGCAAAAATACGCTAATCTGTTTTGTCATCCTTGCACCTTGTCATGCCTTTATACTATGCCACCAACTTGGGCAAAAAATTGTTTGAGCTTTGTTTCATCCAGCCGTCCATTGGTGCGGACCCCGCTACAGACATCAATGCCGAACGGCGCCACCTGCTCAATCGCTTGCCGCACATTCCTCGGTGTGAGACCGCCGGCCAAAAAGATCGGCACATCCGCAATATTACGAATCACGCGGCTGATCTCCCAATTGTGGATGCGTCCTGTCCCGCCTAGCTCCTTCACCATCAGGTTAGGATTACCCGAATCTAACAAGAGGGCATCAACAAAAGGCGCCGCGTGAACGGCTGCCGCCAATGCAGTTTCGTCTACAACATGAATTACCTGCACCAGATTAATTCCTGGTAGCGCCAGGCGCAACTTGGTATAGGTGTCTAATGTTACACGATCGACCAGTTGTAAGGTGTTGGCGCCACAACGGCGCTGTTGGGTGATAATCTCATCGGCCGCTTGTTGCGAAGTTAATAAAAACGTCGCAATGGGCGGTGGTACGGCGGCAATGATCTCCGCAATCAATGGCTCGGTGATCACACCGGGTCCACTAGGCATGGCCGAGACCAGACCCAAAGCGGAAGCACCATAATGGATCGCCATCCAAGCTTCTTCGACGCTGCTAATACAGCAGATTTTGACACGTGGCAACAGGGTGGCATTCATAAATTCGACTTTACCATAGTTGCGCCAGAAATAACAACTCTTATCAAAAAGCTTTACTTGTTTTGTACGATGTCAGCATCATTGACAATGGTCAACCGTTGGCCTGTCACCTCTGTCGGCGCTGTTCAGTCGCCGGCCAGTCGATCACATAGTCTTTGGGTAAGCGCACCAACTGTTCATCTTTGCCTATATAGTACACCACCACGCCATAGTCGCGTTCAGCTGCTTCAAGCGAAACATATCCATCTACCACATCGTCAAGCACCCGCGCTGGCGCGCGTGTAAACGGGTCACCATAGCCGCCACCGCCTGGTGGATTCAGGTGGACTCGTGTCTCTGGTTCGAACCAAATGACGGTCTTAGGCGGCAAAGGTTGGCGCTCATCCTGCATAAACTCTCCCAGTGCGCCTGGCTGACCCCCTTCTAACCCTTGTGCATTAAAGCGCGTGCGGTCGATCATCGCCGAAACACTCCACGGCCCTTGTCCGCGATAACTGATCTCGGTTGCTTGGCCCAAACCACCGCGCTGCTGGCCTGCCCCACCCGAATCTGTGCGCAATTGCCGGCGATGTTGGATCACCGGCGCCAGGCTTTCCAACACTTCCGCTGGCACACCGGCCACACCACTGGGGAAACCCGTCGTGTTTAAGCCATCTTTGGTGGCGCGGGCGCCGGTGCCGCCGACTTGAAACATGGTTGTTTGGGCCGCTTCGCCGGTGTCGCGCCACGTGCCACGCCAGACACTCAACCAAATGGGATCGGCGCTGCCAGCCATCAGGCGGCCAGGCAATGCGGAAGATAATGCCCCAAAAATTGCGCTGGGCAAAAAGTGCCCAACCAGATGACGCGAGGCTACCGCCGCGGGCTCCACACAATTTAAGATCGAGCCGCGCGGGGCGCTTACATGCACTGGCCGGAATGCACCTTCGTTGTGCGGCACTTCCGGGCTGATCGCCGCCTTCATTGCAAACGAGGCATAGCCATGCGTGTAATTAAAGACAACGTTGATGCCACGGCGGCTTTGTGGCGACGAACCGGCAAAATCGATATAGATGTCTTCTTCTTCAATGGTCACCGCCACCTGTAGGCGCAGCGGCTCCTCAAAACCATCACTCCATACGGCATGTTCGTAACGCCCTTTGGGCAATTGTCGGATCGCATCGCGCATCGCGCGCTCCGAGCGTTCGATAATCTCGTCGGCCAAGGGATCAATGCTTTCAAGCCCAAATTCATCCATCATCTGGAGCAGGCTGCGCGCACCAACGGCGTTGCAGGAAGTTTGGGCATAGAGGTCACCCACGGTTTCGTCTGGTGTACGCACATTGGCACGGATAATCTTGAGCAGTTCATGATTGGGCTCGCCCTGGTCAAAGAGCTTCATGATCGGCACACGCAAGCCTTCTTCGTACACTTCATGCGCCTCTGCCGAAAGGATATGGCCGCCTACATCTGCCGCGTGACAACAATTGGCAAAATAGCCGACAATTGTCTCACCCTTGAAAACTGGCGTGAGCACTGTAAAATCGTTGATCTGGCCCGCCGTCAGCCAGGGATCATTGGTGATCAACACATCGCCGGGGCGCAAGGTGGCTGGCGGATAGGCAGCCAACAGATGTTTCGTCCCCGTTGCCATCGGGTTGATGTGGCCAGGCGTGCCGGTGAGCGATTGGGCAATCATCTGGCCGCGTGTGTCAAAGACACCACAGGCCAGATCTTGTGACTCGCGCACGATGCTGCTGAAGGCGGTACGCATCAGCGCCACCTGTTGCTCGTTCGCCACCGAGAGTAGACGGTTCCAGAGCACTTCGAGCATGATGGGGTTGAGAGACATTCGTTAATTCCTTAATTGTCTATTCAGAGATTGGCTTGACAAAACTACGGACTCCCCGTACAATATTCTATTATGTTTGAATGGGATGCGCTAAAAGAGCAGTTGAATATTACTAAACATAAGCTAGATTTTCGGACAGCTGCTAGAATCTTTCTGGATCCATATCTGATCGAATTTGAAGATGCTCGTGACCCTGACGAAAGCCGCTGGAATGCGATTGGTATAGTAGATGGAAGAGTGTTATTTGTCACCTACACAGAAAGAAATGAGCGCATTCGGATTATTCCTGCCCGAGGAGCCGAACCACATGAACGAAGAAAATATCACGATTCACTTTGACCTTGATCCAAAAAACTTATCCACCAGCGACTGGTCGCACTTTGATGCAATGACGGAAGAAGAGCGTCATCTGGCTGCGCTGAGTGATCCAGATAGTCTGCCCGCCAGTGAAGAACAACTTATGCGCGCCCGGCGTGTACCCACTGTGTACAACCTGCGCCGCAAGCTCAATCTTACCCAGGCACAATTTGCCCACCGATTTCAACTCTCATTGGGCGCCGTGCGTGATTGGGAGCAAGGCCGTACTCAGCCTGATCATGCTGCGCGCACACTATTGCGGGTGATCGAATTTAACCCTGATGCGGTTGAAAAGGCCCTTCAACCTGTGTGAGTTGTGCCTCGAGCAATGATCCTGACGCGCTTTTGAGACTTTGCTTATTTGCTTGCTCTATTCGCTTAGCCTCACGACCAAGTTATGCTTTGGACTCAATGACACAGATCTGAAGGGGTATCAACAACGACGCGATGCCAGACGTAAACTTCTATCCCATCTCCACAATTAGATTCCATTGTTCGTCAATCTGGCAACGACCCCCAGGCCCAATGATCACTGTTGACTCACGCTCCTCGACAATCGCGGGACCTGTAAACGTTGTGCCGGGCGCGAGTTGATAACGGTCGTAGATCGGTGTGTTGACGAATCCGTCTGCTTCAGGGAAGTAGGCCGGGCGTTCGCCTTTATGCGCTGTCTGTGTATTGCTCGTTGCGGCTGTCATTTGCAAGCGCAAATCGGGTCGCGGGCCAGCTGAGACAACGCGCCAATTGAGGATTTCCACTGGGACTGGCGGGCCAAGCCGCTCGTATAATTCGCGATAGACCTTTTCAAAGGCGGTTAATAGCATTGGAATGTGGGCGGCGTTGAGCATGCCTGCTGGCAAAGGCACACGAATTGCGTAGCCTTGGCCCACATAGCGCATGTCCACCTCGCGCTCATGTGTAATCGATGCTGGAGGCACACCCGAGGCGGTCAACAAAGCCTGGCCTTCCACTTCCATCTCGCTGAGCAAATGATTGGCGTGAGTCCAATCGGGCGCGTTGAGCCGTAACGGCCACGAGCGCACAAAGTCAAAGGCCAACGGCGCGGAAAGAAAACCGACAGTACTCATCACACCCGCGCCCAAGGGGGCTAACAGTATGGGCGAACCCAGCGCCAACGCCAATCGATACGCATGCACCGGGCCGGCTCCGCCAAAGGCAAAGAGCGGGAAACGGTGTGGATCTTTGCCGCGTTCCAATACATGGACGCGAGCCGCGTTTGCCATATTTTCATTGGCAATCTGATGAATACCCCAGGCCGCCGCTTCTACAGACAGGTTTAACTTGTCGGCAATCTTGCTCTTGATCGCCTGGCGCGCGGCGGCCAGGTCCAGTTTCATCTGGCCCCCCAAGAAGTAGCCAGGATCCAGATAGCCAAGAATCAGATCGGCGTCGGTGACGGTGGGTTCACGGCCGCCGCGGCCATAGCAGACTGGCCCTGGCGCTGAACCAGCCGAATCTGGCCCGACTTTGAGCAGACCCAACGCATCGACGCGCGCAATCGAGCCGCCACCAGTGCCAATTTCGATCATCTCAATTACTGGAATCTTGATCGGCAACCCAGAGCCTTTCTTAAAACGATATTTACGATCCACCTCAAAATCATGCGCGATCAGCGGGCGACCCTGGTCGATCACGCACAGTTTGGCCGTTGTGCCACCCATGTCAAACGAAAGTACGTCTGCATGGCCGGATGCCAGGCCATAGGCCGTCGCAGCCAGCGCACCGGCTGCCGGGCCAGATTCGAGCAAGCGCACTGGATAGCGCACGGCTGTATCCACAGTAGCGATGCCGCCACTCGACAGCATGAGGAAAAAATTGCCTGCAAAACCCAAGCGTTGCAGGCGCGCCTCTAGCTCGCGCAGATAACGTTCGACGCGCGCTTGCACATAGACATTGGCAATCGTGGTCGAGGCCCGTTCAAATTCGCGAATTTCCGGCACGACGTCAGATGAGATCGAGATTCGTAAATGCGGGGCGGCGCGCAACACTGCGGCCCGCGCCGCTCGCTCGTCGGTTGGATTGGTGAAGCTGTGCAAAAAGGTGATGGCGATAGCTTCGATGCCATTTTGTGCCAATTCGCACGCCAATTGTTCCACATAATTTTCATCCAACGCTTGCAGCGAGCTGCCATCGGCCAGCGTGCGCTGCGGCACATCAAAGCGCAAATAACGCGGCACCAGTGGGCGTGGCTGTTCTAACATCAAATCGTATAAATCATAACGATTTTCGCGCCCAATCTCAATCGAATCGCGGAAACCTTGCGTGGTGAGCAGCGCGGTCTTTGCCCCTTTGCGTTCGATTACGGCGTTGGTGACCAGCGTGGTGCCATGCACGAGATGTTGCACCCCGGCCAAATCAATGCCCGCGCGTTGCAACGTCTCGCTGAGCACCGTTTCCACCGCCTGCGATGGGTCGTCTGGCGTGGTGAGTACCTTGCCCACGGCAAAGGCGCCGGTTTCCTCGTGGACGACAATTAAATCGGTGAATGTGCCACCGATGTCGACGCCGACGCGGTAATGTTGAGTCATGCTAGTTCCCCTCTCTGTGGAAATGGATTTTCCTGCGACACTTGGCGAAACGTTATGAACGCTACTGTATAATAAAGCCGTGCCGAAAAAAGTATATCACCCACATGCCCGAAATGCTT
>JAPLGZ010000210.1 GCA_026389895.1 Chloroflexota bacterium | reverse complement strand
CCGAATTTTGGCAGCATAGGGGCCTGCTCCTACACCAATCAGATGCTTAGTTCTCACCGTGATTTCAGCGTAACTGGTTAGATTGTGCTGAGGAACAGGCAAGATGTCAAGCGAGAAGATAGCGTAGCGCTAGGTGCGTTTTGCTCTAAAAGTCGTTTGCACCCTGTTGTTTCTACTTTCGCGATAAGCTAGATCGTTGCCCAGGAAATTTTCACTAATAAGCTTGTTTAGCTTTATGATATTGATAGAACTTACGCATAGCTTATTAACCATTGATTATATTAATATACTCGTAGGATTGGCGCTGCAAAATGGCCGTCACTATACTAGAATAAGTTATACCATTATTGAAACACGCCATCTAACTTCTACCACCTAAAAGAATACAAAACGTTGGGGATAGGATTGTTGTGAATCAAAACCGTATCGCGAAGCCGCTTTTATACAGCCTGCTGTTGTAAGTTTGCATCCTGCTGATTGACGCGAGTATTACGAGCTTCATTGACGATAAGCGTCTAAAACTTGTCGTCCTCGATATCATCACACCCTGTTGGGATTTGATAACGGTCATTGTACTCTTCTGGGCAGCAAAGCAATCGGTTCACAAGTCGCAGCGGTTGGCTCAGGTCTGGCTCTGCCTGGGGTTGGCGCAGTTGGCCTGGGCGATGGGTGATATCGTTTGGTCCTTTTATGAACTGCCGCAAGGTGTGTTGCCTTCCCCTTCCATCGCCGATGGATTTTACTTCGTGGGATACCCTTTGCTGGTTCTTAGTATCTTTCTATTGCCCAGCACGCGGCTTGCGCGCGGTGATTGGTTCAAAGCAACCTTAGATATGAGCATTGTGCTGCTCACAATTGTCTTCGTCCTCTGGATCTACTGGATTGGACCACTGGTGGCCTCTCTACAACAGACCGCGCTGGTTGGCGCAGCGATTGCCCTGGCGTACCCAATCGGTGACTTAATCCTGCTCTATGCTGTCCTTAGCCTCTTATATAAACAGCGGTCAAGCCAATATTTTGGCCTATACGTGCTGCTCATCCTTAACTATATGTTCTTAATTACGCTGGACAGCATCTATGGCTATCAAGCGGTGATCGAAAGCTATGCCAGTGGCGGTTGGCTAGATTTCGGTTGGGTGGTAGCCACGCTTAATTTTGGTTTGATCGGCGTCTGGCAGGCAACCAGGCGGCAGCCACTAAACACCCAAGGTGAAACTGAGGCGCTGGAGGTTAGCCTGCCGGCCAGGCTGAATACCTGGCTCACCTATCTACCATATGCCTGCGCGATCCTAACCTATCTCATGCTCGAACGAACGCTCGAAACGTATCAAGATGTAGGCACGGGTATCGAATTTTTGGGGGCCTCCTGGCTGACCTGGAGTGTCGGCGTGATCATCGGTTTGGTGCTTTTACGCCAAGTGATAACGCTTCGTGAAAATAATCGATTTTTTGCGCAAGTGCGCCATCAGGCCTTCGCCTTGCGTCAAACGAATGAAGCCTTGCAGGTGGAGATTGATGAGCGCCAACAGGCCGAGGTGGCGCGCACGCGGAGCGAGACCCTGTTTCGGCTCTTGTTTGAGCACATGCCAGACGCCGTTATGCTCATTGATCCGCACAACCCGAGTGGAGCCTGGCCAATTGTCGATTGCAATACGGCGGCTGGCCAAATGAACGGTTATGCGCCCACCGCGTTGATCGGGCAGCCGGTCGATATCTTGAACCTCACCCAGGCATCTGGGGTTGGACAAGCGGCCTATTTGGCTAAACTACGGGCCGCTGGCCATCTTAAATATGAAACTCACCACCGCCGTCATGATGGTCTCATTTTCCCGATCGAGGTTTCCGCCGCTTTGATCACGGTCAACGGGCGTGAACTGATCTTGGGCATTGACCGTGATATTACCGAGCGCAAGCAAGTCGAAGCCCAACTGCAAGGCGCCTTGGATCAAGTGCGCCAATCCGAGGAGCGCTACCACATCTTATTTGACCACAATCCACAGCCGATGTGGGTTCTCGATGTCGAAACGTTGGCCTTTCTCGAAGTCAACGAGGCGGCCATTCGTCACTATGGCTATTCACGTGAAGAATTTCAGCGGATGAACAGTCGAGATCTTGCTCCCGATGCGACTGTTCCGGGTTTTCTCGACGATCTCCCCCCAGCAACAGATGATTATCGGGAGGGAGGCATCTGGCGTCACCAAAAGAAAGATGGCGCCCTCATCGATGTGGAGATCACCACACACCGGTTAATGCTCTATGGGCGACTTACCCAACTTGTGCTAGTCTATGATGTCACGGCGCGTAGAAATTTAGAAGAACAATTGCGTCAGACTCAGAAAATGGAGACAATTGGCCAACTGGCCGGAGGGATCGCCCACGACTTCAATAATCTGCTCACCGGGATCACTGGTTACAGCGAACTCGCCCTCCAACGGGTGCAAGCCACCGACCCTGTACGGCGCGACCTTGAACAGATTAAAAAGGCCAGTGCCCGAGCGACCGCCTTAACACGCCAACTCCTCGCGTTTAGCCGCAAGCAAATCTTGCAACCCCAGCTTATTGATCTTAACGTCGCTGTCGCAGAGATGGAAGCGATGTTACGACGCCTGATCGGCGAACACATTCAATTGCGCACCATCCTGGCCTCAACGTTGGGCAGCGTGCAAGCCGATCCCGGCCAACTAGAGCAGGTGATCATGAATCTTGTGATCAATGCCCGCGATGCAATGCCGAATGGCGGGCAATTAACCCTCGAAACGGCAAGTGTCTACCTGGATGAGGCTTACGCCAGGCAGCACATTGCCGTCAATCCCGGTCATCACATCATGCTGGCGATCAGTGACACGGGCACTGGGATGGACGAACAGACGCAAAAACATCTCTTCGAACCCTTCTTTACCACGAAGGAAGTCGGCAAAGGAACCGGACTGGGGCTCGCCACAGTTTATGGGATTGTGAAGCAGTCGGGTGGTCACATGTGGTTTCAGAGTGAGATCGGCGTGGGCACTGTCTTTAAGGTCTATTTGCCGCGCATGGAGCAGGCCGTCCCTAAGGAAACCCAAACCCCAGAACGAGAAACGATTCATCAAGGCACAGAAACGATCCTGCTCGCCGAAGATGAAGAGACGGTCCGGGAACTCGCCTGCACCGTCCTGTCAACCTATGGCTACCAGGTGCTCGCAGCCAACAACGGCAGCAAGGCGCTTCTTGTCGGTGAAGGCTATCCGGCGCCAATTCATCTGCTGCTGACGGATGTCATTATGCCGGAACTAAACGGGAGTAGCCTGGCCAAATCTCTCGCGCCACGGCATCCTGCGATGAAAGTGCTCTATATGTCGGGTTACACGGATAATGTCATTGTTCGACAAGCTGTCTTAGCCGATGAGGTCAACTTTATCCAAAAGCCATTTACCCCAGCCCAGTTGGCCGACAAAGTGCGAGCCGTACTGGATTGCTAGCCGAGCCAGTAATTATTATCCGGCGCTACGCGTTAGCGTCGATTGCTGTAACATTAGTCGTCGAGCACTGCCTGTTCGCCTATCCCAGCCCCATAC
>JAPLGZ010000700.1 GCA_026389895.1 Chloroflexota bacterium | reverse complement strand
ATGGCCGCGTTGCCCGAGGAAATCTTTGAGTCAGCGCGGATTGATGGGGCCAGTGAATTCCTGATCTATCGCCGCATTGCCGTCCCAATGGCGAAGCCAATCCTGGGAACATTAGCCATTCTTGCCCTGCTCGGCACTTGGAATGACTATATCTGGCCATCCGTCACCTTGCGTAATGCGGATTTGTGGACCATTTCGCTCAAGTTGGTGAGCTTTAGCAGCCAGTGGGCCAGTTTGCAGCAATACGGCCCGATGTTCGCCGGCTACGTCATTGCCTCGATTCCGCTACTGATTCTCTTTATGTTTACGATGCGGCTGTTCATTGAAGGCTTGGCGAGCGGCGCGATCAAGGCGTAACAGGTTGCAACGCTAGTTTGCCTAATACCTCGGAATGAGAAATGGGGCGCTATTGTTGGGGGCAGGAATGCCTGCCCCCTACAATAGCGCCCTTTTGATTGAATGAAGAATTTAACCCTTTAACAACTCTTGCAGCCGTTGTTTGGCAGCGTTCGGGTCGGCCTTGCCTTTGGTCGCCTTCATCACCTGGCCCATGAAGAAGCCGAAAAGTTTCTCTTCCCCGGCACGATAACGGGCCAGATCAGGGGCATTGGCGGCGAAAATCGCCGCGATCGCATCATCAATCACCAAGGTGTCACTGACCATCGCCAGCCCTTCGCGCGCAACAATCTGTTGTGGATCGTCACCCGTGGCGTACATGATCTCCAACACTTTCTTGCCCGTATTGGGGTTGATCACCTTGTCATCGACGAGTTGCAGTAGCGCAGCGAGTTGGGTGGGACGCACCTTGGCATCGGCAATTTGGCGCAAATCTTGCCCATCACCGTCCGTATAGAGCAACCGAAAGAATTCGCCGGTCAGCCAATTCGCCAAGCGTTGTGGTTTGCCATCATTGGTCCCATAAGCGGCCACCGCGGTCTCGAAATAATCGATCACCAATTTTTCACTGGTCAAAATGTCAGCTTCGGCGCGGCGTAGGCCCCAAGTTTGCTCGTAACGATCACGTTTGGCAATGGGCAGTTCTGGCAGTTGGGCGCGAATTTCTTCGACCCAGGCGCGGCTGACCTGCAAGGGCGGCAGATCGGGCTCGGGAAAATAACGATAGTCATGGGCGCTCTCTTTGCTGCGCTGGAGCACGGTGCATTGGCGCTGTTCATCCCACCCCATATTCACCTGTTCGACCTTGCCACCGCTTTCAATCAGCGCAATCTGACGCTCCATTTCGTAGGCAATGGCCATGCGCACCGAACGAAAACTGTTCAGATTTTTCACCTCAACTTTGGTACCATATTCTCCGCGCGCTTTCTGTTCCAAGGTTCGCACGCTAATGTTGGGCTCGCAACGCATGGCGCCCTTTTCCATATCGCCACTGTTAACCCCCAAATAGCGCAAGATTGTGCGCAAGCGGGTCAGGTAGGCATAGGCTTCTTCGGGGCTATGAATATCGGCTTCGGTGACAATCTCCATCAACGGCACGCCGGCCCGGTTTAAGTCGACAAGCGTATATTGTCCCACATGGACGGTGCGCCCCGTGTCTTCTTCCAGATGGGTGCGACGAATGCGAATGCGGCGCGTGGAGCCGTCTTCCAGATCGATGTCCAGATAGCCATGTTCACACGAAGGGTATTCGTATTGGGTGATCTGGTAGCCTTTGGGCAGATCCGGATAATTGTAATTTTTACGCGCGAAGATCGCAGTTTCGGCAATGGTGCAGTTGAGGGCTAAGCCACTCTTCATGGTCGCCTCGACGGCTGCGCGATTGATTACAGGCAAACTGCCTGGCATGCCAAGACAGACCGGGCAGACACGGGTGTTGGGTGGTGCGCCCGCATAATCGGTGGCACAGCGGCAGAACATCTTGGAGCGGGTCAGCACCTGCGCATGGACTTCGATGCCAACGACTAGTTCATACTGATTCAATGTTTGTTGGCTGATTTCAGGTTTGCTTTTGGTCGTTAGGGTCATAATTCACTCGTTTATTGAACGATGAAACAGGTTGGCTTCTATTAAGCGCCGTGGGCAAGCTTACGTTTTGATTTCGTAAATCTGCTACACTCTAAAGTAAGCTCGGCTTTGTCCAAGGTTATTTGATGATGAAAGCTGTGTTTGAAAGAATTCAGGCCTCGTTTGTGCCCAATGAATGAACTTACAGATCAAGGCAATTCGTTGTACAATGGCTCAGATGCAATAGAGCTTGAGCGTCTATTTGCTGCTTATCAAGATGTAGATCATACCAAAACAAGCAGGCATCCGCAAAGAAATGCAACCTTAGGCAGCTTTCTAACGTTTGAGTAACAACGCCCCCGCCCGCCCCTGGTAAGGGAGCGAGTTGATTGGTGAAGAGTTCGTATATAGAGAAACTTAGTTTACCTTGATAAAGGTCTAGAATATCGATAAACAAATCATGAATTTACGTTGGAAGAGAATCATAGATCGCCCACACATCCTCTATATCAGCCTGGCTTTGGTGGCAAGCTTGGCTTTGTTGGGCATTTTAATCATCGTCAGCTATCGACATGGCAATGTCACCTCAAAGCCAGTGGTGCAAAGTGTGCCAACCTTCACCCCAACGCCTGGTGGCGTAAGTGCGGCGTCGGCTTTAACTGCAAGCGGCGCCAATGCCAGCCTTGTCACGACCACCACCCCGCGCGCACCGACCCCAACCAGTCTGCCCACGGCGACGCCAAAGCCAACGGAACGGCTGGCCGAGGCGTTGCGGCTACATCGTTATGGCGACTATGCCAACGCGCGCGCCCAGTTCGCCGCGGTGTTGGCGGAGCCAGCCAGCGATCCGCAGACGCGCTTGCAGGCCCATTACGGCTTGGCACGGGCGTATATGGCAGAAGATTCTTACACGGAAACCATTACCGCGCTTGATCGGTTGGACAAGGAGTTGGCGGCAACCGGGGCTTCTAAAGATGCTTTCCAAAGCAAGGAGCAATTTCTGCGCGCAGAAGCCTTGGCTGGGCTGGGCCAACCAGGGGAAGCGATTGCGGCTTACCGGCGTTTTCTTGATGTCTACCCGTGGATGGCCGAAATTGTGCAACAACGGATTGCCAGCACCTATGCCGCGGAAGGGGATAACGCCAGTGCGGCTGTTGCTTATCGGCGCGCAGCGGATGTCACCACCGATACGACAGCGCGCGTGGGTCTGCTTGAAAAGCTCGCCGCCACCTATAACAGTCTAGGGCGCTATAGCGAGGCCGTCGGCGCCTATGACGAAATTCTGGCCGTGGCCAAAAATGCCGACTATCGCGCTGCGATCGAATATCAGGCAGGGCAGGCACTGGTGACGGCTGGTGACACCGCGGGTGCATTAGAGCGCTGGCTGGCGGCCACGACAATTGCCCCGGCCAGCAAGTCCGCCTATTCAGCGCTGGTGGAAATTGTCAACCGTGACGCCAGTTTTGATCTCTATCAGCGTGGCTATATTGATTTGCAAGCCGGCACCTGGGCGCCCGCCATTAGTGCGTTTCAAGCGTATATCGACAGTGCAACGCCCACAGACAGTCGCTATGCCGAAGCATTGCATGGCCTGGGGCAGGCGCAATTATACGCCGAAAACTATAGCGCCGCGCGAGAGACACTGGAACGCGTCCTCAACGGTTATCCACAATGCACTTGTTATGGTCAAGCTTGGCTAGATAAAGCCGCCGCCCAAACGGGGCTAGGCGACAGTACCGGCGCGCGACGCACGTATCGCACCTTTGCCCGCGAACACAAGGATGATCCGCTGGCGCCCGAAGCTTTATGGCAAAGTGGTCTGCAAGCCATGGGCGAGGCCAATCAGGTCGAAGCCGGCCTGGATCTGCTGGCGCTGGCCGATACCTTTCCGCACAGTGAACGCGCCCCGCTCGCCCTCTACGAGGTGGGAATGGGGGCTTATCAAAACAAATTATATAGCCAGACAGTTAGTGCTTATAGCCGTTTGCAAAAAGATTACCCCACCTATAACTGGCTGGCCGTGGGGTTTTGGTTAGGGCGCGGCTATCAGGCAGAAGGCAAAATGGAACAGGCGCGCAGCCAGTGGCAAGCCTTGGTGGAAAAAGCGCCCGACGTTTATTATGGCATTCTCGCCGCGCAATCGTTGCGCCAAACCCCTTTGACCGCCGGCAATATTCTAAGTGAGATCGCCAAGGTAGCCGGTCCACCATCCACCTTGCCCAATGATGACGGCAGCCAAACCTTTGCGGAACAGTGGCTGAGCAGTTGGATCACAGAATCAACCGGCGTTGTATCCGCGACGGTGGATCTCTCCGCCACCGTCCCGCCCACGACAGGTGGACAGTTCGTCGATGCCCGCGATTTGGCAAATTTACCCGCCGTCTTGGTCGCCGATCCAGATTTACGCATGGGGCGCCTGCTCCTGGAAATGGATCAACGGGGTGATGCCATGAGCATGTTCGAGCGGGTTTTTCAACGTTATAAAACGGACGCGCGGCTGCTCTATCCGCTGAGTCTGGAATTTGAGCGGATCGGGGCCTATAGTTATAGCATCATTGCCACGCAGAAGTTGATCGAGGTTAGCGGC
>JAPLGZ010000492.1 GCA_026389895.1 Chloroflexota bacterium | reverse complement strand
TCGTGCAAGACCTGGCATTCATGATCGACTTTCTCAAACAGGCATTTGCCGCCACCGAACACTATCGCGCGACTGGTTCGGCGGGTGGAACCCACGTTGAAATGCGCATTGGGGATTCGATGATCATGATCAGTGGCGGCGCGCCAAATAACGCGACTAAGCCAATGCCGATCATGCTGTTTTTGTACATCGAAGATGTAGACAAGGTCTATCAAGCTGCGCTGGCCGCCGGTGCAACCTCGCTCATGCCACCCACCGATGGCGCATTCGGCGAACCGCGCGGCGCCGGGATCAAGGATATTTCCAACAACGAGTGGTATTTTTCCAACTGGGCTGCGCGGCCCGACGCCCCACCCCCCTATGTTGAACCTGAGCCTGAGCAAGCGACCACCGAGATGCCCGATGTGATTCCCATGCTTACCTATGAAGATGGCGCCGCAGCGATGGATTGGCTGACCGCAGCCTTCGGCTTTCAAGAAGTGACCCGCTGGATCGACGATGATGGCAGATTATCGCATGGCGAAATGCGCACAGGCAGTGGGCGCATTATGTTGGCCTCGCCAACGCCAGCCTATGAAAGCCCAAAGCACCATCGGGAACACTGTGCGCAGGCGCGCGCATGGTCAACTGTGCCTTGGGTGATTGATGGTGCCTTGGTCTATGTCGATAACGTCGACCAACATTATGCGCAAGCCAAAGCGGCGGGAGCGACCCTATTGGGCGAGATGGAAGACGGTGGGCCTGGTCGCCGCTACCGAGCCGAGGACAGCGAAGGGCATCGCTGGATGTTTATGCAGCGCCCCCTTCGCTGAACGATACCAACGGATCGATTGCCCAGGAATAGGACTATGGGGAGAAGACCAGGTGGACCCAGATAATCCGGTCGTCAAACTTTGTGTAGCCGGCATGCAGGCCGAAGGCGAAGCGCGTCTTGACGACGCACACCAACTATTCTTACAAGCCTGGGCGGCACAACAGAATGATTTCGAGGCCTGTATCGCCGCGCACTTCCTGGCCCGCCACCAAAACCCAGCAGAAATGCTGCGCTGGAACCAAGTTGCCTTGCAACATGCGCAAGCTAGCGACGATGCGCGCGTGGCGAATTTTTATCCATCACTCTACCTAAATTTAGGCTGGTCGCACGAAACCATTGGCAACCTGGCCGAAGCCAGCCATTACTATACGCAGGCGACCACAAAGCTAAATTGTTTACCAACTGATGATCCCTACAGCGATGTAGTGCGCCGCGGTGTAGCGGCGGGACAAACACGCATTGCCCAGGCAGAACAAGCGCAACAAGCGTAATCCTTCAACTAGTTGCCTAAGGTCAACCTAAATCAAGCATAAGATTGGCAGATCGTCCCTCAATTGTCGTCGTCTGACCTGACGGGTCGGACGACGACAATCATTGTTGACGCCAGTAACGCTAATCAACATGCAATACAGCCTTGCCAGGATAAGCACGATCCAACAGTTGTTGAGCCACCGTCCCGATCTCCGTCCAATGCTTCTCCACAGAAATATGCGGATGCAGCCGACCGGCATCAATCAACGCTGCCAGTCGCGCCAAACCAGCGCCTGCGGGCTGACGAACAACTTCGTGGAAGAGAATGAAGCCGTACAAACGGAGTCCGCCCTTGCCAAAAAACTGTCCCAGATCAAACGTAATGTTCTGCCCAACCGTACGACCATAGGCCACGGCCAGACCATCTTTGTCAAGCAACGGCAGCGCACTGGCCAACACAGGCCCACCGACCCCATCAATCACCAGATCGTAGGGCCCATATTCCGCCGCCGCGCTGGCATCTTCGCCAATCGCAACGACCGACGCGCCAATTTCGCTGGCGCGCCCGGCGCGCTCATCCGACCGCACCAACGCCACCACATGCGCCCCCGCCTCACGGGCGAGTTGCATAGCAAAATCGCCCACGCCGCCCGACGCACCGGTGACCAACACCCTGCGCCCCAGTAACCCGCCCGCCTTCTCTAGCCCGAACAACGCCGTCAGGCCCGCCACCGGCAACGTCGCCGCCTGCGCAAAAGTCACTTCATGCGGCAAAGGGGCCAGCGCGTGGGTCGGCACAGCCACCACTTCAGCCCACGCGCCAGACGGCAGAAAGCCCACCACCCGCGTCCCAACCGGCGGGCCAGAACCGTCAGCAGCCGCTTGTTCAATCGTACCCGCCAGATCCCAACCGATGGGTGTCCCCGCCGGCGCGTTCTGCGCGCGATTTACCTCGCCACGGTTCAGCGAGATCGCCGCCACCCGCACCAATGCCGCCGACGCCGCTGGAACAGGCATCTCCACCGTCCCAATCGCCAAGCGCGCCGGCGCATCCGGTGTCACAACCACGCCACGAATTGTACCCATAAATGTTCCTATCCTTCGCTTTCGCCAATCCAAATCAGAACGGCCCATGCGTGCAATGCACTGGTCACTCAAACTTCAAATTAGAAACCATCACCTGACCAGTGCATTGCACGCACCGCACCAATCAATTGGACAAAGTGTAACATATACCACGCCAAATAATTGTAAGCGCCAGCCACCGGTTAAAACCATATCGACCACCCAAAGCGGCGAGCAATCTCAGAGCTGACCAACCAATAGCCTGCGCTCCACAAACGGTAGAACATCTTGGCTCTCCCTAAGTGGGTGCAGCGACAATGAATCCAATATGGTATACTTCTCACGATGAGCAATCGACCAGTAAATCATCATAAGCACTGTTCAAGTAAACCGATCAAACGATCTGATTGATCTTATTCATGGCAATAGCCAGCATTCCCAAAATATAGACCTCCATGCACATTTCACTCTTTATCACTTGTTTCAATGACACTCTCTTCCCCCAGGCTGGGCGCGCCACCGTGCAACTGCTGGAGCGGCTCGGTCACACCGTCGAGTTCCGTCGTGAGCAGACTTGCTGCGGACAAATGCATTTTAATACGGGCTATCAGCGCGAGGCGATCCCGCTGGTGCAGCGTTTTGTCGATGTGTTTAGGGATGCCGAGGTGATCGTCGCCCCCTCCGCCTCGTGCGTCGGCATGGTGCGCGATCTCTATCCGATGGCCGCGCAATTGGCGGGTGACCCGGCCCTCATTCGCGAGGTGGAAAGCTTGCGGCCACGCGTCTTTGAGTTGACCGAGTTTCTGGTCAAGCAGCTTCAGGTGGAGGATGTCGGCGCATACTTTCCCCATCGCGTCACTTATCACCCGACTTGTCATTCGTTGCGCGTGCTGCGGGTGGGCGATGCGCCGTTACGTTTGCTGCGTGCGGTGCGAGGCCTTGATCTGGTAACTTTGCCAGACGCCGAGCAATGTTGTGGCTTTGGCGGCACCTTTGCGATCAAGAACGCCGATACGTCGATGGCGATGTTGGGCGACAAATTGCGCGCCGTGCGCGAGACGCGCGCCGAAGTCTGTGTCGCAGCCGATAACTCCTGTCTGATGCACATCGGCGGGGCGCTACACCGTCAACGCGCCGGGGTGCGAACTATGCACATTGCCGAAATTCTCGCCACCACCGAGGGGGACGCATGAGCGACCATAAGAAAAAACCAACACCAACATCCGTCTTAATCGAGCTAGAGCCGAAGTTTGAACAAAACGCCCCGGCAGCGCTAGCCAACACGCAACTGCGCCGTAACATGGGCAAGGCGACGCAGACCATCCGCGCCAAACGCGCCAACGTGGTCAGTGAATTATCGGATTGGGAAGAGCTGCGCGAGGCCGGGCGGGCGATCAAGGCGTTTACACTCGAACACCTGGACGAGCAATTGATCCAGTTAGAGGCGGCAGTGCAAAAGGCCGGTGGTCATGTCCACTGGGCGCAGGACGCCGCCGAGGCCAACCGCATCATCACAGGGCTGGTGCAGGCGCACGAGGCGCGTGAAGTGATCAAGATCAAATCGCTGACCACCGACGAAATTAAACTTAACGCGGCCTTGGCTGACGCGGGGATCACGGCGGTTGAAACGGATTTGGCCGAGTTGATTATTCAGCTGGCCGGTGAGCATTCATCCCACATCCTCGTCCCGGCCATTCACAAGAACCGCGCCGAGATCCGCGAGATCTTCATGCGGACATTGGGCGTGCGCGAACTTTCGGATCAGCCGAAGGAGTTGGCGGCGGTCGCCCGCACCCATTTACGGCGTAAATTCTTGTCAACCAAGGTGGCGATCAGCGGCGCAAACTTTGCCGTGGCCGAAACTGGCACAGTCTGCATTGTCGAAAGCGAAGGCAACGGGCGGATGTGTCTGACCTTGCCACAGGTGTTGATCTCGGTGATGGGCATCGAGAAACTGATCCCGACCTTCCGCGATTTTGAAGTCTTTTTGCAACTGTTGCCGCGTTCATCAACCGGCGAGCGGATGAATCCCTATACGTCGCTTTGGACCGGCGTCACACCCGGCGATGGGCCACAGGAGTTTCATCTGGTGCTGCTGGACAATGGCCGCACGGACGTCCTGGCCGACCAGATCGGGCGGCAAACGCTCAACTGTATTCGTTGCTCGGCCTGTCTCAACATCTGCCCAGTTTATGAACGCACCGGCGGTCACGCTTACGGTTCGGTCTATCCTGGACCGATTGGCGCGATCCTGACGCCACAACTGGTGGGCGTCGAACATGCTGGCTCGCTACCCTATGCGTCATCCTTGTGTGGCGCCTGTTATGAGGTCTGCCCCGTCAAGATCAATATTCCCGAAGTGCTGATCCATCTGCGCGGCGAAGTGGTGCGCCAGAAACAGGACGAAGGCGGCATACGCGCGGCACTTGACCCCGAAAATGTGGCCTTCAAAACGCTGGCCAAAGTCTTCAGCAGTCGTACCGCGTATGAGCGAGCGCAGTCGCTGGGCAAAGTGGGCCAGTGGCCGTTGCAACATGAGGGGTATATCAAATCGCTACCTGGCCTGCTGGGCGGTTGGACAGCCACGCGCGATATGCCAACCATACCAGAGCAGACTTTTCGCGAATGGTGGGAGGAGCGGACAAAAGCATGAGCACCACACGTGAGCGCATTCTACAGCGCATTCAAACGGCCTTACATGACGGAGCGCCAACAGGCCGACTTGTTGCAGAGCAACCTACAACGGAACCGGTGCTACGCGATTATCGCCAGCGCGATGAAGCGCCACGCGCAGATATCATCGACCGCTTTATCGAGCGTGTCACTGAATATAAAGCGATTGTGCGGCGTGTGGAGGAAGATCAACTCGCTGCGGCGATTGCGGAGGCGTTGGCGGCACGCGGTGTGGAGCGGCTGGTCATTTCAGCGGATCTGCCTGAGGCTTGGCTACCGGCCAGCATTACCCTGCTGCGTGATGCCGGCGATTTAAGCTATGAGACGCTGGGCAGCAGTCATGGTGTATTAACTGGCTGTGCGCTCGGCATTGCCCAGACCGGCACGCTTGTGCTTGACCACGGCGCGTTACAGGGCCGTCGCGCCATTTCGCTGGTCCCCGACTATCATCTTTGTATCGTGCACGCCGCGCAGATCGTTGGCCTGCTGCCCGAAGCCATGCCGCAGTTGGAAGCAGCGGTGCGCGCCGGTCGCCCGATCACCTTTATCTCTGGTCCCTCGGCGACCTCGGATATCGAATTAAATCGGGTGGAGGGTGTACACGGGCCACGCACGCTGGAGGTGTTGGTTGTGATATAGCCACGCGCTTATCTTTGCTTGGCGTTGACCGATCTGCAAACAACCGAAAAAGGGGTGTAAAGCCGATATGGAAACTCGAACACTAGGCCAAACAGGCTTACAAGTGCCGGTCGTCGGCATGGGAACATGGCAGACCTTTGACGTGCGTGGTGCCGCGGCGGAGCAAAATGCCCGCGCGGTGGTGGATGCGGCGCTGAACGCTGGCGCTCACTTCTTTGACTCGTCGCCGATGTATGGGGAAGCGGAGCGGGTGCTGGGTAAGGCCATAGTGGATCGACGTGATCAGGTGTTGCTTGCGACCAAAGTTTGGACGCCAAGCGCCCAAGAGGGCCGGGCGCAAGTGGCGCGGGCCTTACAATTTTTCGGCAATCGCATCGATCTCTACCAACTTCATAATCTGGTCGCGTGGCAAGAACAACTGGCACTGTTGGAAGCGCTGCGTGATGCTGGTCAAGTGCGTGCGATCGGCGCCACCCACTACAGTCCATCCGCCTTCGGCGAATTAAAACGGGTCATGCAGACGAGGCGCATCACCGCGATTCAGATTCCCTATAATCCACTGGAACGCGATGTGGCGCGCGAGATCTTGCCGCTGGCCGCCGAACTCAATTTAGGGGTGGTGGTGATGCGGCCGCTGGGTGGCGGCAATTTGATGCGCCAGCCACCCACAAGCGCAGCATTAGCGCCGCTTGCACCGTTCGGCGTGACCACATGGGCGCAGGCGTTGCTCAAATGGGGATTGAGCGACCCGCGTTGTCATGTCGCGATCCCGGCGACATCGAAACCAGCGCGCATGCAAGAAAACGCACACGCTGGTGATCCACCCTGGTTCGGACCAGAGGAACGGGCGTATGTGGCGCGCCTTTGCATTAGATGAGAAAGGCGCATAGGCATTGGCGGTCTATTTTATTCTCTTAAGCCATTCCGAATAAATAAAGCTCAAAATGCCCGCGCATATTGCGGCGGTAGCGTAAGCGTCTGGTTTAGGCGCTGCGCTGCATGCAGCGGCCAATAGGGGTCGCGCAATAACTCGCGGGCCAGCAGCACAAGATCGGCTTGCTCACTGGCAATAATCTGCTCCGCCTGTTCTGCCTGCGTAATCAGGCCAACCGCTGCGGTGGCAATGCCTGCGCGCTCACGTACAGCCTGGGCAAAACCAACTTGATAACCAGGCGCGATGGGGATTTTAGCCGTTGCCACGTTGCCGCCCGAGCTGCAATCCACCAGATCGACGCCAGCTTGTTTGAGTCGTTTGGCCAGTTCAATGCTATCTTCCACGTCCCAACCGCCTTCCACCCAATCCGTACTCGATATCCGCACCGTGAGCGGTAGGTCGTCGGGCAGAATCAGACGAACTTCCTGCACCACTTCAAGCAACAGGCGAATCCGATTGTCAAAGCTGCCACCATAAGCATCCTGGCGTTGATTGGCGATCGGGGAGTAGAAATTATGTAACAAGTAACCGTGGGCCGCGTGAATTTCGATCAGTTTAAAGCCAGCTTGGACGGCTCGTTGCGTGGCCGCGCAGAACGCCTGCTTGACACCTTCGATCTCGGCCAACGTGAGTTCGTGCGGGGTCGGATAACCATCGCGAAAGGGCATTGCGCTGGGTGCGACGATCTGCCAACTATTGTGGGGATTCGGCAACGGTTGCCCGCCTTCCCAAGGACGCGCGGTGTTCGCTTTGCGACCGGCATGGGCCAATTGGATGCCAGGCACCGCGCCTTGGCTGGCCATAAACTCGGTGATCGAGCGAAGTTTAGCCACATGTTCATCTTGCCAAATGCCAAGATCATGCGGAGAGATGCGTCCATTAGCTTGCACGGCGCTAGCCTCGACAATCACAAGCCCCGCGCCACCGACGGCGCGTGCGCCCAGATGCACCAGGTGCCAGTCGGTGGCAAAGCCATCTTCTGAGCTGTATTGACACATCGGCGAAACGCCAATCCGGTTGCGGAAGGTGACCCCACGCAGTGTAAAAGTATCAAATAAGTGCGTCATGCTTGATGAATCCTTTGATGAAATGCGGCCTCACCCCCTACGCCCCCTGGGCGTCCCCCTCTCCTGAATCAAAAGGCTGAGTTCAGGAGAGGGGGAGACAAGCATTTGCCCTGCTCCCCTCTTCTGAAACAGCCCTATCGTTCAGGAGAGGGGGGCGTCCGCAGGACGCGGGGGTGAGGTCGCGTTAGTTATACAACAATCACTTCTTCTCTCAACTCGCTGTGACCATGTGCGCCATTTTCCGTATAACGCTCACCAGCCTCAATGGGCACGGATAGAATATTCTCACGCGGCGGCAGCGGGCAAGTCGCATAAGGGGTGAACGCACAGGGCGGGTTGTAGGCTTTATTAAAATCAACCACGGCATTGCCTTCGGCGTCGACCGCCACCGTTAAAAAGCGGGCCGGACCATAGGTCTGGTGGCCCGATGTGGCATCACGGAAGACAATCGCCAATTCGTTCGGGATGCCGTAGTCCTGGGCAGCAAAACTTAGGGCTTGACCATCCAGCGTGAATTCGATGACGCCCACACTCTTATATTGAGTTGGCGTATTCACCGTCGTTTTGATCGGGATGGCGCGTGGTGTCGTGTGCGGCACAAATTTACCCTGCACCCGATATTCTGGTTTGACGGCATACCACTCGCAACCGGCAAAGGCCTTGATCAGCGGATTCCTGCGATCTTTCACGCGAATCGCCGCTTGACCACTAAAGGTATGGACAAAGAAACTGACATCACCAACGGTAATTAGCGTCGGTTTTTTATGGTCCGCATTGTCCACCAAAGTCGCCCGTTGGGCCAATTCACCGTCCACAAAGACAGGGACCGTTGTTGTCACATGTAAGCTGGCTTGACCATCCCGAAACTCGATCAGGCCTAATTCGTCTGGCGCACTGGTGGGCAAGATGATATCGTTGGTTTGGGCGCTGCCGATGGTATTGTAGCCATTCTTAAGCACAAACAGACCGGCCAGTGATAACCAGCTATCGGGCGCTCGTAAATCGGCTTCTCGCTGCTTACGCCACGCCGCAATCTCGGTGATGTAACTGGCATTATCTTTATTGTTCATTAGAATTCATCCTTATTTAAGCGAGACTGATTATTTCATATTATGCATGTGTAAAATTTTAACGCAGCGGCGCAAAGGCGCAGAGAAAAAGCGAGAATTCTAGGATAAATGCCTGCGGTTAAAAGTTCAAAACGTTTAGTAACGCGCCCGATGCTCATGGATAAAGGCGTTTAGCAGATCGAGCAACTGGCTCGCCTCGCGCACGGCAAATGCGAAGTGTTCGGGCTGTGCCATATCATGGACATCGGTCACGGCCAGTTGCCCAGAGTTTTGCTCGGCCAGGTAGCGGCTGCACAGATCGCCGGTGCCAAAGGCGTCGATCTGCCCGGTGAGCAGATCGTGGACAGCCTGCTCTTGGTTGGCATAATAGACCACGCGCGCTGTAGCCGGTTTACGCTGCACCGTATCTAGATCGGCGGTTGAGCCGCGCGTCACCGCGATCACCTGGCCGGCAAAATCCGCAATGGTCTTTTTGGCGTGATCGGTGGCCCGGATCAACAGCGACCGTTGCACGGTTACATAGGGTTCGGTCCACACAACACCGGGTGAATGGCGGCTTGCTAGGGGTGCGATACTGGCCGCGGCCAGGTCAATTTCATCGCGCCCCGGACGTTCCCAAAGGCGGTCGAACTCAAAAAAACGCACCACAACTTGCAGGCCAAACTGTGCCGCAAAGGCGCGTAAGAACTCAATATCCCGACCCCGCGCCCTATCGCCATCCTGCCAACAGAGTGGGGCGAACGCGGCATAACTACCAATTGTCAGTGTGCCAGGGACCAGCGTCTGCATAATCGTCATCTTTCCAGGTTATCGTTCTCTCGACAAAACAAATTTATGGTCGCCCGACGCTGCCGCCAATCAACCCGCACCCATTATCTCACTTTTAGCGCATTTGTCCATTCAGAAAGTTTCGCCAGCCGCGAGTGCAAAAACTTCGATTCGATTCTATCCATGAATAGTAACAGAACCGATGCTACTTTTGTAACAACTTGGTTATCAATGGTGCACTTCAGTGAGGTCGTAAGCCTTGCCAAATAAACGCTTGACACGGTTTGCAATCATAGATATATTGTATACCATCCCTTTTATTTCCCGGTCTAGTGAGATAGGTGCTCAACTTATAGGTTAAGTAGTGCTTGATATTTTTATCTAAAAATGGAAGCGAGGAATAAATTGGGTATTACACCGCAACAAAAACAATTCTTCGACACTTTTGGCTACCTGGTTCTACCCGGTCTGGTAAAAGATCAGATTGGCTGGATCAGTGAAGAATTTGAGGCTGTCTTCCGCGATCGCGGTGTTGTCCATGACGGCTCGCAACGTTCAGTGGTCGTACCGTTTATCGACCAGCGCGAACGGCTCTGCACGTTGCTCGATCACCCAGGCATTGTCAATTTGATCAGCAGCTTAATCGGGGACAATTTTAATTATCTGGGGGGTGACGGCAATTTTTATACTGGTGACACCCGCTGGCATAGCGATGGCTTTCACACGATCGGTCAATATTTGAAGGTGGCCTTTTATTTGGATCCTGTGACGACCAACAGCGGTTGTTTGCGTGTGATTCCAGGCTCTCACCGCCCAGATTTGCGCGATACATGGGATGCCCGTAAAGCCCGTGAGTCGGCTACGCTGTGGGGCATTGAGCAAAATCAGGTGCCCGCAATTCCGCTCGAATCAGAACCAGGCGATGTGGTCGCCTTTAACCATAATTTGATGCATGCAGCCTTTGGCGGCAGCAAAGCGCGCCGCATGTTTACGATCAATACCTGCGCCCACTGCGAAACGCCCGCAGAACTTCAGGAGTTGGAGAACTTTATCGCGGGCAAAGCGCGCTTCTGGGTGGACCAATCCCATTCTGAGTTGATGCGTAAAAGCGCATCCCCGCAGCGCATGCGCTTTCTCCAACAGGTGATGGCTCACGAAGCGCATCTGCCCGCGCTGGCTGCCAAGGCCCGGCTAGAGATGGCAGAACCGGCCCGTGGTTAAGATTAATTTCCGCCCAAATATAATAGTCATCGTCCGAGCTTTTGTATTGATTGACTCATGTGACGCGGCTGCGTAGCGAGCAGGGTAGGGGCATGCGGTCGGCGGCGGGCACCAGTTATTTTGTCCCTTTATCTAGCTTCGCCGTCGATTGCGTGCCCGGCTGTGCGAGTATTCCCGTTGACGAACACGGGCACACAATCGACGGCGAAGGGTGTTTGATGCTCTGGGCCCGCCGCCGACAGCGTGCCCCTACGATGCTTGTTAGATCACTATGTAACATGAGTGAGTGATTTAATCTAGCCTATTTACAGACTTTATAGACAAGGAGACCCAACGTTGGACCGCACACCCTATATCGAAACGTTTGACAATGGCTCCGGCGGCTGGTGCGCGTGGGGCACGAGCGACATACGGCCAGAGATCAAGGACGGGGTATTGATTACACGCGGCCCGTGGCGTGTTGATCCCAATCACTCGGCGCCAGGGGCCGGCTATTTGCACTTGCTGACCTATTTGTACACGCATCCCACCTATTACACCGAAAAGTTTGCCGCGGAAATCGGCGTTAACCGTTTTCTGGCTGACCACAAAGACCGCGATCTGACCAATGCAACGATGACCGTGCGGCTGCGCGGCAACGTTAATTTGCAAGGGTCGCGCTTAACGCTCTGGGTGCAAGCCGATGTCGGGGAGACGCGCCCCAACTTTGCGCTCACCGGCCAGGCACTAGAAATTACGCCAGAGTGGAGCGAGCAGACGTTGTTGCTTTCCGCCGATCCCGCCCAGTGGACTTGTGTCGGTGGCCGCCACGATTTGACCCAACTCTACGGCTATGGCGATATTCGCGATGCCCTCAAAGATGTCAATTGCGATCTGATCCTGGTGCTCTTCCCGCTCAACGTCGTGCCCCTAAACGCCCCTTACGAAGAGAAAGATCGCCTGCGCACCCATCGAGACTATGAGCCAGACTATACCTATTTACCCAGCGGCGTGATCGAGTTTGACACCATCCGGATCGATTATCCGACGCAACCCGAAAGCGCTTAGAGGACGATGCCAGTAAAGACGCCACTAAGTTAATGGTCAGTCGACCCTAAAAGACCTACGCGCTTTGCCCTAAAGCCTGGTGTAAATCGGCGATTAGATCCGCGCTCTCTTCAATCCCGACCGAGAGCCGGATCAGATTGGCCTGGGCCTCTTGCAACGGCCAAGGCATGGGCGCGCATGCGTAACGCAAGCGTTTTGATGCTCCGCCAGACCAACCATGCATCAAATGGGCCTGGCACCCCTCCCCGCGTTTTGCAGAAATTTTAATTGTTCGTACAAATTGACTCATCCTCGCGCTAAGAGGCAGTGACAACAGGAGCAGTGACGCGCGGATGACAAGTTAGTGATCAATAGTCGCCAGCTCATTTTGAGCCATTGACGCCGATTTTGTTACCTGGTTGTTACAAGGTCATGGCCGGGTTTGTTACAGGAATAGCGTACACTCAGGCTTACTACGGCGTCCATTCGCCAACAACAGTATCGAATGGACATTAACAAAGGAGGACACAATGGTAGTCGACAATTTGCTACTGGTTAGTGCAGTGGGGTTGGCCGCCGGC
>JAPLGZ010000904.1 GCA_026389895.1 Chloroflexota bacterium | reverse complement strand
GTCGGGCAAGTGATTGGCGCACTGACCAATACGGCGCTGCTCCAGATCGGCCAGTTGCACGTCTTAGAAGCCTCGCTTGCTGCCTGGATTGCCCTGTTGGTCATGCACTTGCTACAGCAAAATACGACCCCTTCCTAGCCTTCCCCTAAGGGGCGTTAACCATTTAATTCGGTCATTGGTGGGCGTGCCGCGTCGAATGAATTCGACGCCTGCTACGGGAAACCTGCTGAAGCAGGTTGGCTGAGTCATTATTGACTTATTTGGTTAATACCCAGCAGGTTGACGGACCCGTTACCGATTTATTTTGTTAATGCCCAGCAGGAAAGAGCGGGGAGAGGTCGCCTCAAGCTGATCACGATCCGATGCAACCTTTACCTGAACTCGAACGCGCCCGTACTTATATCGACGAGAATTTGGAGCAACCTTTGTCACTGGCCGCTATCGCCCAGCGCGCCCATCTATCGCGCTACCATTTTGTACGCCTGTTTCATGGCTTGTTCCACGAAACGCCCCATCAATACCTGGTGCGCAAACGGCTCGAAAAGGCCAAAGAGCTATTGGCCAACAGTTCACTCTCAATTACCGAAATCTGCCTGGCCGTGGGTTTTGAAAGTTTAGGATCCTTTAGCACGCGCTTTCATAAGACGGTCGGTTGGTCACCTTCGATCTACCGAGCGCGCGTCTTGGCCCAACGGCGCAATCCCTACAAATTTATCCCTGGCTGCTTCTGCACCATGTATGGCTTGCCAGCCGTCGCTCAAGTGCGCAATTTTCAAGAAGAACAAACAGAACAATTGTGCTATATTGACTGAAGTTGCCGTTTGAATGGTGGTGCAATACCATCAATGAGAGGGGCAGCCTCGGCATCTATATCACAGCGTAGCGCAAAAAAGGAGCAAGCCAATGATTACAAAACTTTCGCATGTGAGCTTATTCGTCCTCGACCAGAACAAGGCATATGATGTGTACGTCAACAAACTTGGTTGCATTGTCCATACGGATGTTGTCATGGACAATGGTTTCCGTTGGCTGACAGTCTCACCCCCCACGCAACCTGGGTTCGAAATCGTCCTGGCCGAACCAAAACCGCCCATGTTTACTGCAACGCAAGCCCAAGCGATCCACACGTTGCTTGAACAGCAAGCATTGGGTGGCGGTGTTTGGGAGACCGATGATTGCCAAAAGACGTATGAAGAATTGACGGCCAAAGGCATCGAATTTCTCAAGCCGCCGACCAAAGAGTTCTATGGCATCGAAGCATTATTTCGCGATGGCTGTGGCAATTGGTTCAGCCTGACCGAGCATTCGCAAGGATAAGACCCCACCCGCGCTCAATCGGCTCCCCAAACAGGGCGGGAGCCGATTGAGCGCGGGTGGGATCGCCTTTTTACCCATTCAAAAGATTCATCCTGGAGCAATTAACGCATGCAACCTAACATGATTGGCGCGTATGGGCCGTGGGCAGCCGGGCTGATTGGCGAAGCGCCAGCGGCCTTTTCCTTTCGCAACGCCCAATGGACCGATGTAGAGACCTGGCGCACCGCCGCCCGCCAACGTTTGGCCGAACGCCTGGCCCAACCCGACACCGGTGGCATACCTCAGGTGACTGTGCATCGCCAGTTCATCTATGATGGTTTGCACATCGAAGAGCTCTCCTGGCAATTGCCCTATGGGCCAGCGACGCGCGCCGTCTTATTGAAACCAGCCAATGCCACGGGCAAATTGCCAGGCATGATTGGGTTGCATGACCATAGCGGGAACAAATTTTTTGGCTTTGAGAAGATCACGCGCACGTCCGACGACATGCACCCCATGATGGTGCAACACAAGGATGCCTATGGGGGGGTGGCCTGGGCAAATGAATTGGCTAAACGCGGGTATGTCGTGTTGGTGCATGACGCGTTTGCCTTTGGCAGCCGACGCGTGCTTTTGGCCGATGTGCCAGAGGTGATTCGCAACGGCGTGCGCGACCCAGCGCGTGACGACCACGCAGGGATTCGAGCCTATAATCGTTGGGCCAGCGACCACGAAGAGATTATGTCTAAATCTCTCTTCAGTGCCGGCACCACCTGGCCAGGGGTCTTTTTAGCCGAAGATCAGCGCGCGCTGGATGTGCTTTGCGCGCGTGAAGATGTCGATACGGCGCACGTTGGCTGTTGCGGATTGTCGGGTGGTGGCCTGCGCACGGTGATGCTGGGCGGCGCCGATCCGCGCATTGCGTGTGCGATCTGTGTGGGCATGATGAACACCTGGCGCGACTATCTGCTCAACAAGGCCTATACGCATACCTGGATGTGTTATACCCCGCTCTTGCCCAACGAACTTGATTACCCAGAAATTCTAGGCTTGCGCGTGCCACTGCCCACCCTCGTGCTCAACGATATCGAAGATAACCTCTTTACCATGCCCGAAATGGAGCGCGCCGACGTCATCCTGCGCGAAGTCTACGCCAAAGCCGGTGCAAGTGATTGCTACCGCGCCTCGTTCTACCCTGGCCCACACAAATTTGATCTAGCCATGCAGTCCGAAGCATTTGAATGGTTTGACCGTTGGTTGAAGGGGTAAGTTAATTACGGGGTTTGTCACGTTACGAAGGAGTAGGCCAATCATTGAGGTATCGTAGGGGCATGCGGTCGGCGGCGGACTCAATTATAGGAAATCCCACCAACAATTTTCGCCGCCGATTGCGTGCCCGTGTTCGTTAACGGGAATTGGTCGCACAGCCTGGCACGCAATCGGCGGCGAATTATCATCAGGGTCAAAATTAATATTGGCCCGCCGCCGACCGCATGCCCCTACGTATTACCATCTATCGGTATAACCTGCATTACTAAACATGACAAGCCCATTTGCGATTGAACTCAGCGCGCACCCGCGGCTTCCAAAATCGCGATGATCGCTGTATAACCATGTTGGCGAGCATGAGCCAAAGGTGTGACGCCACTGCCGTCGGCCAAATTTACATTGGCCCCGGCTTTCACCAACAGCCGCACCACCTCTGTATGGCGCGGCCCACCGTCGCCGAGAAGTATCGCCTCTAGCAGCGCCGTCCATTGGAGACGATTGATATGATCGATCGCGATGTCAGTTTTGAGTAACTCGGCAATAATCTCGACATGGCCGCGGTCTGCGGCGCGAATTAAGCCCGTGCCATTGTAACTGTCCAGGCTATGCACATCCGCCCCGTTCGCCAGCGTCAGTTTAAGCAGATCAAGATAACCTTCTGAGGTGCTGATCAGATAGGCGCTTTGGCGCGTGTCATCCTGCACGTTCACATCGGCACCAGCCTCGATTAATTGCTTGGCGACAGCCAGGTGATTCGAATAGGCCGCGGCGATCAAGGCCGTCATCCCACGTTGATCACGGGCATGAACGTCTGCTCCCTGGGCTAACAGGCTGGTAATCTCCGCAGCATCGCCCCGGCCTGCGGCAGTGATCAAATTCATGTTGAGTTCCTCAAGCTTCGATTTTTCGGCGTCCGTCTGCGAAGAATGGCTGGGCTGTGGCATAATTGGTCTACAGCCAGTTGGCAAGCTGAGCATCGTCACCAGGATCAGCCCAGCGCTCAATAAGTGGTGGGGGTTGCCCATTTGTATTTTCATCATTCAGACAAGAGAGCGCCCATCGCGGGCAACCAACTGCCCAGCTTTGAACACATAGGTGCGCGACGGCAAATTGATCACCGCTTCGGTGGGCGTATCACCCGGCACGACGACCAAATCGGCGCGACAGCCGACCGCTAAGCCATATTGGGCGTCACCCATCACCTTCGCACCGCCGTGGGTGGCAATATCCAACAGCAATTCCACCTCTTCGTCGCGCCGCAAGCCACTGCGATAGCCGAGCATTTTCACCCGATCCAGCATATCAACGTTGTTATAGGGCCCCCACGTATCGCGTACACCGTCACTGCCCGTGCAGAGCGTCACCCCCGCCACATATAGCCGTTTGAGCGGCGGAAAGGCCCCCACCCCCGTGCCGAGCGACATAATGGCAATCCGGTTTTCCAGCAGGAGATCGATCAAACGATTGAGATAAGCGTCATCGATCATGCCCAGACAAAAGACGTGGCTGATTGTGACGCGGCCCTGTAATCCCAAGACCCGCGTCCGTTCGGCGATCAACTCCACAGCAAACGCGCCCAACGTGCCCGGCTCATGCAGATGAATATCCAATTCCACACCATGCCGGTCTGCGATCGCAAAAATGGTGTCCAGATGGCGCACGGGGTCACGATCAACCGTCGAAGGATCGAGGCCGCCGATACAGTCTGCCCCCAGCTTGACCGCGGTTTCGAGCAGGTCTACTGTTCCGGGACGAATGAGCATGCCACTCTGCGGAAAGGCGACCAGTTGCATGGTCAACGATGCATGGAATTCGTCACGCGTGGCCAAGACGCCTTCAAAGTGCGCCAGGCCGGCCTCGGTGTCGATGTCTACATGGGTGCGAATATGGGTGACGCCAGCAGCCAGCGCCAGCCGCACCTCACGCGCCGATTGCGTGCGCGCCGAAAGGTTGGATTCACGACGCACCCGGCGTTCATTATCCACATAATCAACGATCCGGCGCGGTTCGGGCGTCTGGTTTTTGTGCCAGGGATGGCCGAACAGATTTTTGTCAATATGCGCATGGGCGTTGACCAGACCAGGCAGAAGCAACTGATGCTGGCCGTCAATGAGTGTCATGGTCGCATCCGGCGTAATCAATGGCGCCATCTGCGCGATGCACCCATCCGCGATCAGCAGATCAACCGCTGCGCCGCCCATTGGCCGAACATTGTGCAGTAGATATTTTTCGTTCATCAAATTGTTTCCTTCAACCGATTTAGCCAATTGAGTACACGCTCTTGGCTGCACCTATCTAAATTAATCGGAGAATGGCTTGTCGAAATCTTCGCTCACCCAAGCCATGTCTGCATGTAGACTAGCGATGGGCTGTTGTTTGCCGCTTTCAACCGGTCGGTGCATATCTTCATCTATCTGTGTGCGCGCCACGGCGGCCAATGCAGCGAATTGATCTTGATGACGAGCCTGCGCAGCATTCCAAAGTTCATCTTCGGCCTGCATTTGCTCTTCGCTGTCGTTTAGCCAATCGTCATCTTCGTCCGTAATCGAAGGAGGGTAGGCCGGGTGACTTTGCAAGAAGCGTACAGAATCATATACCTGAGCAGCTCGTTCCAGTGGCATTTGGGCGACAACTGCGGCGATAGGTTTGGCATAGTCGGCAGGTTGTGGGTGTAATTCTGTTGGCATCGAAATATTCTCCAAGCGAAATAAAAAATCGTTCAAGAAGTTATATCACGATTCTGCTATTTTATACCTTTGCATCGACTAAATCTTCCAAACTGACATTTAGGACTTGGGCAATTCTGTTTAGAACATTCGTTGTTCCATGACGCTTTCCCGACTCTAACTGAGACAAATAAGGCTTGCTGATGCCGGCCTGTTCGGCTAATTGTTGCTGGGTCAACGCTCGATATTCGCGCCAAACTCGAATTGGATTTTCGCCATCCAAGAGTGCATAAACGACTTTGCTTGGAATCAATTCCTCGCCAGCTTGGATATTTGCTTTGGCTTCGTCATAGGCACGAATATCTTCTAACATCTCCATGGCATCGAGCAGCTTCTGATATTCGTGATAAGGGATTACTGCCCATTCAATCTGGCCGTCCTTTTCAATGACTTGTACGTTCATTCGTAAACATCCCCTCTCGGCCCGATCTTAATGATCAGCATAACCAATTGCTCATCTTGCAATTCGTAAATTACTCGCCAGTCACCCACGCGCAAACGGTATCCTGGACGTCCAACTAATTTTTTGATGTTATTGTGTGGTGCATACGGATCAACGGCAAGCTCATCGATCTTCTCGCGGATCAAATTAGCCACGTTTCTGGGAATTCGACGTAATGCCCGAATGGCTTGTTTGGTGAACGTGACTGAATACATATAGATATATTAGCATAATGCTAATTGATTTTGCAAACTTATTCGTATTCGCCGGATTTGATCGTACTTCTAACCCGTCACTCACCGTTCGACCGAAACAACCTCACCAAAATAATCACCCCAATCAGCGCCAGGATCGCATAAACCAGTGGACGCTGGTTGGCGGGCACTAGATCTTGCATCACATCTTTGGCGACGGTGGTAGCAACTTGCCTCTGTGAGAGTGGGGTGATCTTTGGCGGCTCGACGGCCGATGCTGCCGCAGCGACAGCCGATTGGCGGGCCGCTGCGGCTTCTTCTTCAGAGTTGGCGGTGTCGGCGGCGGTGTCGGCGGCCACTTGGGCGGCCGCGACGGCTTGGGTTTTGGCCTTGATATATTCGTGCAACCCGTGCAAACTTTGGTTGATGATCGACTTGGCCGAGCTTTCGATCAGACGCTGGCCGACGCTGGCAATGCGCCCGCCAACTTGGGCGTCGCCATCATAGTGCAGCAGCGTTTTGCCATCTTGCTCGGTCAAGTTGGCGTTGCCCTCGCCTTTGACAAAACCCGGCGCGCCTTGGCCATCCACTTGCATATGGTAACTCTCGGGCGCTTTGATGTCAGACAGCTTAATTTTGCCCTGAAAAGTGCCCTGCACCGGGCCCACTTTGATCTTGAGCGCGCCCTCGTATTCGTTTTCGGCGGTCTGGACTAATTTTTCACAGCCAGGCATGATCTTGGCAAGCACGGTCGGATCATTGAGCGCTTCCCAGACCAGGTCACGCGGCGCTTCAAAGGTATAATCGCCAGCTATTTTCATTGGGTGACTCCTTTCGTGAGTTTGGGTGGATAGACAACGGACGGCTTCATGGTTCTTTGCTGCGACAAGACGATCAGCACGCCGAACAAAATCGCGGCGCCACCGCTCAACTGTTGGAGCGTTGGCAAGGTACGGAAGAGCCAGAACGACCAGATTACGGTGATGGCCGGACTGAGGGTGAGAATCAGCGTGTGGACGCTCATGTTCAAGCGCCGCAACGCGACGTAATAGAAGATGCGGCTGATCACAACATCAACCGTCGCCGTGACAATGAGCCAGCGCCAGGCGATGGCGCTGGGCCAGGCGAGGGCGCGGGTGCCCACGGCCAGCATAAACAAGATCGTGGCGGTGGCTAAGAGTCGGAAAAAGAAAAAGTTAATAAAATCAATCTCACCGCCATACCGTTTTACGAGTGTGGTATGCAACGAATAGAGCAGGGCTTCGAGCAAAAGCAGCAGCGAACCAAATTGCAGGTAGTTTCCTGGCCGATAGGCGATGATAAAGCTGCCGCCAATCGCGATCAGCGCGCCCAGCCATTGCCAGCCTGTAAAACGCTCACGCAGCCAGATCATGCCAAACCCAATCGCGAAGATGGTGCCAATTTTGCCCAACATAGAGGCGGTGCCGGGGTCAACCGAGCCGAGCGCCGTATACCCGAGATTGGTGGCAAAGCCGATCAACGCGCCGATCGCCAGAAAAAACCAGAGATGGCGGCGCAGCACACGCCAATCAAGCTGGCGGGTGACAAACCCATAGAGTGCAATTTCTGCGGTGCTGATGATCATCACATACATTGCCGAAACGTTCGGGCTGATATACAGATGCAACTCACGGCCAAAGACATAGTGAAAGCTATCAAAGAGCAAGAGCACAGTGATCAGCAAGCCACTCTGATCGGTGACGCGCTTGGCTTGGGTGGGTGGAGATGGTGGCATTGGGGTTCCTGTCATAGGGCACATGTACATTAATTTAACTTGACCCATTCTACCAGAAACCCAGCCGACTTGAGCAATCAGCATAGATTTCAATTTTGCAACGTGCTTGGCATAATGGATATCGCAGAACTTACCTTGGCACCATTAAACAGCGGTTACACAGAGCCCACAGAGGAAAACTTAAACAGAGCCCACGGAGAAACAACGGTTATACAGAGCAACTTGCTTTGTAGCTCTGTATAACCGTTGTTTCTTTGTAAAACTGACACCTGCCCCTTGGTCATTGCCATTGACCAAAAGTGAGTATAGTCAACCTGCTCCCCAAACCCTTCCTGACAGCCCGTTGTCACGAGGGTTTGGTATACTGATAGACAAAACTACGATCATACAAAACAACGCCACGGGAGAAAAATGATGACCATAACACGCTGCGGCTGGGCGACGAGTGACCCGATCTATGTGCAATATCATGATGAAGAGTGGGGGGTGCCGGTCCATGATGACCGCAAATTTTTCGAGATGATCTGCCTAGAGGGTGCGCAGGCGGGGCTGAGTTGGATTACAATTTTGCGTAAGCGCGAAAATTACCGTGTCGCCTTTGATCATTTTGATGTGGTCAAGGTCGCCGGATATGGCGATGACAAAGTGGCGGAGTTATTGCAAAACGCGGGCATTGTCCGCAATAAACTAAAAGTCAATGCGTTTATCAAAAATGCCCGCGCCTTTTTAGCTGTGCAAACAGCCTTTGGCAGCTTCGACAATTATATCTGGCGTTTTGTCAACGGGACGCCGATCCTTAACCACTGGTCGACTTTGCGCGAGATTCCACCCCAGACCATCGAGGCGCAGGCCATGAGCAAAGATCTCCAAAAACGCGGCTTTACTTTTGTCGGGCCGACCATCTGTTATGCCTTTATGCAGGCGACGGGTCTGGTCAATGACCATATTGTCGATTGTTTTCGCTACCAGGGCATCAATAAAACACCAGGCCAGCTTACCTACGAATGAGGGCTAAGCAAATTTATTTTCACCTTGCGATCACGCCACCAACCGACAAGCAGATAGATCAGCATACCAAAGACCACCAAATGTTCAAACGGTGACCAGTAATTGCCATAGTGGCGCGGATCCCAGTAGCTGAGCGGGCTGTGAAAACGAGTTTCCCAATTGAAGGGGAAGAAGAGCAAAGGGCCATCATCGGTGTGCAGGGGAATGTCAACTAGAGTGTGCAACCCGCAAGAAAAAGCAAACCAGAAGAGTGACGCACCCCAATTTTTGCCAAAGCGCCAGGCCCCATAGCCAATAGCCATATAAAAAATGAGCACCAGGGGGCCATGAAAGAGGTTATGCAACGTCAGCACCCACCGGTTGTGGAAGAATAGGTAACGGAATAAATAAGCCACGTTGGATTGGCTGGCATCGAGATCCGGCCCCATTTTGTGCCCGGCGAGCATGTCCGATGCGATAAAGCCAATGGTCAGCAGGATCAACGGGATGTCGGGTGCGACGGAACCGATCAGCAAGGCAGTGCTTTTGAGCGGCGGCAACCCTTGGCCAGCGAATATTGGGCGAGCAGACGCGTTGGGATTGCGCTGGGCCTGGTGCTTTAATTTACGGTTGAGGACGGCGGTGAGAATTAGATGCGAATAGGTCTGCACTATTGATCGCGCTCCCACGAACCACCGGCGAAAAAACCGCCATCCACGGTAATGGCGCTGCCCGTCATATAATTGGCCGCGCTAGAGGCCAAGAGCAAAGTCGCCCCAATCAGATCTTCTGGCAGACCGGGCCGGCGCAGCGGAATGCGATCATGGAGCCATTGGCTACGCTGCTCTACGCCCCAAAGCGGTTGCGCCGTCAATGGTGTCATGATAAAACCAGGCACAATACAATTCACCTGAATATTATCTTTGGCCCATTCCACCGCCATCACGCGGCTCACTTGCGCAACGCCCGCTTTGGCCGCGCCGTACACAGAGACGGTGCCTAAGCCATAACGTTCATTAATCGAACTGATATTGATAATTTTGCCACCACCCTGCGCCCGCATATGGGGCTGGGCCGCTTGGCAGAGAAAAAACAGGCTGCGCAAATTGGTGGCCATAATGGCGTCGTAATCATCCGGTGTGATCTCGCTGAGCGGTTTGCGGCGGTTAATGGCGGCGCAATTGAGCAAAATATCAAGCCGCCCGAGCTTGGCGGCGGCCTCATCGATCAACTTGCGATTGGCGGCTACTTCGCTTAGATCGGCGATAAAGGGAACCGCTTGGCCACCTTTTGCTTCAATCTGGTGGCAGGCTTCGGCCACTCTTTCGGTGGAACGCCCATGCACGCCGACTCGTGCGCCAGCTTCGGCCAATGCCGTCGCCAGGATCGCGCCAATGCCGCCGGATGCGCCCGTGACGAGGGCAGTTTTGCCTTCTAGTGAAAATAATTGTTGAAGCAAAGCGGACATAATGACGATGTAGCCTCCCGGTTGCTAATAGAGTCGCAGATATGTTGGCTCAAGCGCCACTGGTTATTCATGAACGGTGACAACCAACTGCTTATCATTATGCACAAAAGGGGTTTGCAACACAAAATGCAAGTAATCAGGTGAGCTCGCGCTGAATGTATGCACTTCTCCTGGTTCAACGACCAGCATATCACCCGCCTGCAATGGCACTTCGACCCCATTGACAAGCGCCGTGCTTGTACCTTTGGCAATCAGATAAACCTCGTACATTTGGGCATGATAATGCAATGTTTGGATGCCTTGATTGGCATAACCAATCGGAATCGGCACCGGAGAATTCCAAGGGCCGACAAGCCAACCCTTCGGTTGAGTCGGATCAATCGCCGCATGGATCATGGCGTGATAATTCCTTTCTATTGTTACTATCAGGCCTACAGTTTTATGGATAATCGCGTGGGAGGTGGCCCCAGGGAAGCAGTTGGCATGAAGGTGGTGGAGGGTCATGCGGACGCGTGGATGCGCCATGTGAGAAAGTGATACGGCGTTACTGAACGTTTTGCGTGGGAAGCATAAAAATACCCAAGCCGACCCCAATACTGACAAACAGACTCAATATACCCTGCCAAGTTTTCAAATTCAAGGCGCGCCGGGCGACTAGAAAATGAAAAATCAGCAACATCACGCCGCCCAGCAGAACAGGGGCGGTCACAATGGCTTCAGCTCCCGGCGTATTAAAGACCGCCTCTTGCATCTTGTCGATCTGGTGCTCTGTCTGCTGACGACTCCAATGCAAATAGATCGGCAACAACAGTGCGGTGTATAGAGTGCTTAGAATAAATTTTGCCATAGGTGTTGGGAAGCGGTAGGTAGTGGATAAAATAGTTAAGGGTCAATCGTAAATAGGGATTGACCCTTAACTATTTTATCCACCATTCAAAATCCGTGTAATCTGTTCAATATGCGTGGCGTCATGAAAGCTTACCTGCATAACCGCGTCAGTCATCGTAAAATGACCGCGTGTGGGATGAGTGCCATCGCACTCCCATTGTTCGGGTGTAAGCTTGGTAAAAAATTCGACAAACTGTCGACGCGATTCCACCAACTCATCGTAAACCAAGTGGACATCCTGGCTGATATAATCGCGTTCAACGGCCAGTGCGGCTTGGTCAAAGGCGGGTAGTTGGGGTGACGTTTGGTCTAACATCATCTGTGCCCGCTGTTGGAAGAAACCATCAAAATCACGCAAATGACAGACGACTTCGACTACAGTCCACCCCTGAGGACCGTCCTGGTCATCCTGCAGAGTCGTGGCCACGGCTTGACTAACCGATGCCAAAACATTGCCCAAAATATCCAGGGTCTTTTTCATCAGAACAATCTGCTGTTGCCGAATGGATGTAACGTCCATAATGTTCCTTGCGTCCAAATCTCAAGCAGCCAAATTAAAAATGTACGAAGCCAAGGATACCTGATCGACCCCCATCAAGCAAATAGCGACAATCAACTGCCACGCCTAATGGCGGCCACACTCTTCCATTGGGTCACTTGCCCAGCGCCAGCGTCCAAAATGACAGGTGTACCGTTGACCAATTCATCTAGCGCGCCGTCAGCGCCAATCAAGGCAGGCAAGCCAATCTCCATAGCCACCACCGCGCCCAAACTGTCCAACCCGCCTTCACGGGTGATCAGACCGCCCGCCCGTTGTAACAGTTGAAAACAGGTTTGATCGATCCGATCGGCAAAAATAATGTCATGGGGTCCCACCAACAGATCATCCCCATGCAATGGCGGCTGAATGCGCAAAATCCGCCCGGCCACCTCGCGCTGGCCCACGCCGGTGCCGCGGACCAAAACCCGTTCGAGGGTGCGCACCATCATCAAGTTGGTGGCGCTCCGTACGCTGCCGACCATCCCAGCGGTCAAGACGATCGTGTCATTTTCATGCACAAAGCCCTTCATCTGGGCAATATTGATCGCGTCGGCCACAACTTCATCGGTATTATTCAGGCGGCGGGTCAACAGTGGATAGATGCCCCAGTGTAAACATAAGCGCCGTTGCACCATAGGGCTCGGCGTGATGGCGACAATTGGCGCTTGTGGGCGGAAAGCGGCAATCAACCGGGCGGTGGCGCCGCTAATTGTCGGGGCAATAATCGCTTTGGCATGGACATCGGCGGCGGTCTGCACGGTCGCATGGCAAATGGCGCCAGCCGAGGTAAAGACAACGGGCTGTTCATAAACAATACGTGAACCTGTACGTTCGCGTTCGCGCTCGGCTTCTTCGGCAATTTTGACCATTGTCTGCACCGATTGCACAGGATAAGCGCCACTGGCGGTTTCGCCGGAAAGCATAATGGCGTCGCTGCCATCTAGCACCGCGTTGGCCACATCACTCGCTTCGGCACGCGTCGGGCGTGGGTTGCGGATCATCGAATCCAGCATCTGCGTCGCGGTAATCACCGGTTTGGCCGCCGCATGACACTTGGAAATAATCATTTTTTGGACCATTGGCACGGTTTCGGGGCGGGTTTCAATGCCCAAATCACCACGGGCCACCATGATCGCGTCGGAAGCCTGGATAATGGCATCAATATTGCGCACGGCTTCCGGTTTCTCAATCTTAGAGATCAGCGGAATCGCGCGCCCAAAGGTCGAATCGCGTTGGATAATCGCCTTTAACTCTTCTACTTCGGCGGACGTACGGACAAAGCTCAGCGCAACCCAATCCACCTGGCGATCCAGTGCAAACTTGACATCTTCGCGATCTTTTTCGGTCAAGGCTGGAATATCCAAAGAGGCATCGGGTAAATTCATGCCCTTGTTATCCGACAATAGACCACCCACCACCACCCGCGTGACAATTTCGGTATCGTTGGCCGATAAGACGACTACTTCGAGGAGACCGTCGTCGATCAAAATCACTTCGCCTTCGCGCACCCGTCGCGGCAGATCCTTGTACTGAATGGGCACACGACCAGGCATGCCAATGATATCTTCACTGGTCAAGACTAATTCTTCACCCGCCTTAATTGGTACGCCGCCCTCTTGCATTTTGCCAACCCGCAATTTTGGCCCTTGCAAGTCGGCCAAAATCGCCACCGGTTTCTGTAATTGTTCAGAAATGGCCCGCACACGATCGATCGTTTCACTATGATATTCATGTGTACCATGACTCATATTGAGTCGAGCGACGTTCATCCCGGCGCTAATTAGTTTCGTTAAGATCCCTATGTCACGACTGGCAGGACCAATTGTGCAGATAATTTTGACACGAAGCATGGTCACCCCTCAACGGTTGTTGTAGTTAAAATGTAAAACGCAGATCAGCTCAAACCAAAATTCGGGCAACCGCTAGGTCACAAGAAATCTGCGTCTGTTTTTGAATGACGGTTGGTAGTTCCTGTAGACAATATCCTGTAGACAATATATTTGAACCACAATATATTGCACAAACGATGTAATTGAATAGGCGGTAGACTAAAAACGCTCACGACTGGACATTGACAAAACACTGATCCTACGATCATATCACAGTGGGCGTAGAATACGAAGTCTAACGTTTTCGGATACACGTATATGTCATTCGATTATGTCATTCGATCCTGAAATCCCCTTGAAACCGCTTGACATAGGCGTGGACAACCTTTTTACACGAATCGACATTTTTCTTGTGCTGCGGTGCACCTCTGCGCTAAAATTTATACGCTTTAGCTGCGCCTTGCGTGGGTTGGCTTGATTATCTATCGGTGCGCTCCTCAAACTGATAGCTATTCAGAGAATTTTGGCAGATTTTTTCTCTATTTTGGCTTCAGGGGCTCGGTTACAATGAAGACAGCTTTGAGCAACTAAATCAACCTACTTTCAAAAAAGGAGCAACATCATGTCTGACCAGAATTTCGCCATCGAACCCTTGGAAACTCGTCTAGAACAGTTCTGTATTGTAGTGCCTTATGTCGGCACCTGTTATAAAAAGGTCTGGTTTGTCACCATTCCGTACCATTGCGTCAAGTACTATCGGCTCTGCTTCTAAGTGATCACATTCACTCAAGAGGTGAGTTGCACTGAGCGAGTGAAAAAGTGACAAATACCAAGAGCGCCACCGGTGATCGCACTGGTGGCGCTCTTTTTATTTATTATTGCCAAGGGGTTTCCCTATTAACCGGATGTAGCCCAGCATGAGGGTATTAGTCGTCTATCCGAAAGACTTGCCCCTTCAACCCGACATGCCCCCATGATCAAAAACCATGTTTACGCCCAAAAGAAATTGTGTTATAGTAATGTCACTCTTGTTTTTCCGAGGAAGCGCTTGATTAGTCTTACTCAGGCGCTTTTTTTCTATATTCCACAACAAGCGTCTACAGGGATTAGCGCATACCTACGCTTATAAAAACGTTGTACGGCAAAGAGCTAAACGAGCCATCTGTCGCGCACCAATGAGGTTTATTCAAACAATGCCACACCAACCTATTCATATTCTGTTGGTGGAAGATGATTACATCGACGCAGAAAATATCCTACGCTTCTTCCAACACCACCATGTAACCAATGCGTGCACCCATGTGATTGATGGTGTCGATGCGCTCAACGTTCTGCGGGGCGAAGGTGGCTATACACGCCTGCCTCGGCCCTATTTAATTCTGCTTGACATTAACATGCCACGCATGAACGGTCTCGAATTTCTCCAGGCGCTCCGGCGCGACCCAGATTTAAAGCGGAGTGTTGTCTTTGTCCTCACGACTTCTACACGTGACGAAGATATCGTGGCCGCTTATAATGCCCAAATTGCCGGCTATATCCTCAAATCTAAAGTCAGCGAGGACTTTTTAGAGTTTCTCAAACTGCTCAATTTATACCAAGTCATTGTAGAAATGCCTCGATAAATCAGCCGATTAGCCACACCGCGCCCATTAGAATTAAAACGATCAATGCCCAGCATAACGGCGCAAGTTTTGGAAAGCCTATGCTTGACAAATCGCAAGCGCTAGTCTAAAGTAAATTGACCGCGCGCCCTATACCACTGATAAACAAAGCGGCGTCTTCGGATAGAATTATCACAGATGAAGTTTTTGTTATTTGAAATTTTTGATCCATAAAGGATTTTCTTGTTTCAACGGTACGACGATCCAGAGCCATTGCCAATCCGCCGGGTTGCCCAGCCATCCGCGCTGGCGCGCCACCGCTATGCCATACTACGCGAAAGACAAAACAGCAGTGGCTATCTATCTTACGCATTGGTGCTGCTCTTTCTCTTTCAAACCCTTTTATTAGCGTGTGTCGCCCTTTTTCTGGGGGCGCTGGTGCTCTTCAGTTTTATCGGCATCAGCTTTCGGGCCCAAGAGACCACCCAAATGGCCATTGTGCTGACACGCATGGCGCCGCTGGTGGGCACGCCAACCGTGGCAGCCATGTTGCCAGCCCCCGCCAGCCCCTTGGCTGGGCCAGCCCCGGTCGAGCCCACCATGCCCCCCACCGTCGCGCCGACACCCGAAATCTTAGCCACCGCACCACCGCCGGCCCCAGAAAGCCCATTGCCAACGCCAACCATAGCCGGTTCACTGCCACCGCCCACGCAGCCAGTGAACAATGCGCCGCTGCCGCCCGCCGATCTGGCCGCGATTCAAACGTATAGCAATCAAGTCATACCACCCATCGACCAATTGTCCGCGGCGATTGAGAGCCTGCGTGGCTTTGCCCAGAATCCGCATTTAGAGGATCCCCAATGGTCAACGAATGTGCAGGCGCAAATTGGCATCGTCCGCAATGCTCAGAGTAGCCTGCAAATTGCCCAGCCGCCGCAATCAGTGGTGGCCTTACATAATGAACTTGTCAACGCGGTTAATGCTTGCAAAGCAGCCGTCGATATCTTAGACACCATCCTCATCAATCGCAACGTTGCCGATATGGGCACAGCCAACGCTTATATCCAAAGTTGTCTCGCCACCTTTCCCCAGACAAGTGGTCGCGTACGAAATTATATTCGGGTTGCAACCGGACAATAGCCTAGAACAATCAAGGCGCGCCGGGTATCGCCGCCAAACTTTTGCCACCAGATTATCAGTGTTATCGGACGCCCCAGAATGAAGTTTAATTTGCCAATTTGCGCTAAACTAGTGGGATGAGCAATGCAGGCCAAATCAAACTAACTGAGCAACAATGCGCGATTGTCAGCCACAACCACGGGCCAGCGCTGGTTTTTGCGGTGGCGGGCGCAGGCAAAACCACGGCGATGGTGCAACGCATCGAGCGCCTGGTCCGCGACAAAGTCTTTGCGCCAGAACATATTCTGGCGACTTCGTTTAACAAGGCCGCCAACGACGAGATCCAGACTACTTTGCGTCAGAAATCGGCGTGCGCCCCGGTGAACGTCAAGACGTTGCATGCGCTGGGCTTTCAGATCATTCGCCAGGCGGCAAAACTTGGTTATCTGCCGAATGTCCAAGTGGACAAAGTGAATGAACACGTCGAAGCATTGGATCGCCAACTGCTTTACACAACCCTGGCGCGCGCCCGTGAACAACACGTACGGTATAGCAGCGAATTAAACAACCTCGATCACGATGACTTTCTAACCTACATCGGTGCCTGCAAAGGCAATTTGCACTATGCCGATCTGGCCCAGGCGGACTTGCCGGCGCCGGCCCACAAAATTGCCAAACAGGCAGTTGCCCCCAAACATTTCAGCTGGTACCGGGATCTCTATCGCCACTACGAAGAGGTGCGCAAAGCCCAGGGCCACATCACCTTTGATGATATGTTGATGACCGGTTGGGAAGTGCTGATCAAACATGCCGATATTCTGGCTGAGCTGCGCCGCCAGTATCAATGTGTCCTGGTCGATGAGTTCCAGGATATCAATTTGGCCCAAGCCGAAGTGCTCGACTTAATCACCAAGCCGCGCCATAACTATATGGCGATTGGTGATGATGATCAGACAATCTATGAATGGCGCGGGGCGAATCCCAGTTTTATCCTCAATTTTGAGAAACGTTATGCGGCCAAAGTCTATTTGATGACCGATAATTTTCGCTGTAAAGCGGCGCAGGTGGCGCTAGCCAATCGTGTGATCGAACACAATCGTCTGCGCCGGCCGAAACAGATGCAGTTGACCCAGGGCTTTGACGGCGACGCTCAATTACACGTCGTGGCCGACGCCGAACAGATGGCCCAACAGATCGTGCAGACAATTAAAACCGCCTTGCGCAGCGGCTATACGGCGCGCGATGTGGCCATTCTCGTACGCATCTATGCCCAGACACCCCCCATTGAACAATTCCTGATCGTCGAGCAAATCCCCTATCAGATCGCCGGTGGCGACCCATTCTACCAACGCGCCGAAGTCTTGGTGTTGCTCGATTATGTGCAACTGGCCCAACTCGAAACCAAGCTACAAAGTGACGGCTCGCTCACAGCCGAGCAGCAACAACAGTTTAGGCGCGCCTGGTCCAGTGTTTACAATCGCCCCACCCGTTATCTTTCCAGAGTCTTGGCCGACAAAGTGGCTCAGGTGGTTACGACACGCCATACGCCGATCACACGAGCGTTGATCAGCGCCGCCAATGGCGCCGGGGAACGCATGGTTGAACCGATCCGCAAGTTCGCGGCGGATTTGCAATGGCTGGCCACTGCCTTGAACTCGCCCAGGGCAGCCGAACGGGCGGCGTTCGAAATCTTGCAGCAATTAGAAGAACGTTTGCAGTACAGGGCGCATCTAAAGGCGAGCAGTGGTTTTCCAGAAACGGGCGCCGCCAAAGCCGCCAATGTCACCGCCTTGATTGCCTATGCGCGCAATAAGGGCAGCATGGAGCAATTCCTCCAGCATCTGGCGCAGATCGCGGCGGCGCGCGCCCAGGTAAACCCGAACGAACAGCCAGCCGTCACGATCACAACCATGTTTCGCGCCAAAGGGCTGGAGTGGCCACTGGTCTTTGTGCCCAATTGCAACCAGGGAACCATTCCCTACGAGCGCAGCCAGCACCTGGAAGAAGAGCGCCGGTTGCTCTATGTGGCCATCACACGCGCCAAAAAATTTCTCCATCTCTACACCCTGCAAGGGCAACCCCTTTCGCAATTTCTAGAGGAAGCCAACTGTGCGCAGACCTTAACCGCCGTGCAATCGATCCAACGGGCATTACAAAGTGAACCGGGTGCATGGCGCGCCGAAGAGATGCTTGGGATGGCGGTGGACGCACGGCGCCTGCACTTGGTCGATTATTTTACCCGTTGGTGGGACGCGCCCGTGGCCCAAAAGCAGCAATTGGCCCAGGCCGTTATGCGCATTCTGAACACCCTGGAGCGGCGCGGCTTAGACAAATCTTTAGGGGTCAACGCGGGCGATGTTGAACCCTGGCGGACGATTGGAGGGATGAGGTAGGGAGTAGGGATTAGGGGGTAGGGATTAGGGGGTAGGGATACGATTACTCTAAACTAGGATCTCGCTCTCAATTGCCGAGGTGATGATTGCAGATTGCGAAACTAAATCGACCATCCATTAATTCCGCAATCTGCAATCATCACGCGCTATACTAGCAAAATCGACCGGCGTGGGTTGTTATCCAACCCTCGCCCGCCTAAATCGTCGGCATGACATTACCACCCGAAACCGGGATATAGGCGCCGGTGATAAAGCTTGCTAGATCCGAGGCCAGAAAGGCGACAACATTGGCAATTTCTTGGTCGGTGCCGCGGCGGGCCAACGGGACAGTGCTCTCATAACGCTCGCTACGTTCGCTGCCCTGTTCGCGGTCACGGTCGCTGATCGTCCAGCCGGGCGCCACCTGGTTGACGGTAATCTGATGGGCGCCAATCTCTTTCGCCAACACGCGCAACACCCCATCCATCGCCCGTTTGGCGCCGCCATAAGCGGACTGGGTTTTGAAGAGCTGCATCGAACATTCGGTGTTGATGCCGACAAAGCGCCCCCAGCCTTTTTCAATCATGGCCGGGACAAAGGCTTTGGCAAAGAAGACATTTTGCAGCACACAAGAACGAAATTGATCTTCGTAATCTTCCTCTTCTTCTTCCAAGACAGTCTGCCACGGATGAATCTGCGAGACGGCGTTGGTCACGAGAATGTCTGGGTTGCCCAGTTTCTGCACCACTGCATCACGCATGGCAAAGACATCGGCCTTTTGACCCACTTCACCCGTCACCGCCATTGTGCGCCGCCCCAACGCTTCAATCTCAGCACACAGTGATTCTGCTTTGGCGACATTTTGGTGGTAATGAACGACCACATCTGCCCCAGCAGTCGCCAACGTGCGGGCCATGACGCGGCCCAATTGGCCTGTCGCGCCGGTAACCAGGGCGAGATGGCCTTCCAGATTAATTTGTAAACCCATTTATTTTCCTCTCACGTCGAAGCCTCAGGCACTAAGTGCCAAGAACGGTTATTACTCTTTATAATTGAAAATTTACCGAAAACGGCGCAAAGCCCCTGGCTTTAGACATGGGGATGAATAGCCGCAAAACCTACTGGTTTTGGACATTGTTGTAAGCATTTGCCGCTTCGATTCTGAAGCGTCGTCACTATTGAATCCTCCAAAAAGTGGTATAATATACGTGTTCCTTAACAACCGAATATAGGGCGTTGTTGGCAGAATCGTTGCCAACGTAAAATATTCGACGCTGGGTAAGAATGGCACAGTGGATTGGTGAAGTAGCATAGACTAACCTGAAAGGCGTAGCGTCAAGTCCACATAG
>JAPLGZ010000839.1 GCA_026389895.1 Chloroflexota bacterium | reverse complement strand
TAGTTTCTGAAAGAATAGGCGAAATTAGGAGATTTCAAGAGTAAGAGATTGCGAGAATGCCGCCTCTTACTCTGTAATCAACAAATTTGTGTGCGTTTCCTTGCCCGATTATGCCAACGCTCTGCCTCACCCCCCAACCCCCTCTCCTGAATCAAAGGGCGGAGTTCAGGAGAGGGGGAGCAAGACAACTGCTTGTCTTCCCTACTCCTGAAGCGCTCTCCCCTGAACTTGGCCCACTCGTTCACGGGTTAGGTGGTGAGGCCGCGTAATTATGCCAACGCTAAGCTTTTTACTGCCTTTTTCACCTCAGCTAATTCCTCGGCTGTTAGCTCGCACATTGGGGGGCGTACATGGCCAGACGCGACGCCACGCAGCGCCATTGTCGCCTTAAAGAAGGCTGTCGTCCTGCCACCTTGGTGGAGATTGATCACGGCGTTGACGACGTGCTGCAGGGTTTGGGCGCGTTGCAGATCGCCGGCGGTGAAGGCTTCATACAATTGGACAAAAGGTTCTGGGAAAGCATTCGAATTGCCCGAAATCTGGGCCTTGGCGCCAAAAACCAACCCGCCCAACATCAGCTCATCCACGCCAAAACAACCGGTAAAACCTTCGCCACCCACCGCAATGTACTCCTGAAAACGGTTCAGATCGTCATTGCTTGATTTAATCCCGACGATGTTGGGCGCTGCTTTTAACAAGCGTCCTAATAGCGCAGGCGAAATGTCATTCTTGGCGTTGCCAGGGAAGGCATAGAGCAACATCGGCATGTCGGGCACGGCTTCGGCTACGGTCAGAAAGTGGCGATAGAGCTGCTCGTCGCTAAAGGTGAAAAAATAGGGCACAATTGCCGAGATGACGTTGGCCCCAGCCTGGCTGGCATGTTGACTGAGTTCCACCGTGCTGCCGGTGTCTATGCAGCCAATATGGGCGATCACGGGTACGCGTTTGTTGGTGTGTGCCACCACCGTTTCCAGTTGATGTTTGCGTTCAGCCAGGCTGAGCATCATGCCTTCGCCGGTTGTGCCGCCCACCATCACCGCGTGAACGCCTTTGGAAATGACAAAATCAACCACCTGGCGCATCCCTATGTCGTCGATTTTGTTCTGCGCGTCAAATGGGGTCACTAATGGGACGATCACACCTTTTAATGAAAAAGATTTCCGCATGCAATTTTCCTTTTTGTCATTGAGAGATTGGGAGATTGTTCGTTGAAATCTCTCTGTTTTTAGTCAGTTCTATCGTAACGGCCAAGCAACCCCACCCGCGCCCTAAAGGCGGTGCCCATTGGGCGCTCCCCTGGTAAGGCAGGGGACTGATTAGGGATGGCGGAAGTAGGTGATTCTCTCCACCGAACGGCTCCCTCCCTTACCAGGGGAGGGCGGGGGTGGGGTTAGTTGGTCTAGACACCTATCTGTGCCCGTACAATCTGGCGGACTTTTTCCAGATCTTCCAATGTATCCACGCTCACACCGTCATAGGGATGGGCGCTGACGATTACTTTCAGTCGATAACCGGCTTCGAGCACGCGCAACTGTTCCAGCGACTCATTAATTTCCAGGCGAGTCTGCGGGAGCGTGATATAGGTCATCAAAAAATCTTTGCGATAGGCATAGAGCCCTAAATGTTCGTAGGCTTGAAAATTATCTAGTTTGCGCGGATACGGAATTAGCGAACGCGAGAAATAGAGCGCATAGCCTTTTTGATCAAAGACCGCCTTGACGACATTGGGGTCATTGAGCGCCGCTTCTTCGAGAATCGGCACGCAGAGCGTACTCATCGGCAGATCGGGCTCGTTCATAAAAGGCTGGATCACTTCATCGATCATCGCAGGGTTGACCAAGGGCTCATCGCCTTGCAAATTGACGACAATCTCCGCTGCCACGTCGGCTGCTACTTCCGCAATCCGGTCTGTCCCCGTTTTATGGTCAACCGAAGTCAGCCGGACGTTGCCGCCAAATCGCTCGACCGCGTCAACAATTCGTTGATCATCGGTGGCTACATAGACTTGGTCGAGCAATTTGGCTTGTTGCGCCGCTTCATAGACGCGCTGAATCATGGGTTTGCCGCAAATATCCTTGAGTGGCTTGCCCTCCAGCCGGGTCGAACCGTAGCGGGCGGGGATGATGCCAATAATTTTCATTCTTGCCTCCTAAGCAACCGTGGCATCCTGCCCATTCGTGGCTGGTTCTAGATCGCGCACCCCGGCCGTGCGCGAATAGATCACAGGGTTGAGTGGCGTGTCGATGATCTCTCCAATCTGTGCGCCAGGCAACCAGCGATCCCAGTCCCTTTGTTGATTTTCGTTCTTTGGCGGCGCAACTTTCATGCCGTCTTCCATGTAGATCACCGTCATCACCCCGCGCATCTGATCGGTGTGGTTCGGGCCGGCGCGATGGAAAAGCCAACCCGCATGGAAGCTCACTTCACCCAAATCATACGGTGACTCTTCTTTGGGGTAATCGTTGAGCGTACGGCCAATCTGTACTTCGCTGTCGTCACTGATCGAAAGATCGCGATGGGCGAGCAGACGTTGACTGCCGACACAAAAGGCCAGCGGGCCCATTTCCGAAGAGACCGGCTGCAAGGGAATCCAGGCGGTTACGGCATTTTCGTTGCTTAACGGCCAGTAGAATTGGTCAGCATGCCAGGGGGTGAAGCCGCCACCGGCCTCTTTGAAGAGCGCCTGGTCGTGATAGACGCGCACGCCGTCTACACCCATCAACTCGGCGGCAATGCGCCCCAACCGTTTGGAAAAGACGAACTCTTTCACTTTGGCGCTCTGTTCCCAGATATTGGTAATTTGGAGAAAGGCTTTGCTGTAGGTGGTCCGTTCGCCCAAAGGCTTGGTTTCGGTATTCAACTGCCGAACCATCTGGGCAATCTCGTCGCGATAGGCCGCCAACACGGTGGCGGACAGCACATGTTTTAGCTTGATATAGCCATCACGCCGGTAGCGGGCAATTTGTTCGGCGGTCAAGGAATAAGGGGTCGATAATTCATCATGCACGATAGAGCTGACCTTTCGGTATTTAATTTTTAATCCCGACACTTTGGCTTGGGCGATTATTGCAGATTAACGAATAAACCAGGCAAAACAAACCGCACCTACGGATCGCTCGATTCATTGGTTAATTCGCAAAAATGGCCTGCTGACAGGTTCAGGAAGTGCCCTCAGGCACTGAGATTCTAGTCGCTGAGGCGACTTCCTGGCTTTCAGCAGCGGGTTTTAATCCTGTCCTGCAATGTGTCGGGTGGCTAGTTTCAATTTATGGGTAGCGTGAAGGAAAAAACGCAACGGTACGCCGCTTATCTATTCGTCTGGTACGTTCGACTCGTCTGCAACATCAGATCGCGCTGGATTGGCTTGACTTGCTCGACAATCCACTCGCGCATCGCTTTGCCATCTGGCGTCTGTTGTGGATGGCTGACAAAATCCAGTTCAATGCCTAAGCCCAATGCTACTTTACAGGCCAACACCGGCCAGATTACGCCGATGTCACCGATCACGGGCAGGCTACCTTCCAGGCGCGAGAAGCCCGACATTTCCATGCGAAAAGGGATGCCAGTTAATTTGGTCTTCGGTAAGCCTTGATCGATGGCCTCTTGCACGGTTTGACTTTGGCGCTCCGCCAGCCAGGCTTTCTTGAGATTGGGATCGAGGTCGATGCGAACGAGTGTTTTGCCTTCAAGCGAGTAGGTGCGATAGCCATCCCAGTTGGCCCAAATGCCGTGACCCGTATAGACCTCATAGGGCCCGTCGTGGATCTCTTGAGTGAGCGCCACCGCCGACTCGATGATCACATCCGCCGAGGCGAGCACTTCTGAGATACGCATACAGCGTTCGGTAATGGATAAACTATCCGCGATGGCTAATCCCACGCCGCCGCCGCCAATTAATTGCGGCACACTGACCAACACGGGCAGCCCGCGCTGAGCGCCGGTGCCGATCATTGTTCGGGGGTCAGCACCCCACCCGGCGACGGTTTCAAATGATAGTCCATACGCCTGGGCAATGCTCATGATCTCGCGCGCCAGCCGTTCGCTGCGTAAGCCCATCGGGTAGGCCATGTTCCCGGCGGCCTTGATAATTGTCGTGCCATCCAGTTGACGGCCACGCGTTAGCAAATCATCATCAAGCTCCATCTCATGGCGCAATTCGGTAAGCGCTGCTTCGGGCATTTCGGTTAACTCAAAGGTGAAGCCTTTCGGCAATACATCGGCGCCAAAGCCTAGCTCACGACCATCCATGCGCTTCACTTTGTCCAACGTGCCGCCCATCTCGTGCGCAATCACTGCCGAACTGGTGATAATGCCATCGATGATCCCTTTGGCCATTAACTCGGCGATCAAGGTGGTCACGCCTTCGTGGAGATTGGGCCCGCTCCCGGTTGCCACGACGACTTTGGCGCCTTTTCGTTTGCAAGCCACGATCTTTTCGACAGATTGATCCAAAAATTCAACGGTGTCGGCGTCGAGCAATGGCAAATATCGATCAATAATTTGTTGATGGCTAAACGCGCCGTTCATGTCATCCCTTCTAATGAAAGCCCTCGGCTAATTAAGTTGTGGATTCGCATTGCTCACAGTTCACCCGCGCTGGTCAACAGGCAAATGGACAGACGTATAGACCAGCGAAACGTCTCTATATCTCTGGCTGCTCGTTGTCCCGCTGGGCTAAGTCGTGATTAGCGCTGAATGATCCGTATTACGTAGTTGGATCTGTTTTTGTAGATAGGTGTACGTATACGAGTGTATAACTGGTCCATGAGCAAAGCAAGACATGTTGCGCTTATCTGCGCGCCCAGACCAAATATAAGATAGTACTCGTTCCTTACTTAAAAATGAGGTGAAATCGATAAACCACGGCTCAAATTTCGGTGGATTAAGTCACGATTGTTTACGCCTAACTGTCAGTGTAACATACTTGTTTTGACGATGCAACCATGCTGAATTTACTGAGGCCCGGCAGATTTTTTGGCGATTTTTTTCGCAGCGATAAACCCCGCGGCGGATAGTGGCTAAGTTTAATTGCGCCCTGGTTTTTGCGATAATGTCCAGATCGGAGTAGGATTGGCAAAGAGTAACTGCACACCCAAGCAACCAACCATCGTTTTGAGAGAATTGAGAGAAATTTATGTTTCCGATTCAATTTGGTTTTTGTCTGCCGATTTTCGCCTACCCCGGTGGCCGCTTCTTTCGCACGCCCAACTATTCAGTGCTTGATCCTGTAAAAACGCTCAAACTGGGGCAAACTGCCGACGAACTGGGCTATCATTCCCTCTGGGTGGCCGATCATTTAATGTTAGGCCATGACAATGCCATCATGGAAGGTTGGACAACATTGGCCGCGCTGGCGGGTTCGACGCGCCAGGCAAAACTCGGTATGATCCATCAAGGCCATTTCTTTCGCAACCCGGCCCTGGCCGCCAAGATGACGGCGACGCTGGATCAGATTTCCGGTGGCCGCTTTATCTATTTTGTCGACGGTGGTTATGGTCGCGCTGAACATTTGGCCTATGGTCTGGCCTATCCGGACACGATCGAAGAACGAACGGCGCAAGTGGTGGAAGGGCTAGAATTAACGTTGGCCTTGTGGCAGGCGCGCACACCGATCAGCCATACGAGCGCCCATTTTCATGTCAAGGACGCGGTTTGCAATCCGCCACCGGTCCAACAACCGCATCCGCCCGTTTGGTTTGGCGAAGCGCATGCACCGATTCTAGAAGCCTGCGCACGTTACGGTCAAGGTTGGAACACGGTGCCAGTTGGCCTCAAGGATTTGCGAATTCGCTTGGACGCGTTGTCCGCTGCTTGCCAAGCGGTGGGCCGTTCTGCCGATGAAATCGAAAAGAGTTTGGAAACGCAGATCCTGATCGCACCCGATCACCACACATTGCGCCAAAAGTTACGCGCCATGATTGCGCTCGCCCCGGTTGACGAGCCAAATCCAGCGTTACAGGCCTATTTGAATGGTGAGACAGAGACGGTGCCGACCGCTTTTTCTGATGTCTGGCTAATTGGCACGCCGGATGAAGTGACACAACAAGTGCGTAGTTACCTTGACCTGGGCATGACCCATTTTCTGCTCTGGTTTATGGACGCGCCTGATGAGGATGGGTTGCGGCTGTTTGCAGAACAGGTGATGCCACGCTTTCGGTAATTGTCTCGTTATGATCTGAGTAAATTGTCGGGGTCAGGCATGCCTGACCCCGACAATTTACTCAGCCGCCCACGCCATCTCACTGTCCATAGGATACATAGGCCGTTGAATCCGCCGATAGGGCAAACGCGCCAAGTCTTGAGCCGCCGCGCCGGGTGTTAGTGCCATGTAGGCTAGCGGGGCAATGCGCAACAGATCAGGAAAGAGATAACCGAGTTTGACAACAACAATTTTGTGCGCCAGCGGATCAATGCCCACTTGCGTAAAGTCGCTTACTTGGGTGAAGGCCGACCGCCGCTCGGTGAGGATCACCTTGACATTGGCCACCTGAAATACAACTTGGCGATCTTGCTCGCGGCCACCATCGAACAAACTGATTACCTTGCCGTGCACGGGCAATGGCTGGCCATGCGCCGTATCGAGTTTACCACCCAGCCTCAGCGCCAGCGTTGCGCCGACACCTGCCTGTACACAGGCCACCACCGCTGTTGCGTCGGTGAGGCCGGCCACCACCGCACTGGGTACGTTGTGCGTTAGCAAACTGGCGAGACAGCCTGGAATATCGCCCACCGCGCCGGCGGTCGTATTATCACCACTGTCGCTGATGAAGACGCAAGCTTCATCAGCCGCCAGCGCCCACTGAATACATTCATCAATCGAACCCACTGGCGTTCCAAATTTAAATTCATGGCGCGCGGCCCAGTAAGCCTGGGCTAATTTCTGGGCTTCGCGCTGAATCACGGCGGTGTTGGTTCCCGTAATTACCGCCGCAGCATGGGCGCGCGGCTCATCGACCCAGGCAAAGCCGACAAAGAGCGAAGCATCCAGCACGCCGGGAATTTTGTCAATCTCTGGCAAAGCGCCCCATAAGTGTCGGCCTGGCTCCATGTCGGTGCGCGTCGCTTCGCCGGACAGTAGCACCGGGATTGGTACGCAGGCAATCTGCGTCTCTGTCGCGTTGGCAATCGCATCCACCAACATGCGACAAGCCTTATGGCGCGTCTCTAGCGCGTCCCGATGGGGTGCGGTGCGATAGGCCGTCAACAGATCGATGCTGGCCACATATGTTTGGGAAACATTGCCGTGCAGATCCATGCTGGCGGCGATGCGCGCCCGCGAACCTACAATCGCGCGGATATCCGCTGCCAGATCGGCCTCCGCGTCGTCCATCCCATCCACCTTCATCGCGCCGTGAAGGTCCAGATAAAAACCGTCGACTGGCCCAATTGCCGTCAAACGCGCCAGCAGCTCGCCTTTCAGAATCTGATAGGTATGGGCGTCTACCGCCCCACCCGGCCACGCCTGGGCAAAGAGTGTAGGCACAAATTCTGCCTTCAATTCTTTCAAAAATGGATAACGATCCGAGGCCACTAACGCCTCACCCCGATAGATTATAAAATCGTCGAGGGTGGAAGGCACGGGCGAAAAATTTGTTGCTTCAATCGAAATCCCACCAAAGGCAATACGCATGTTAAGCTCCTCAATAAAGGGGTTACACAGAGAACACAAAGAAGGCACAGAGAACACAGAGGAACAGCAGCGCCAGGATAGTTTTTTTGCGCGCGCTGTGAAAGCTTTTCTCTGTGTTCTCTGTGTAACCGTTTTTTATGTTATCGCGGTCTGAATGATCAACCAAACCCGCGACTGCCACCGCCGCCGCTGCGCCGTGAACTGCTATCGCGCCCAGAACTGGAACTGCTGGATGAACTGTGGCTCGACGAAGAGCGGCTGCTGCTCGAACTCCAACTGCTGCTTGATGAACTAGAGCCACCGCTATACCCGCCGCCGCCGTCACCGGATGAGGCCGAATCCAAAATTTCACCGATTATATCTAAAGTGGAGGAGGCCACGTTGCCACTCGTTTGGACGACGGCGCCGGCCCCGCTGCGTAGTGCGCCAAACGGCGTTTGGGCGCCCGTGTCACCGGCGGCTGTATTTAATAGCGTGCCGAGATCACGACTGGTGGCCGTCAAAGCATCGCCCAACTGGCGTGATAATCCGCTTAATGAGGGCCGTTCGGACAAGCTTGGGCGTGACATTGATGGCAGTGGATTGTCGGAGATGATCGGCCCTGGGCTCGTTGGCGCGGGCGACTGGGTGGTGGGGCCAGAACTGGCTGATTCGTTTGGCCGGTTGGATGAATAGTGCGGCGCTGGGTTTGTATTTTGTGGCGCCCACTGCGGCGTGTACGACCAAATAGGGATCTGTCCGCCTAGCTCATCGGCCTGTTGCAGCACAACATCTTCAACGCCCAAAGCCACGGCGTAGGCAAAATAACGATCTAGGATCGTCTGGGCTTCCGTTACATTGCCATATTGTTTGAGGTTGCGCAGATAGTTGCGGAAAGCCAACCATTTTTGCGCCTCTTCGCCCCCGACATCCGTCCGGCGCGCCATTAGATAACTGATGCCCATTAGCCCAAAGCCGATCAGCGCCAAAGCAACTGCTGGCGCGGTGGCTAGCCAGCCAATGTACCAACGCAACCAAACGGTGAGCAACGCTGCCGCGCCCACACCCAGGATCACCAGCCACTGCCCAATCACCAACCAGCGGTGGCGGGCTTCGTCGGGTAATTCGTCGAAGAAGCGCGCAGCTTCCACGCCCATTTCTGCATAGACATAGGGCAAAGCGGCCTGAAAGCGACCCTCAATTTGATAGAGGGGTGTTTCCTCTAAGGGCGGCAAAGAAGGACGCAGCGCGTTGAAGAGCACCACCAAATGAGCGGGAATTTTCATCTGTTCACCCGTTGGTGGGGTGATCGTCTCTCCAGTGGTCAATTCGGCTTCGCGTGTGCGTTTCAGCTTCATGTCACCATAAAGGCGCACCCAAACCAAGCCCAGGGTCGCCAACTGAAAGAGCGAGGCCAGCGCACCCTTGGGGGTGGGGCGCTCATCGATCAAATAGGCCACA
>JAPLGZ010000838.1 GCA_026389895.1 Chloroflexota bacterium | reverse complement strand
TGCTACTGTATCTAGCGGGAGCCTGCGCCTTGCGTAGGTTGCGCCAGTACAGGGTTGCACAATTGCTCAAGCTTTTTGCAGTTTGCTCCAAAGAAGTGGCGTAGTGTACAGGCTTACATGCTTGTGCAGTGCCGTTCTGGCGCAACCTAGGCAAATACTCGCACGTTACCCGCTTCCATCAACTAAATTTTATCTGGGTCTGAATGGCCTCGAATTTACAGTTCGAGCGCGTTATTTAGTGTTGCCCAAATTTTGTTGTCGATGATCTCTGTGAGGATCGGCTGGCTGCATAGCCGTGGTGTCCAGGCGCGTCCTTTTGTCGAGATGTTGGTGGCCCTGCGGTCTTGCCGTGAAGTGTCTGCATTCCCAAAGTAGAACGTATCAGTTTGCCAGCGAAGAAAGGCTAGACAATGGCTGATAAATGGCTTGGATTTTATGTAAGGAGTGGTTATGACGACACAATCTAAAACTAGTTTAATCGTTGGGCGTTTTGCCCCCAGTGTGACGACCGCGCAACGTGGCGCGGCGTCACGCCAAAAACGGGATGCCGCCATTCCCTACAACCTAATCTCTTGGCTCGCGCCTTTGGCCTTGCTGGTCCTTTGGGAATTGCTGGGCCGGTTGGGCATCATCCCACCGCGTGTGTTACCTGCGCCCAGTACGGTTTTTGTCACGGCTTGGAACTTCACTGTCTCTGGTGAATTACCCTATAACCTGTGGGTAAGCCTCCAGCGTGCGGCGCTTGGCTATCTGATTGGGGGGAGCGTGGCGCTAATCTTGGGCTTTACGGTTGGGCTTTCTCGGTTGGCGGGGGCGATTGTCGACCGGCCATTGCAGATGATCCGGACCGTGCCCTTTTTGGCGCTCGTTCCCATGGTCATTGTCTGGTTCGGCGTGGGTGAAGCGGCCAAGATTTTCCTGATTGCGTTGGGGGTCAGCTTCTCGATCTATATGAATACGGTCTCAGGCATTCGACAGGTAGATCCACGCCTGCTTGAACTAGCGCAAGTCTACGGAGTGAGCCGGCGTGAACTGCTGCAAAAGATCGTTCTGCCCGGAGCGCTACCTTCGATTCTGATTGGCTTGCGCTATGCGATGGGCACCTCTTGGCTGGCGTTGGTCGTGGCGGAAACGTTGGCGGCGAATGCAGGTATCGGTTTTATGGCAATGGACGCCCGCGAATTTCTACGCACCGATGTGATTGTCCTCACGATCATTATCTATGCACTCCTGGGTGTTCTCGTTGATCTCTTATTTCGTTGGCTGGAGCGGAGGCTTCTTTCATGGCATTCCAATTACGCACTGCCCTCTCAGTAGAGAAACCAATACCTGGCGTTGATGGTGCCACGGTGACGCTGGACAAGCTGACCAAGCGCTTTGGGAATCGGGAAGTCCTGCGCGATGTGCATCTTGAAGTGGCCGCCGGGGAATTTGTCGCCTTGATTGGTCCCAGCGGTGGCGGCAAAACAACCCTCTTGCGTGTCTTGGCGGGTCTGGAGGAACCATCATCGGGTGAGGTCAGCATTCAACGTTCGGACGGTGAGGCGCCTGCGATTCGGGTCATGTTCCAAGAAGATCGACTGTTGCCCTGGCAATCGGTGATTAACAATGTCACCTTTGGTTTACCCGTCAGTGAGCGTCCACGCGCGCAGCATTTCCTGGCTGCCGTTGGGTTGGCTGATCGGGAGCGCGATTGGCCGCGCGTGCTTTCGGGTGGGCAGAAACAACGGGTTTCACTGGCGCGGGCCCTGGCCCATCAACCCGACCTGCTCCTGCTCGACGAGCCCTTTGGCGCGCTAGATGCCCTGACGCGCGCCGGTATGCAACGCTTGCTTGAGGAACTGTGGCAACGTGAGCAACGCACCGTCTTATTGGTGACGCATGATGTCGAAGAGGCGTTACTTTTGGCCGACCGGGTCATTGTCTTGCAAGAAGGCCGTTTGATCAACGATTTACGTGTTAGCTTGCCCCGTCCGCGCCATCGTGCGGACCCTTGGCTGGCGACCCACAAAGAAGCATTACTTGATAATCTGTTGTTAGAGGAGTCCAAGCATTTATGACGAATGTATCGGCAACTTTGCAGGCCGTTGGCATCTCGGGCAGCCCTTCGCCCAACTCGCGTTCGAAGATCCTTGTGGAAACCACCCTTGCACATTTAGCCGAGCGCGGCGTGGCCGGACAGTTATTGGATCTCAGCGAGTTGCCT
>JAPLGZ010000143.1 GCA_026389895.1 Chloroflexota bacterium | reverse complement strand
ATTTTTGTCGCGTATTGGTGCTTTGCCGGCCAAGCGATAGCCGATATTGCCTTGGGCATCCGCAAAGGTGACATTCTGTGCTGGGACAGACCAATCATCGAGGGCGTGATTAAATTCATCCCAGTTGGTCGCCTGGTTCAGGTTTAGCATGGCCCGCACCATTTGCCCTGGTTCATGGCCGGCCCAGCGCAGTGAAAAGGGCAACGTCTGGCTGGGGGCTGCTTTTGCGCTACTTTCCTCTTGATGGAGAAGGCCTGTCAACAGAGGGCCATGCCGTGTCAGCACAATTTTTTCAATGTGTGGCGGGCCGCGCCGAACCTGGATCACTTCTTCGATCACCTGTGCCTGCTCCCATTGGCCATTATACTCAAATAAGGTCGGGTCATCGGGGTGGGGGCGTTCGACATACAGATCCTGCACATCGATCATCCCATTGGTCATCCCCCAGGCGATCTGTTCATTGTGGCCAGTGACTACGCCAGGCACCCCTGTATACGAGACGCCACTCACGTTATAATCGGGGCAACTCAGATGATTCTCATACCAGATGCCAGGAATCTGCACGGCCAAATGCGGATCACTACAAAGAATGGGTTGGCGAGTCAGGGTGCTCTTGGGCGCGAGCACCCAACTGTTGCTGCCTTGACCTTCATCCGAACTGGCGTGCCCCAACCACTCTTTGACGGTCTCATATTGGTTTAAGAGCAGACCGGCGGTGGAAAGCATCCGTGTCAATTCGGCGCTGCCAACCCCTTCTAGCGTGAGCGGGTTGAGCGCCGGATAATCCGGGTCCAATTCCGCTGCTGCAATCGGATCCAAGCCTTCGAGCAGCCGCAGACGTGTCAATTCACTTTCCCAGTTCAGGCTCAGCGCCCAACTGGTGACTTTGGCATTGCCCAGTGTATCGAGGGCGCTCCATGGCTCAGGGCGAATGCGCAATAAATTAAATTCGGCACCTAAGCGACCACGCCGCGCCACACTGTATGCGTTAACGCCTTCTGCATACCAATCTAACACCTGCCGAGTTTCCGCGTCTAAGGTTGGCAACTCGGTTTGCGCCGCGCGCCAGAAACCAATGATCCGGCTAAACCGATCGGCTTCCACCGCCGCGTCGCCAAAGACTTCGGCCAGAGCGCCGCGGGCAATGCGCCGATTCTGTTCCATTTGCCAGAGCCGGTCTTGGGCATGGACAAAGCCCTGGGCGCGAAAAAGATCAGCTCGATTTTGGGCATAAATGTGCGGAATACCATGGCGGTCACGGCGGATTTCCACCGGCTGGTCGAGACAACTCAAATTGACTGCGCCGTCGAGCGCTGGAGTGGCGCGTTGAATTAGCCACCAATACACGTAGACTAAGAAGCCACCCACGGCGGCCACAATGAACAGTAGAATAACAAGCACAACGATGGAAATTGTAGTGGTCATGAGGAATACATACTTTGCTCTCTGGATAATTTTCGATAGTTATATGCCAAGTTATATCACAGTTTGCGATCTTTACTGGAATTCTGGAATTAATTTGGCGTAGGCAGGGTTATGGGAATTTACGATTATGTCGCTCAGGTGAGCGTTGATTTACGATTGACGAAGTCGACTCGCTGGCATAGATTCCTTGGCTTTCGATAACACCTCGTAGAAAGGAGAAGAACCTAGACCGCAGAAGCTATCTCGTCAATCGTAAATCAAAAATCGTAAATCCCCATAGCACTGCCTACGCCAAATTAATTCCAGAATTCCAGTAAAGATCGCAAACTGTGATATAACATGGCAAATAACAAACGAAAATTAACCAGAGAGCAAAGTATGTATTC
>JAPLGZ010000722.1 GCA_026389895.1 Chloroflexota bacterium | reverse complement strand
GCTGTAGCGTGGGTTGGCAATTGCCAACCCACGCTACAGCGTAGAGCATCACGACGACAGGCTCATGCTATCGCAAGCTTGCCACCTCAAAACTGGGCCTTGATCGCTTCTGCCGCCTTGCGGTTCATGCCCGGCACGGCCATCAAATCTTCCACGGTGGCCGCGCGGATTTTGTCCAAATCGCCGCCGTAGTATTGCAGTAAAGCTTTACGGCGGGCTGGACCAATGCCTTTGATATCATCCAGCTTCGAGTGTAACTGCGCTTTACCCCGCAAATTCCGATGATACGTGATGCCAAAACGGTGCGCCTCGTCACGGATGCGTTGTACGAGATAGAGCGCTTGGCTGCCCCGCTTTAGCCAGAGTGGATTCGATTCACCAGGCCGGAAGATCTCTTCCTCGCGTTTGGCCAGCCCCACAATCGGAATGCGATCCTCAAGCCCAAATTCTTGTAATACCTCCACTGCAATCCCGAGTTGACCTTTGCCGCCGTCAATAATCACCAGATCAGGCAAAATACCCCAGCTTTCGTCATTTTTGCGCGCTTTCTGGCCGGGATCAAGGTTTGGGTCATTCTCTTCTTCAACCACCCGGCGAAAGCGCCGGCGTAACATTTCGCGCATGCTGGCAAAATCATCGGGCGCCCCTTGGCTGCCTTTGCCTTGAATTTTGAACCGTTTGTAGGCACTTTTGAGCGGTGCGCCTTTGGCAAAGACGACCATCGAGCCGACGGTATTGGTGCCCTGTAACGTGCTGATATCAAAACACTCCATGCGCGACGGTGGATTTTCTAGACCAAGCATCTCTTGCAATTCGCCAACGGCATTGGTTTGCCGGTTGGTGTCAGCTGCCCATTCGGCTTGTTGCAGGCGCAGATATTCCGCCGCGTTCTGCTGGGCCATCTCCATTAATTGGCGTTTGGCCCCGCGTTGGGGTAAGCGTAACTCAACTTTGGCATTGCGTTTCTCGCCCAGCCATTCCTCTAGCACTTTCCAATCGGGGGGCATCGCTTGCACCAGAATCAGGCCGGGAATAAAGGCCATGCGATCATAGAATTGCTGGAGAAAAGCGCCAATCAGCAAACCCTGCTGGTTGACGGCGGCCTGGGGGGCTTCGGCGCCTTCCAATAGCACATTGTCTCGCCCGATCAGGCGACCACGGCGCACCATAAAGACTTGCACGGCGGTGTCACCTGTCCGTTCATCTTGGGCGACGGCAATGTAATCCGCATCTTCCAACGAAGTATTGATAATCTTCTGTTGCTCGGCAATTTGTTGCGCCGATTTCAGCCGATCGCGGTAGAGCGCGGCCAGTTCGAATTGCAGGTTTTCGGCTGCGCGCGCCATCTGGGCTTCCAATTGTGTGATCACCAGATCCGTGTCGCCGCTCAGAAAGTCCATCAGTTGTTTGATAATCTGGCGGTACTCTTCACGTTTCTGGCGACCGATGCACGGGGCGCCACACATTTTGATATGATAATAGAGGCAGGCGCGATCATCGTTGCCATCGATCTCACGCTCGCAGTCGCGATAGGGAAAGACGCGCCGCAGGGCATCCAACGTCTGATGGCAGGCACGGGCACTCGTATAAGGCCCGAAATAACGCGCACCATCTTTGCGCATTTTGCGCACGACTTCAATTTTGGGAAAGTCATCTTGCCAGTTGATCTTGATATAAGGAAACTGCTTGTCATCCTTCAACCGGATGTTGTAATGCGGCTGATAACGTTTGATCAGTTCATTTTCCAAGACCAGCGCTTCTAGCTCGGTCTGCGTTACCCACCAAGAGATATCGCGAATCTCTTCGACCAAAGCCAGGGTTTTCGGACTATGCTGCGCTGACGCGTGAAAATAGCTGCGCACGCGGTTGCGCAACACAATCGCCTTCCCCACATAGATGACTTTGCCCTGTGCATTGAGCATCTGATAGCAGCCGGGGCTATCGGGCAGATTTTCTAATTTTTGAGCAACCTTCTCAGGTAATTGACGTGTCATATAGGTTCTATTTTACCACAAATTGGGTGTCAATTCAATGACGACCCTCTCAATTTCGCGGCCAATTTGCTCCTGCGCCTGTTCACTGTTACCATTGCACCGCGTGGCAAATTAGCAAGGGGCGTCTTGTTAATTTGCTACATGGATTCAGGTGTGAAATCGATAATGCGTTGCAGGCCAGTGGCCCTGCAAGCCTGTTTAAAAACTGTGAATGATGGTGATTAACCATTTAATGCGGTGATTGGCGGGTGTGCCGCAGCGGTTAAAACCGCCGCCTGCCATGAGAAACGTGTTAAAACACGTTAAGTATGTGTCCCAATCCGTTTCGCGTCCTCCCGTGTGCCCGCCCTCGGGATGGGGTTTGCTAACCCAGATGCGGAATTCATTTAGGGTCTGATTAAACTGATTAACCTAGGAACAGCATGATTCCATTTAATGATTTGCGCGCCCAATATCTAGCGATTAAAAGCGAGATTGATGCGGCGGTCGCCCGTACGCTCGACAGCGGTTGGTACATTTTAGGCCAGGAGGTGGCGGCGTTTGAGCAAGAATTTGCCGCCTATCTGGCCAATCCTCAACCAGCAAACGGCGTCGAGGCGCCGGGCGCAACTGGCGAGCTTGCTCCTGCCGCGCTGGGTTGTGTTGCGGTCAATTCTGGCACGGATGCCTTGCAACTGGCCCTTATGGCCTGTGATGTGGGCCAGGGCGACGAGGTGATTACGGTCGCCCATACCGCGGTTGCAACGGCGGCGGCGATCAGCCTGACTGGCGCAACACCCATTTTTGTCGATGTCGACCCCATTACGTATACGATGGCGCCCAGCGCGCTTGAAATGGCCATTACGCCGCGCACCAAAGCGATCATCCCAGTGCATCTCTACGGGCATCCAGCCGCGCTGCAACCAATCCTGGCGTTGGCGAGGCGTCACCATTTGCGGGTGATCGAAGATTGCGCACAAGCGCATGGGGCGCGTTATCAGGGTCAAACCTTGGGCACGCTGGGCGATCTGGGCTGTTTCTCCTTTTATCCGACGAAAAATTTGGGCGCGCTGGGTGATGGCGGCGCCGTGGTCAGCCATGATCGCCATCTGCTAGACCGCGTGCGCCTGTTGCGCGAATATGGGTGGACACCTCAAGCGCGTTATGTTTCCCAAGTGCAAGGCATGAATAGCCGGTTGGATGAGCTCCAAGCGGCCATTTTACGCGTTAAGCTACACCATTTAGACGAGTGGAACCAGACACGTCGTACACTGGCTTTGCACTATGGCCAGTCTCTACCAGCAACTGTGCGCAAACCCGTAGAGCGCTCGGATAGCTATCATGTCTATCATCTGTATGTGGTGCAAACGCCCCACCGCGACAAACTGCGCACCCGTCTGCAAGCGGCTGGGATTGGTACGGCCATCCATTATCCGGTGCCCATCCACCAGCAACCGGCTTATGCGCCGCTGGCCAATTATTCGGGGCCAGCCAATGCATTGAACGAAACCGAACATCTGGCCCAAACCATCCTCTCATTGCCATTGCATCCGATGCTAACCAGCGACGAGATTGAGCAGATTGCCGTCGCCGTCGCGACCGCCCTCGCCACATGAGTAATCGAATAAAGGCTGGCTCTGTGCGCCAGGCGCGTCCATCCTCTGGTGTTGCCCTTCGCCATGCACGTGTAGATCTCTACCGGCTGTTGCTCTTTGGCTTGATCCTCGTCTATGTGGTGAGCTTTGCGCGCCTGGCCTTCGATCAACACCTGGGCATGCGCACGCATAAGGCCGATTTGGGCCAAATTGATCAAGCTGTATGGAACAGCAGCCGTGGCCGCTTTGTTGAAATGACGGACAACGGCTTTGTCGCAACGCGCCTGACTGACCACGTCGAGCCGATTCTGGCGCTGATCAGCCCGATTTTTTGGGCATGGGATGATGTGCGCGCTTTGTTGTTATTGCAGGTAATTGTTGTTGCGTTGGGGGCATGGCCGCTCTATGAACTGGCGCTTTTACGGCTTGATCAGCTGCTCTCAGCGCAGGAACGAACCCAAATCTGGCATCGTGAGCCGCTACGCCAACTGACGCGCCCGTTGGCGCTAACCATAGCCCTGGCCTATTTGCTGGCGCCCCAACTCCAATCAGCCCTGTTAACAGAATTCCATGCTGCGCCCCTGGCTGCGCCGTTAATTTTATGGGCCTTCTGGGCTATTGAAACTCGTCATTGGCGTCAATTTGTCGTCGCCACGTTGCTGGTTGCCAGTGTAAAAGAAGAGACCGCCTTGCTGGCCGCCGGGTTGGGCGTTTGGGCGATCTGGCGATTGGCGCTTGAAAATTTAAGCTTCAACAATCTACGCTGGCCGAAATCGGCGCGTTATCCTTTGCTGCTGGCGGGTCTTGTGACGTTGTTTTCGCTTGTCTGGTTCTACTTGGCGACTTTCGTGATCGTCCCCGCCTATGCGCAGCAGGTCTATCAGGGGGCGGAGAGTGTCTACTTTCAGCGCTATGGCGCGCTGGGCAATTCGCCGCTGGATATTTTTAAGAGTTTTGTGACACAGCCAAGCGTGGTTTGGCGGATCGCCAGCGAACCGGCGCGCCTCCATTATCTCTGG
>JAPLGZ010000103.1 GCA_026389895.1 Chloroflexota bacterium | reverse complement strand
AGCCCAGGCCGCTTTTACGCCACCCAGCGCTGCCGATCTATTGCGGCTGCTCGGGGGGGATACCGAACTGCTGGAAATGTTGGTCGAGCAGCAACAATTGGTGCGCATTAGCGATGGGCTCCTTTTTCGACGCAGCGATTATGAGCAAATGCGCGCCCAAGTGCAGCAATACGTGCGCGAACATGGTTCCATTACGCTGGCCCAAACCCGCGACTTGTTCCAGACCAGCCGTAAATATGCCCAAGCCGTATTAGAAGAATTGGATGCCCAACGCATCACCCGCCGCGAAGGTGACTTGCGTGTGTTGCGGGTTGGATAAATTAAGCATGTTCTGCTAGCGTGCGATGAAGGGCAAATAGAAAGGCTGCATAGGTGTGTCGCTCGTGGGGGGTGGCAGGGGGGTAGGCGTAGCCACCGAAAAGGTGTTGGTCAAGCTATAGCTGTCAATCACCGTATTGGCGACATTGACAAACTCGAACGTCAGGGTGACTGCGCTCGCCGCCACCAACATCGCCCCATAATTATCGTTATACTGCACGATGCTGCCCGGTATCGGCGTCTTAATTCCTTGGACCTCTGCGCCACCTAACCCATTGACAAAATAGGGTAAACCATCGATGAGCATCCGCTCATAGTTGTGATTGTGGCCGCTCAGCACCGCCGTCGCCCCCCATTGGGCGTATGGCCACTGCAAATCAGGCGCTGAACCATGCGCGGCCCCCGATGAGTAAGGTGAATGGTGCATGAGCACAAGTTTCCAAGGAGCCAGTGAGGCGGTTAATTTTTCGTGCAGCCAGTTGGCTTGGATCGATGTGCTGGTGATGCCATCTGGTTCATGCTCATCGCTGTCTAGAACAAAAAAATGAATGGGGCCTTGGACAAAATCATAATAACGTTCATTGTTGGGCAATGTAAAATAGTCAAAATAGGGGCCGGTGCAACTGGTCCCCTTGCAGGTCATTAACGGCCAATCGTGGTTACCCAATGCTGGAAAAAAACGATTGAGCTTGCCTGGTGCACCGCTGCCGTAGCCACCCTTATAGGGGTAAATATATTGATGATAATATTGACCGATATTATCATCAATTGTCGCTTCTTCGCCGTAGAAATAGTTGTTGTCGCCCAACGTGACAATCGCATCCGGCTGCCAACTTTTGACCAAATTGGCGACATTCGCTTCGTTAGGGCCTGCGAGTCCAAAGTCACCAATGATCCCCACGCGCACGATGGCCGCCCCCGCGTAAACAGCGCGCGGGCTTGCTGCTAGACCCGTGCTATTGGTTGGCGCAAGTGTATAAAAGAAGGCCAGCAGGCCAATCGTTGCCGTCACAACCACAAAGGTAAGACGCGGTTTTAGCCACATTGTTGATTTCTCACTTTCATTTTACAAGATGATCAGGCATCATTATATGCTGGGCGTGATATAGCGCGCAATGTCTGTTCGTAGGCTTGTCGGCACACGCAATTTTAGGCAACAGAAGGGGAACGTCAAATGAACTATCGAAAACTTGGCCGCACCGGGCTCAAAGTTTCTGAGTTTTGTCTTGGCACGATGCAATGGGGCTGGACCGCCGATGAGGCCGCCAGTTTTGCTGTGATGGACGCCTTTGTCGAGGCTGGTGGCAATTTTCTTGACACGGCTGATGTCTACAGTCGCTGGGCAAAAGACAATCCTGGCGGCGTGAGCGAAGAAATTATTGGCCGCTGGATGCAAGCCCGCAAAAATCGCCGTCAGATTGTGTTAGCAACAAAAGCACGGGCCAGGATGTGGGACGGCCCCAACGGCGAAGGTTTGAGCCGCGCCCACCTGATTCAAGCCTGTGAAGACAGTTTGCGGCGTTTGCAGACCGATTACATTGATCTCTACCAGACGCATTCGTATGATGGTGATACACCAATCGAAGAGACGATGCTGGCGTTGGATACGCTTGTGCAGCAGGGTAAAGTGCGCTATGTCGGGTGCAGCAACTACCCGGCCTGGCGTTTAACGCACGCATTATGGGCCAGTGATCAGAAGCAAATCGCTCGTTATGACAGCCTTCAACCCCACTATAATCTGGTCAATCGCGCCGAGTTTGAACGTGAATTGAAGGAGGTGGTGGAAACATTTGGGATCGGCGTTATCCCCTACAGCCCGCTGGCTGGTGGTTTCTTGACGGGCAAATATCGGCGCGACCAGCCCACGCCAGCCAGCGCACGCGCCGAAGGTGTCCGCCGTTATATGAATGACAAAGGGTTTGCGGTGGTGGACAAACTGGATGAAATCGCCAAAGCTCGTAACCTGACGGTTCTCCAGGTGGCGCTGGCCTGGCAGTTAAATTTGTCCTATATTACCGCGCCGATTATCGGGGCCAATACGGTTGAACAGTTACAGGAAAGTCTGGGCGCAGGTGGTGTGAGTTTGAGCAGTGAAGAGATGTCTGCCCTGAACGAGGTTAGTACGTGGAAGAGTTAAGCAGTATTAAGCCCGCCAGTTTGGATTATCGATGAGTAAGCCTTCGCTCTGCGCTGCTTGTAATAAATTTACATCAGCAGAGAGAAAGGTCAGTGATGATAGTTGAGATTGTGAAACAATCTGATTTAAGGTTAGACCAGCGGCTAGTTGAACTGCATCATAGCCACGAAGCTTTTGTCGCTTGGCAAGGTCAGTCGCTAAATTGATCAATGGCCGCTGAATATCAACTAGATAGTAACATAATTGAAGTCATGTAGCAGGTCTTGTTCGGCTTTGTGATAATCGTTGGGTGGGAGACCGCCTTGGCGAAATTTAGCCGCTAGACCTGCTGCAGCTTCAGCTTTTGTAATCAATGCAGTCGCCAGTAGATTGCCTGTCGATGGATGACATTGGGCCGCCAGCCAATTACTTCCTACTTCCTGAACATAACGTTTGAGCAGAGCACTGGTATCAAGGTAAAGTATCAAGGTCTATTCTACTGTCCGCGTTGCTCAATGACAATTTCGCTAACTGGTTTACCGGTAATTGATACCGGTGTCTGTCGCACATATGGTTCTGGATTGGTCTCCACCATTGGCAGAATCACCCAACCCGATGCCGCAAGAATACTTCGGATACGCTCATCGGTTGAATCAGGGGTAGCATGTGTATGCTGCTGCCATGTTTGCAAGCCAATCGCTAACAGGATTGATAACTGCTCATGATATGGAATCAACTGTTCCGCTAATTCGTCCGAAACTTGCAGTTGAATAATCTGCATTCGGTACTCCTTACTCTGCAAAAACATATATCACTGAAATAATTATAACATAACTAGTAGGCAGGAAGAATGTAGGATGGGTCAAGCCGTATCATGATTTTTGGGTAAACACTCAAGTGATACGGCTGACCCATCCTACGAGACTAATATGGAGCAAGGAATATGTTTATCGCATAAACGCCGCGGCGACGCCACCGTCCACCGTGATCGACGCCCCAGTCGTGCGGCTGGAACGGGGACCGGCCAGGAAGCTGATCGCTTCGGCAATGTTTTCTGGGTAGACATTGACCTTGAGCGTGGTGCGTTGGCGATAGAATTCTTCCAACTCTTCGGGCTTGATGCCATACCCCTTGGCGCGTGATTCGCGCCAACCGGCGTCCCAAATACCACTGCCTTGCAACACGGCGTCGGGCATGACCGAATTTACACGGATGCCAGCCGCGCCGCCTTCTTCGGCCAAACAGCGCGCCATGTGCAATTCGGCGGCTTTGGCGGCACTGTAGACGGCAGCTCCTTTGCCAGCGTAGACGCTGTTCTTGCTGGCGACATAGACGAGATTGCCACCCATTTTTTGCTGTTTCCAGAGACGGAATGCTTCACGGCTGACCAAGAAATAGCCTTTGCCCAGAATATCCATGTTGCGGTTCCAGTCGCTCACCGTTGTCTCTTCAATTGGCGCACTGATCGCGATCCCAGCATTGCTCACGACAATATCGACGCCACCATAGGCCAATGTCACTTCTTCGAAAGCCCTGGCCACGGCCTCTTCGCTGGTCACATTACACGAGACTGCCATGCTGCGCCGTGCCCCGTATTGTTTGTTCAATTCGGCCGCGACGGTTTTTGCACCATCCAAATTGATGTCAAAAATCGCGACGTGTGCGCCATCCTGCGCCAGGCGCCGCGCCGTCGCACGCCCAATCCCACTGGCTGCACCGGTGACAATGGCAATCCGTCCGGCCAATTCCCGTGGTGGCGGTTTTAGCAACAGTTTATAAATTTCCAGCGGCCAATATTCAATATCATAGGCTTCTTGGGCGGTTAAGCTGATAAACTCGCCCACGCTCTGGCTGCCTTCGATCACGGCGATCGCCCGATGATACAACTGGTTGCTAACATCCGCGCCCAGCGCGTCTGCGCCAGTCGTTACCATACCCAGGCCGGGAATCAGCACGACGCGCGGGGCTGGGTCTCGCATCTGATCACCTTCATGTTTACACTCGTCAAAATAGGCCCGATAGTTGGTGATAAAACCATCCACACCCGCCGCCAACTTGCTCTTGAGCGCATCGACACCCTCGGCCGGTTTCCAGTCAACGAAGAGCGGTAAGCGTTTGGTGTGCACCAGATGATCTGGGCAGGCTGCCCCAATTTGTGAACGGGCGGGCGCTTCCTGGCTGTTGACAAATTCGAGCACTTTGGCGCTATCATCTACCTGTAACACGGCCGGCTGTTGCTTGCTGACGGCTGCCCGCAACCCTGGCAAAACCTGCGCCAAAATCTTATGCCGCTCCTCGGCGCTTAAGACCGGTAGACCTGCGCTGGTGAAGATCTTGCGGCCACCGCGCCGGCTGGCGATAAAGTCTTCGGCCTCTTGAATCAGACGAATCGTCGTGTTGTAACATTCGTGGCTGGTCTCGCCCCAGTTTGTCAGGCCGTGTTTGCCCATCACCACTAATTCGGCCTTTGGGTTGGCGCGAATGCCTTCGCCGATCCATTTGCTCAGCGTGAAACCAGGGCGAATATAATCGACCCAGACCATGCGCTCGCCCCACAGCTCTTGGCACAATTCGCGGCCATTCGGTGTACAAGCCAGACTGATCACGGCGTCGGGGTGGGTGTGATCGACATGTTTGGCCGGGGTAAAGGCGTGCAGCAAAGTTTCGATCGACTGGCGCGGACGGTCAAACGCATGTGTACACTGCGTGAGATAGGCGACCATCTCTTCGTCACTCATCGTGGCGCGCGCCATTAACGGCGTGATCTCGGCTTGGCGCAGACCGGCAAAGCCTTTTTCGGTGATCGTCGCCACGTCGCTACCCGATCCTTTGACCCACAAGATTTCTACATCTTGTCCCAAATGATTCTTCGCCGACAATTTGGCGCTGGTGTTGCCACCATAGATATTGACGACGGTGCGGTCGCTGCCCAACAAATTACTGCGATAGACAAGACCGTCGATTTCAGGGCGTTTTTGTGCTTCAGTTTCGTTCCATAAATTTTGAGGCATAGGATGCTCCTATTTTATTTATTCTGATAGTTCTACAATTTGTTTTGGTCCGTCTAATAAGACGCGTAACATGTTTAATACGTTGCGTCCTAGAATTACTTCATTGCCTCGGTCATCGCCAACGATTTCAATCGCAGGCAAGCGGAGATCGCCAATACCAAGGTCAAGCCAGTAAATATCTATTTGTCTGCTTTCACCCCATTGACTGCGTATAAATTTGGTGTCTTCTGCCTGCACATCCAATTGGCGAATGTAACGTAATGGAATAATAGTTGCATCTGCCCCACTATCGACAAAGGCTGACAACGGCCCGATTTTCAATGATTGATCTGGGATGCCCAAGCGAATTTCTACCTGGGGTGCCGCCGGGAAATAATCTGCGTTATATTTGAAATTCATCGCCGGGCCGTTTCGGCACGTACAGAGCGCCACCATATCTCTTCGACTGGCTGTTCACGTACCTGACGCAGAAGGACAGCGGTACGGCCATATTTTGCACGTATACGGCGATAAAGCGCGAGTCTATCATTATCGTGATCAACCAATTTTTGTTGATGAATAGCTACCCATGTTCCAGGCATTGTTGTCCAAAGCTCGGTATGCATTTCTGTATAGGCGGCAATTTCCTGATTTAATTTCTCGCGCTGGCGGACATGCGAATAGTACTCCATCGCCTCGTTGAGCAGATCGTTGGGACTGCGTTCCTCTTGGCGAGCATTTTCTTCTAGCCATTCGCGCCATTCAGGTTTCAAGCCGATAGGTTCGAAACTCATCTGCCTCTCCTTATTTGTAGTCGCTTATTGATATCCCCCACTCGTTGCAGACTTGCCGCGTGCGTTGCGTACTTTTTCCTCATAGCCACTGGCGCGATAGGCCGCCACCGGATCAACTGGGGCACCCATCTCTTCGCGTACCTGGGCCAACAACGGACGCACATCAATGCGGAAGGTGTCACTGAGCAAGCGGTGGGCGCCGAGTACATCACCTTCCGCCTGCGCATCGGCCAACTTGGCGCGCGGTGTCAATAGCGCCTTGGCATAGGCCTCTTGGCAGTTGACCACCGAGTAGATCATCGCTTCCATTTTACCTTCGATGTTGTGCGATTGGTCAATCATATAGGCCACATTTTCGGCTGTCGTGCGCAGCGCGGCATCGCTGCTCTGTTCGCCATCGGCCAGTTCATTGTAGATCAAGAAGAGTTCATATGGGTTGGTCGTCCCGACAATCAGATCGTCGTCGGCGTATTTACGGTTATTAAAATGGAAACCGCCCAGCCGCCCTTCGTCGAGTAAGAAAGCGACAATCTGTTCGATGTTGACGCCCTGCGCATGATGACCGAGATCGACCAACACCTGCGCCTGCTCGCCGAGTTTCAAACACCAGGCATAGGCTGTGCCCCAGTCGGGAATGTCGGTGCTGTAGAAGGCGGGTTCAAAGAACTTATATTCGAGCAACATACGGCCACCAGCGGGCAGATGTTTGTAGACCGTGCTCAAGTGTTGCTCAAAGCGCTGCTTGCGGGCGCGCAAACTATCCTGACCGGCATAATTGGTGCCGTCGGCAAACCATAGACTGAGCGCATTGCTCTTGACCTTGGTCATGATCTCGCAACATTCCAGCAGATGGTCGAGCGCCTGTTCCTGCGCGCCGGAATCTGGGTTGCCCAGCGAACCGAGCCGGTAAGCTTCATCCTGAAAGACGTTGGGGTTGACTGCGCCGATCCGAATCCCTTGGTCTTCGGCATACTGGCACATCGCCACATAATCATTATCTTCCGGTTTGTCCCACGGAATGTGGACGGCCACGGAAGGCGCAATGCCGGTCATCTTGTGGACCATCGCGCCATCGTCGAGTTTTTGGCGTGTGGTCGTGGCTGCACCAGCCCACGGAAAAGCCTTAAACCGGGTGCCACTGTTGGCATAACCCCAACTGGGCGTCTCAATTTGTTGGCGTTTAAGCGTTGCCTTAACGGCTTCGATATCAATTCCCTGGGCGGTTAACGTGTCGGCGAGCACCGCATAAGCGGCTTTGTGATTGGACATAGTAGCTCCTTTGATAGAATGATTTTATTTTTATGATGAGTGATAAGTGATGAGTGAGTATAGATTCTGATCTCACTCATCACTTATCATTTTATATTCTCAGCGATCCGTAGGTCATCCCTTTTTGGGTGACTAGGGGGATAACGTATACCAGTCACCCAAAAAGGGATGACCTACAAATTTGGTTACACTTTTCCTAGCACAACAACGGTAC
>JAPLGZ010000264.1 GCA_026389895.1 Chloroflexota bacterium | reverse complement strand
TGTGGGGCGATCCGTTCCCATTCGTTGTCACTTAGTTCATACCGTCGCATGACTCGCTCCGTTTTTCGAGCGATTGTATCATCTTTTTTATGGCTTTTCTAATTGTCAACACGGCCTAGGTAAAGGAACGAGTATGAATCCGATTATTTTTAAAATTGGCCCTTTTGCCTTGCATTGGTATGGGGTCTTGATTGTTGGTGGCGCGGTGTTGGCCACTTGGGTGGCGAGTCGCTACGCACGGCGCGCTGGTGAGAATCCCGACCATGTGTGGAACTTGTTGGCCTGGGGCTTGGTGGCTGGGATTGTGGGGGCCCGTCTCTATCATGTGTTCAGTTCGCCTGCCGATGGCGGGGGCTGGGCCTATTATCGCGTACACCCGTTGGATGCGATCAACTTCTGGAACGGGGGTTTTCGCGGTCTTGGTATTTATGGCGGGTTGGTGGGCGGTGGTCTGGCGGTCGCGATCTATTGTTGGCGCAACCGGTTGAATCCCATTCGCTATCTAGATTTTCTCGCACCGAATGTATTGCTGGCACAAGCCGTTGGACGTTTAGGCAACTTTGTCAACCAGGAGTTGTATGGTCCGCCCACGTCCGCCGCCTGGGCCTTTCACATTAACCCGACGTATCCGTGCCAAGTCCCTGTTGGCGCACCGGCCTATCCGCAACTTTGTGGCTTGCCCAACCTAACCCAACAAACGCTTACTTGGTATGCCAGCCACGGTTTTCACCCTACCTTTTTCTACGAAGCTGGCTGGAATCTTCTGATGTTTGGCGTGCTGGCCTTGATTATTTGGCGCTTTGGTCATCGTCTGCGCCAAGGTGATGCGGTCTGGCTCTATTTGATCGCCTACCCGCTAGGCCGTTTCTGGGTGGAAATGTTTCGGCCCGACGCCTGGACGTTGGGCCAATTGGCCACGGCCCAGTGGATTGCGATTGGGTGTATCGTGGTGGGGATCCTCGGCCTGATTGTCCGGCATATTGGCTGGAGCGCTCGCCAATCGCCGCAAGAAGTTCTAGTCTATAATCAAGGGTGAGAAGGAGGGCTTGTGACGTTTCCCCAGATTTTTGTTCTGCTTGTTTTGCTGATTCCACTCACGCTGGTTTTTATGAATCGCCTGCGTGAGGATGTCGCCGCCTTGGCGATGGCGGCTTCGTTAGGGTTGGCACAATTTTTAGGCATGGGCGTGCTCGGTCCCGCGCACAGACCAGACGCCGCCTCGAAAGCGCTAACCGGCTTTGGTACGCCCGAAGTGATCACGCTATTATCTCTCTTTATTTTGACCTACTGTTTGGATAAATATGGCGTCACCCGTGGCATCGCCAGCCGGCTGTTAAAGATCGGTGGGTGCTCAGAACGGCGGCTGATCGGTCTGTTTGCTGTCACGGGCGCGCTGCTTTCGATGTTTATGAATACGCTGGCGGCCGGTGCCTTGCTCTTGCCTAGCGCGCTCGATGCCAGCCGGCGCACCGGGATTAAGCCGAGTAAACTGTTGATGCCGATTGCCTATGGCACGATGCTTGGTGGCGCGGCTACTTATCTCACGACTGCCAATATTATCATTAGCAGCCTGCTTCCATTGGCCGCGCCACCCCAGAAACCGTTGGGGGTGCTTGATTTTACCCCGACTGGCGGGGTTGTCGCTTTGGCTGGGCTGGCCTTTCTTTTTATCTTTGGCCGTTATCTTTTGCCCAACCGTGAACCGCCTACGGTCCAGGTGACGCACAGCAGCGACGAGTTAACCCAGACCTATCAGTTGCCAGAGCATTTATGGGAGGCGGAAATAACAGACAGCTCAACGCTTACCTACAAATCACTCAAAGAGACGCAGATTGGTGCGACGTTGGGCATGGCGATTCTCGGCATTCGGCGTGGCCAGCGTGTGATCCCCATCTATGGCGCCGAATGCAAGATTCAGCCACATGACGTCTTGTTGGTTGTTGGCGACGAAGCGCGGGCCGAACAGTTGCGCCAAGCAGGGTTGCTGGTACATGCGATTCCGCCCAGCGCCGTGATCGATGAGCGCAACACTGTTCTGGCAGAGATCATTGTCCCGCCTCGCTCGATGATTGAAGGCAAAACGTTGCGCGATCTGGCCTTTCGCGCCCGCTATGGCTTCACCGCCGTCGCACTCTGGCGGGACAATCGGAGCTATCGAACTGATTTAGCGCAGTTTCAATTGCAACCTGGTGACTCGATCTTGTTGGTAGGGCCACAAGATCGGGCCAACGGCTTGAAAAGCCAAAACGACTTTATTGTCATTGAAACGGCCACGAGTGGTGATCGCCTGGACATGCCGAAAGTGGGCCTGACATTGGCAGTTGCGCTGGGTGCGTTGGGCGCGATGTTTATTGGCATGCCGGTGGAATTGGCAATGGTGACCGCGGCCACGCTGCTGCTCCTGACCGGCCTGCTCAAACCCGAAGAAGCCTACAGCGCGATCAAATGGCGGGCGATCTTTCTGATCGCGGGCACGATTGCCGTCAGTTTGGCGATGGTGCAGACCCAACTGGCGCAACTGGTTGGCGATCGGGTGGTGGGCTTGGTGGCGCCGTTTGGGCCACTGGGGCTGGTGGCGGGCGCCTATCTGCTTAGCGCTGCGCTCACCCAAGTGATGGGCGGGCAAATCTCGCCGTTGGTCGTCGGCCCCATTACGATCAGCGCGGCGATTCGCTTGGGGATCAACCCGCAGGCCATCGCGGTCGTGACGGCCATTGCGGGCTCGGTCTCTTTTATCACACCGCTGTCGCACCCGGTCAACATTTTGATGATTGCGCCGGCCAATTATAAATTCAGCGATTTCGTAAAAAGTGGTTGGGTTTTGACCGTAGTCTGCTTTATCGCGTTGATGATCGCGGTGCCGCTCTTCTGGCGTTTGTGAATGAAGCTTTAAGGGGATTCCCTTTGTTGCCCAGAGAACACAAAGAAAAATTTGTGTTCTCTGGGCAACTGCCCCACTAGGCTTGCCCTTGGCCGATCTTTTCCGCCCGCGCTCGAAAGTCTGCCATGTTGATCACCGTGCCATCGCGCCGGGCTTCTTCGGCGGCAAAGGCGAGCAGGTGACTTTCCAGCGCCACGCGCGCACTTGTCAGCGCCTCGCTCTCCCCGCGTATGGTCCGCAAGAAATCGGCCATCAGCCCGTGATCCCCGCCACCGTGGCCGCTCGCATTTGGATCGTCAATCAGGATCGATTCGACTTTGCCGCCATGCTCATGCACCGTAATTTCCGAACGGTGACCAAAACGCGCCCGTAACGTGGCGCGTGTGCCGTCATAACGCATCGACCGATGTTCCTCGTCCGAATGGCCGTGCATCACCATGACGACAGAAGCGCCACTGGCTAACTCCATCGAAACGGTCTGCTGATCAACTACATCATTATCGCAGCGGTAGACGCAACGGCCATAGGGCCCCGTTTCGAGCGCTTTCAGGCGACCTGCGTAGCTGACATCCTCGCTGAGCACCGTGTAGGGCCAGACGTGCGGCGCGTTCAGATCAATGCCCCACTTCGCCGCATTTTCGATCATGGCTGGGTTATGGCGATATTCCAGATAAATGCCAATCGCCGAAAACGCACAAGTGGGTTCAATTGGACAATTGTCGGTGCAGCGCAATGGGATCTCTGGCCCGACCGTTTCGGCGCGATAATGGAGCAACGAACCGATTGAACTGAGCCGCTTGACCGGTTGGTTCAGATTCCAGACCAGAATGTCCAGATCGTGGCAACATTTTGCCAAAATCATCGGGCTGGATAACCGTTCATTGCGCCAATTGCCACGCACAAAGCTGTGGGCCATGTGCCAGTACGCCACATTCTCGCGGTGTTCCACCGTGATCAGTTCGCCCAGCCGGCCCGACTCCAACACCTCGTGTAGCCGCTTCCAGAAGGGCGAATAGCGTAGCACATGGCAGATCTGCAAGGTGCGGTTGGTGCGCTCGGCCGTCTGCACAAGTTTCACGCACCCTTCTAAGGTGTGCGCCATTGGCTTTTCCAACAGCACATGATAACCCGCTTCCAGCGCCGCCACCGCTGGCTCCACATGCATCTGGTCTTGCGTGGTGACAATCGCGCCTTGGCCAAGCTGACCTTTGGCGAGCAATTCATCCCACGAAGAAAAACAGTAGGCATCGTCGATATCATGTTGATCGGCGACGCGGGCGCGCCGTTCCGGGTCGGGTTCGGCCACCGCGACAATTCGCACTTCTTCGGGGTGTTCGAGGGCGTAGGAAGCGTAGGCATACGCCCCGCGCTGCCCGGCGCCAATTAAGACAAGTTCAAGTGGTTGAGGCATGGAATCTCTCCTAGTCGCTGAGGCGACTTTCTACTGTCAGCTGCGGGATTCGCATCCCGCAAAAAATGTACAATTTTGGATGCTTGGTTGACAAGCGAACCCCAATGCTACGATAATTTGTAGCTGTAGGCAATTGTTGACCATCATCCCCAGGCTATTTGAAAAGAGGAACTATGCAACCAGACAAACTAAACCAAATCGGCAAGACCGCGTTGAAAGTAACGCAATTCGGCATCGGCGGCACCGGTTTTGGCAATATCTATAAAGCGATGGGTGACCAGGATGCTCTAGAGACGATTGCGGCCGGCTGGGATGCTGGCGTCCGTTATTTTGACACCGCACCACTCTATGGCAGTGGCTTGAGCGAAATTCGGGTCGGCAAGGGGCTAGCCCACTATCCCCGCAACGAGTTTGTGATCTCGACCAAAGTCGGCTGGCGGCTGGAGCCAATCGAACCGGGCACGGATCAAAGTGGCGCGACCAGTGTGTTTGATCACGCGTTGCCCTACCGTGGCGTCATGGATTATTCGCTGGATGCCGCCAAACGTTCACTGGAAGAGAGCCTGCAGCGGCTGAATACGGATCATGTTGAGATTGTGCTGATGCACGATCCCGACGAGAGTGTGAGCACACGACCCGATTTTGAGCCGTATGCGGTCAGTCATTTTAAGGCGGCGATGGAAAATGTTTACCCTTGGTTGGATGATTTACGGCGGCAAGGCGTGGTCAAAGCGATTGGGCTGGGCATGAATCAATGGCAGATGCTCTATGATTTTGCCAACGCTGGCGACTTTGATTGTTTCTTGTTGGCTGGCCGCTACACGCTGCTAGAGCAGGAATCGCTCCAAAAATTCTTGCCACTCTGTGAGCAAAAGCAGATCAGCATCATCGTCGGTGGCCCGTACAACTCGGGCATTCTGGCGTCGGGCGCCGTGCCGGGCGCCTATTATAACTACGCCACTGCACCGCACGCGATTATGGAACGGGTGAAAGAGATTGAAAAGGTCTGCGCTCGGTATAACGTGCCTTTGCAATCCGCGGCCCTGCAATTTCCCTTTGGTCATCCCACCGTGGCGGCGATTATTCCTGGCGCGCGTTCAGCTGCGGAATTGGTGCAGAACATCGCTTATTTCAAACAGGAGATTCCGGCTGATTTTTGGGCAGAATTGAAGCAGTTGAAGTTGATCGATGCCGCGTCGCCGACGCCGAGTTAGGGGATGAGGAGTGAAAAGTGATGAGTGAAAAAGGTCATTTGATCTCACTTATCACTCCTCACTCCTCATCTTCCTACCAATCCTGCACCCGGCCCGGCCTGGCATGGGAAGATCGATGCCTCGCGTCCCGTTGCTTGCTTGTAACGTTCTTGCACGTGGGTTTGGAAGGCTTCTACCGCGCCTTTATCCACCAGGGCAATGATGCAGCCACCCCAACCCGCGCCGGTTAAGCGCGCGCCAGCCACGCCTTCCACTTGGTTTGCACTCTCGATGAGCACTTCCAATTCGGGACAACTGATGCGATAGTCATCGCGCGCACTGGTGTGGGCTTCATTCATCAAGCGGCCTAGCTCTTTCGTTTCGCCCAGGCGGAGGGCGTCCATCGCTAAACGGACGCGATCGTTTTCCGTCCAGACGTGGCGACAACAGGCCCGCACGCGCAAACCTGCCTGGGCGTCCAACCCCGGGATTTCGCCCAGATCGATCCCTTGTTCCTGTAGCGCTGTGGCTGTGATCGTCTCGGGCAGCAGTGGCTCTAAAATCTCCCACGCCACATCTTGTACATCGCGCAGATGGGTGATGCCAGGGAAGTCGCGGCGCAACAGACCAACCCCGGCGCGACAGGCCGCCACGCGCTGATTAAATTCGCCGCGCACGTTGCGATGGTGAACGCCGCTATCTACAACCAACAGACGATGGGTCGTGGGCAGGGGAATCGCCTCGTACGTGTAATTTCCTTGGGCATCCGGGCGGCAATCGAGAAAGAGCGCGTGGTCACGTCGGCCTAGCAACGCGGCAAATTGATCCATGATGCCGCCGCGCGTGCCCACATACCATTCAGCATCCGAACAGAGATGGGCTAACTGAACCGGCAAAGGTTGCCAATCGGCCAGATGGGCCAGTGCGACGGCTACCACGACCGTGAGCGCCGAAGATGAACTGAGCCCTGCCCCGCGTGGAATGCCCTGTGGCGCTGCACTCACGACCAACCCGTCAAAACCAGGCGGCCTCTGGCCGAGTTGCTGGGTGACCGTTTGCGCCGCCCCGCGTGCATAATTGCTCCAATCGCCCACCGGTGCTGACGGGATGGCCTCGCTGAGCGTAAAAGAGACAAGTGCAAACTCATTTTCCAAGTTCACCAGGTTGATCTGATCATCCGCGCGCGGGCGCACGAACAGAAGTACATCTTTGTCTAGCGCAGCGGGCAAGACAAAGCCGTGGTTATAGTCCGTATGTTCGCCGATCAGGTTTACGCGACCCGGTGCGCGAAAAATCAGCAGTTCGCCTGCGTCACCAAAGTGGTCTGTAAACGCCTGGCGCGCTTGTTGGTACCGCGGCATCTGTGCTGCTGCGCCTGAGCCATAAATTTGTTGCAAAGCTGTTTCAAGTGAATGAGTCATAGATTCAATAAGATTGTTTTATTGGAAAATAAGGATTTTTGCGCTTGATGATTTAGTAACCCCACCTTTAGGGCGCGGGTGGGGTCGCGTTTTCAATAATAGTCAACCAATCAGCCACTTCGACTGACGCATAATTTTTCATAAACCGTTCCAGATGAACATTGCCATACGCCGCGTAATCGAATTCCAGCGTAGAGATGCTCCACTGGACAAAACTCCAGATGCCTTCCCGCGCATCCGAGACAATTTTCATTAATTTCAAGTGGGCTAGATTGAGTGCGGTTACGCCACCAAAATAGGCCGTTAGCAGCGCCTCATCCTGCGCATTGTCAAATTCGTGGTTGACGGCAAGGTTGCCCAGATCAAAAAAAGGATCACCCCAGCCGGCATATTCCCAATCGATCAGCCAGAGTCGCTCCGTTTTGTCTAAGAGAAAATTGTTGGGCAGCAGATCATTGTGACAAGGCGTCGGCGGGAGAGCCAACCGTTGTAAGGCTCGCTCTATGCGTTTCATCGCAGCCTGTACCTCATCAATTGATGGCGGCAACGGCGCCTGTTTCGCGAAGGCAAAGACCAGACAATTCTCAAAAATGCGGAAGACATCAAACTGTCCGCCAAAATTAGATAAGCTGTGATAGCGTTGGAGAATGGTGACAATCTGATTTAGGCGTACTGGGTCATGGCTGTCGAGTGATGTGAGCGGTTGTGCATCGATAAAACGGGTGATCAACACTTCGTTGCCACTTGGTAAATCTTCTAGAAAGGCAACGACTTCAGGAGCAATGCCAATCTGTGCCGCGGCCTTGGCGCATTGATATTCCACCTGGCGATTAATGCCGTGAATACCGACATTCGGTGCACAAATGCGCACGGCAAACACTTCATTATCAACGGTCACTTTATAATTCTGATTCGTGATGCCACCAGTTAACACTTCGGCCGTGAGCTTGCGCCCCTGCCAGGCTGGCATACGCTTTTGAATCTGTCGGATAATCTCATTCATAT
>JAPLGZ010000171.1 GCA_026389895.1 Chloroflexota bacterium | reverse complement strand
GTCAGGGATCATGTTTTGGGTATCGTACAAACGCAAAGACTTCGCTTCCAATTCGTAAGCGTTCTTGCGTGTCTCCAATATTTTATTGTAAAGCCAGCGACATTCCTCAAGTTGTTGCTCAAGAATTGTCGTTTGCGCTTTGCTTGGATAAATACGATACTTGTACGTTTTAAGCATATCCATATTATAACACTTGTTTACTTAAAACACAAAAATCAACAAGTGGGGAAAGGACAACATGGGTCATGCTGAAGCATCGGCTAGCAGTAGCTATCCGAACAACTTAGCCCCTTATAGCCCAAACCTAAAGGATGTGGGACTTACGGGGCATTCCGTTAAAAACCGCTGAATTCTGCACGCGGTAATTGCGATTGTAAACTTTTTTATCACTTTTAACAATTCCACCGCAGCTAGCGCCCCTTGACAATCAAGCCAACTTGCGAGACACTACTCGTCAACAAAAATTTATCATATTTCCGTCGTTGTTGGCGTAAACGTCCGATAAATCGTGCATCTGACAGCAACAGCGATGGATGACAAAAGATTGAACCATCCAACAGACCTTGGCCCCGGCTCTGTTGTTCGCGTCAATCCTACGCAGAAAGGATCGCTTATTTGATTGCGTATTGCCCTACCAGCCGATTTCGAATTGCAGCGGAACTGAGTCCTTTGCGCTGCCCGCTGACTGCCCATCCCTTGGAATATACTGAATTACCGCGTTTTGACCCTGAGCTTATCGACGCCACCCAGGCTGGTCAGTGGCGCTATGCGGCCATGTTGCCAGTGATTGCCGCAGGGCGAACACGGATCACATTAGGGGAAGGCTGGACGCCTTTGATCCCTGATCAGTGGAGTAAACGCTCTGTCAGTTGGAAAATGGATGCCTTTATGCCCACCGGCAGCTATAAAGACCGCGGCGTCAGCGTCATGGTCAATTGGCTGGCAGGGCTAGGGGCCGAGACCATGGTCGATGATTCTAGTGGAAATGCCGGCGCCAGCCTCGCCTGTTATGCCGGCTGCGCCGGTCTGCATGCCCGTATTTTTGTACCAAGCAGCGCCCCACAACCCAAGAAAGCCCAAATAGCCGTCTATGGCGCCGAACTAGTCGAAGTGCCCGGCCCGCGCGACATGGCCACGCGGGCTGCAGAAGCTGATACACAAGTTTCCACAGAGACCGCCTATGCTTCACACGCCTGGCATCCAGCCTTTTTGTTGGGTCAGATGACTTGTGCTTGGGAGATTTGGGAACAAGCAGGCCGCAATGTCCCCGATTGGTTGGTGTCGCCGGTTGGCCACGGGGGAGCGATTCTAGGCATCTGGCGTGGTTTTCAGCACCTGCTTAATTCAGGTGTTACAGATAAACTACCACGTCTAATCGCTGTACAAGCCGAGCCCTACACCCCTATCTACGAAGCCTTTATCAATCACTCAGAAGAAATTGATCCAACCCCGCGCCTAGGTCAGATCAGCGCTGATGGCATCGCGATTACCTATCCAGTGCATGCGGCGGCCGTCCTAAGAGCCGTACAGAATTCACAGGGCAGTGTGATTGCCGTCAGCGAAGAAGAAGTGTTAAAAGCGCAGGCCAGTCTGGCGCGACGCGGTCTATTTGTTGAACCAACCAGCGCCACTGTTGCCGCCGCAATCGAAAAAATGGCGACCACGATTGGTCAACACGAACAGGTAGTAGCCGTCTTGACTGGTCATGGCCTGAAAAATCCACCCAAGGTTTAGTTGCAGCGGCGCCATTCGCTTGTCCATCCGTTGTTCGATGATTGCGTATACGTTGGACGTTGTGCCTTCACAACGTCCAACCTTATCACACCCTAGTTTGCATTACACCGACCCATAAGTCGGTGCTCAACAGCGACCCACATTATTTTTTAATCGAATCGATAAGGATGCCGATGACTGTTCCTGATCTTGCAAACCTTGAGCAACAGCATGATCTCAATTTCAAGGATAAACAGCTTTTACAGCGCGCCTTTGTCCATCGTAGCTATCTGAACGAAGCCGAGCACGATGGCACCCTGGCCGACAATGAACGCCTAGAATTTCTAGGGGATACTGTCTTAGGCTTCGTGGTTAGCGAAGAACTATTTCGCCGTTTCCCCCTCTATCAAGAAGGCGCCCTGACAAACTTACGGGCAGCGCTGGTGCGACGCGAGACATTAGCCCGCTTAGCCAAACAACTGCACTTGGGGGATTACCTATTACTGGGCCACGGCGAAGAAGATAGCGGTGGCCGGTATCGTGTTGCCACCCTCTGCGCCACCTTTGAAGCATTAATTGGTGCGCTCTATATCGACCAAGGAATTGACGTGGTGCGCCAATTCACCATGTCGCTGGTCGGCAAAGAATTGGATCGCGTGCAAAAAAACGCCTTGGAAAAGGATCCCAAAAGCCGGCTTCAAGAGTGGGTGCAGAGCAATCTTGGCCAGACGCCGCGTTACAAGATGGTAGAGAGCCACGGGCCAGACCACAACAAGACCTTCGTGATGCAAGTTGTCATTTCGCATAAGATTTATGGTGTAGCCTCGGGTCATAGCAAACAGGAAGCGACCCAAGCCGCAGCGGCCATGTCCCTTCAACATCTGGGTGAAAACGCACCTGAATATATTCCTGATCCAGAGCTAGAAGCGAAATATGGCCTGATCCCGCCCATAAACGGAACTGGTGAAGCCGCTAACGGGCAAGCGTAAGGAGTAAACGATTACCCATGACCATTGAAAGCAGGCAAATGGCTCAATCATTTAAAAGCCGCTCATTTGTCGGGATCAGACAAATCTGATCCCGACAAATGAGCGGCTTTTAGAGAAACATTCGCAATATTGGCTATAATTCGACTGCCCATTACTACTGTGCGCAGTAGTAATGGGCTCGGCCAAAGTGCAAATCTAGCGCAAAGCAGCAACTACATCTTGACCAATTCTTCAATTTTGGCCAGTTGTGTTTTGTCTAGATTGCCAGCAGTCGCGCCCCCATTCTGTACAATCTTATCACCTTCCAGCCGTAAACTGATCACCTTACTGACGCCATCGTTGCCCATCGTGATCCCATAGATGGTATTGGCGCCTTCTAGCGTGCGCCGATTATGGGTGACAATAATAAATTGCGTGCTGTTACTCAAATCATCTAAAGTTTGGCGAAAGCGATCAACGTTGGCTTCGTCCAGCGCGGCGTCCACTTCGTCCAATACACAGAAAGGAGTGGGACTGACCTGCAAGATCGCAAAAATCAGGGCGCAAGCCGTCAAGGTGCGTTCACCGCCAGAGAGCAGCGCTAAACTCTGCGGGCGTTTTCCTGGTGGTCGGGCAATAATTTCAACGCCTGTATTGGCGAGATCGTTGGGTTCAGTCAACACCAGTTGGGCATCGCCGCCATTAAACAGTTGCTGAAAGAAACGAATAAATTGCTCAGTGACAGCCTTAAAAGTGCGATCCAGGGCCGTTTCCATCAAAACATCTAACTCTTTGAGCACCTTGCGCAAATCTGTCGCCGCGGCATCCAAATCTTTGACTTGGGTGGTCAAAAACTCGTGACGACTGGCTGCTTCGTCATATTCACGCATCGCCTCGGGGTTGACATTGCTCAAGCGTGTCAACCGCGCCCGCGTGATGCGCACTTCTTCTTCTAAGGTCGCGGGCAAAGTCGTGAGCACAGGCAATTGCGCCACAAAATCGGTGGGGACAAGCGCTCCTTCATCGCCCTCATCATTGGACTCCTTCACCGTCAAGAGCGTCCAATCCTGCGCTATGTCGTGACGCAATTGCGCTATTTGATCATCGGCGCGCTGCAACTGCAACTGGGCGTTATTCCAAGCCCCTTCCTCTTGGCGCAAAGCCTGTTGGGCGGCGCGTTCTTTGCTCTCTTCGCTTGTCTGTTCGGCCGCCAATTGCGCCACCGTGGCCTCAAGCGGATCAATATGTTGGCGCAACTGCTCGATCTGTGCGCTCAGTTTGGCTTCGACAGCGCTCATCTGTTGAATGCGCGCGCTCAGTTCGCCACTCTCTTCACCAAGCGTCGCAATTCGCTGAGTTTTGGCGCGAATTTGATCGGTGATACTTTGCAAATTGCGCTTTTGATTTTCTAAAAGGGCCTGTTGGCTGCGCAGATGACCTGAGGTTTCGGCGGCGGCAGCGCGTAAATCGGCCAATGTTTGCAACAACTCAGCAATCCCGGCCGCCTGCATAATGGCTTCGGCTTGCGCCAAACGGGTGCGCGTTGTTGTCTCAGCCGATTGCAAGTGCGCCTGTTCCGCCTGAAGCGCACTTTCTTTATGCCTCAGCGTTTCAAGCTCGGCGGTCATTTGTGCCAGCCGTTCTTGTTGCCAACGGATCGCCTGCTGGGCGCGATCCAGGCGGCGGCGCAACGCTTCGCTCTGTTGGCGCTGCTGGCGTTCCTGGCGCGCGAGTTCGGCCAACGCATGCTGCTCTGTCTCCATTTGCAATTGAGCCGCTTCCGTCTGCCGATTTAAGGCCGCACAGGTGGCCGCGGCGGCCTGGCTCTTTTGCGCGGTCTGGCTCATTTGGGCTGGTAATTCGCGCAGTTCACGCTCGCGCGCCAACATAGATTCGTCGCGGCGGTTATTATCGTTGCCACCTGTCACCGAGCCACCCGGCCGGATAATCTCACCACCCAGTGTCACCACGGTTGGGCGACTGTTGCCAGGCGTCTTGTCGAGAGCGGCGCGCGCGGCATTCAAATCTTGCGTAATCCAGACGCGATTAAGCAGTTGCCAGACAGCTTTTTCGATACGTGGATCATATTCAACCAGGTCGGCAGCGTTCCCCAAAACACCATCCAAACGCGGGGCCGGCAGGGCAGATAGGACGCTGAGCCGATCCAACGGCAAAAAAGTGGCGCGCCCACGCCCGTTGTTTTTTAAAAACTCGATAGCCTGGCGGGCATCGTCCCAGGTTTGGGTCACGATATTCTGTAAAGCGCCCCCCAGCGCCGTCTCAATGGCCGTGTCTAGGTGCGCGGGCACCCGCACAAGCGAGGCGACTGTACCCAAAACACCCAGCAAGCGCGCCCCTTTACTCGCTTCCTGACTAGCCTGCAAAACGGCGCGCACCCCGCTGGCATAACCGGCGCCCTCATCGCGCAAACGGCGCAGCAGATCATGGCGAGTCTGCAACCGGTCACTGGCACGATCCGCCAGTTGCCGCTGTTCTTCGGCCTGTTCCACTTGTTTGCGTAGGGTAAGCAAGGTCTGCTCTAGTTGGGCAATTTTGCGCTGAATTTCTCCCGCTTGTGCTTCCTCATGCTGGGTTTGCGCTTCGGCCTGTTGCAGAGCCTGCTGAGCACTGGCAACCTCAAGTTCAGCCCCGTTATGGGCCTGCTGCTGAGTTTCCCATTCCTGGCCCAAAGTCTGACGCCGTTCATCTACCCCCCGTAGGCGGCTCGCACAATCAATCATTCTACTCTGCAACTGACTCAGATCACGGCGCGCGGCATCGACAGCGGCTTGTAAATTAATGCGCTCCTGCTGGCGCTGATTAACCGCCGATTGCATAGCTTCGACAGCTTGTTGCCGGCGTGTATGCTCGGCCTGTGCCGTCACCCAAACAGCCTCTACCTCGGCCAACCGCTGGGTCAATGTCACCTGCTCCAAGTGCAAAGGCGCGAGTTCCCGTTGGGCTTCTTCCTGACGAGCTTGCATCTGGCGCAACCGCTCGCTGGCAACAGCCAGTTCACGCCCCGCTGCTTCTGCCTCGCGATGCAGGCCGCTACTTTCTTTGTGCAGCTCCCCTAAGCGACCGCGCAGGCTCGCTTGCTGTTCGCGTAACGTAGTAATACGTTGGCTAAATTCGGCCAACACCTGCTGACGCACAGCCACCTGCTGGCGGATCTGTTCTTCACCAATTTTGCTCGCTTGCAGGTGCTGCAACGTGGTATGCCAACGATAGCCATACCACTTGTATAATAGACCGCGCAACGTAGCGGCAAGTTGTTCATATTCCCGTGCGCGCTCGGCTTGTCGTTGTAACTGCTTTACGCGTGGGCTAAGCTCAGCAATAATATCCTGAACACGGTTGAGGTTTTGTTGGGTGGCTTCCAGGCGATGGAGTGTGGCGTTACGCTTCACCTGATAATTGGTAATGCCGGCGGCTTCTTCAAACAGAGAGCGCCGTTCTTCTGGGGCCAGATTAAGGACACGGTCGATTAATCCCTGGCCGATAACCGCATAGGTACGTTTGCCAAGGCCGGTTTGGGCTAAAATTTCGCCGATATCTTGCAGGCGGACGCGCTGACCGTTCAGCAGATACTCATTATCCCCATCGCGATAGGCACGGCGCGTCACTTCAACTTCGGCAAAATCGAGCGGAATTTCGCCATTACTGTTGTCCAGGGTCAGGCTGACTTGCGCCATGCTCAGCCGGGCTCTTTTATCACTCCCCGAAAAGATCACATCACTGGTCTTTTTGGAGCGCAATAGGCCAAAGCTCTGTTCGCCCAAGCACCAACGGATGGCATCAACGATATTACTCTTACCACTGCCATTCGGTCCGACAACCGCAGTGACGCCAGGGTCGAAAAGAAATTCTGTGCGACTGGCAAAGGTTTTGAAACCTTGAATAACGACGCGCTTGATCAGCATGGGTTATTACACTTGGCGCAAGATGTGAGGGGCAAAGAGAGAACGCCAAAGCCCAGGCAAGATAAATTCTAACCCTAAACCTAAAATCAGTAATAGGGTGGCCACCAATAGTAGACGGCTTTTCGTGCGATAATACTGAAGCGACCAATCGCTGGTGAGGAGTGGTCCAGCGAACAGAACAATAAACCCCGCATAACCAGCCAAGCGTACGAGATTCCACAAAGGGAGGGCGGCCAAGAAATGTTGCCAACCGCCTAAGGCTACCATGACCCCGCCGATTCCATAGCTGGTTAAATTGACCGCGCGCACGAGAAACCAAATACCGATCAATCCACCGCTGGCCAAAGCACCCAAAAGAACACCCGCCAATTCGATCAAGCGATTACCTGGCTGAACAAGGAGGCTATCAGGTGGATGGCCGCCAGCAAAAAACCATTGCAAATAAGTTTCGTGATAGATAAAACCATCGCCAATCGCATGTTCAACCTGACCAGGTGCCAGCCAGACTAAGCCAACCAGGGTTAGACTTTGCACCAGCAACCAGATGCAGAGGACGCCAATAGCCGGACGAACCAAACGCTGACGGAGCGGCACAAGCAGAAAAACAAACAGGCCAATTGTCTGGATCAAAGGTAAAAAACGGGGCTGCCCCATCCCAGCCGGTAATGCAGTGGCGAGCAGGGCAATGATAACCAACATGATATAAAAGATCGGATCGTAAACGAGGCTATATTGTTTTTGCATTTTATGGGCATAAGTCAGACAAAAAAAGAGAGGCGTCTACACGGAGAAGACGCCTCCTTTTTCAATTCAGTGGTCAAGCGGGCGAACTACTTCGGGCGATTTGGGTCCAGAATCCATTTAACAAGGCTACGGATTTCCTCTTCGCTCATTTTTGTCTTGAAATCCTTCGGCATAATGCCATCTGGATAACCTGGCACAACGAAGGCGCTTGGGTTGACAATACTGTTGTAGACATAAGTCTCAGCATCTTCGCCGGACACGCGCGTTGCTGCTGTTTCGTGCAGGTTACCCTGGTTAGGACCGGGCTGACCTTGGTTGTCGGGCGTCTGATCCTGATCAATCTTATGACAGCCGGAGCAAGCCATCGCCGTATAGAGCTCTTGTGGTGGGCGTGGACCAGCCGGCGCCGCTGCTTCAGCCGATTGGGGCAGCGTGGCACTAAGCGCCGCCGTCGTCCCTACAGCCGCAGCCCCCAATGTGCCAACGGTATAAGTGATCGTATTGGTTGGCGCTTTGGAAGGCCCATCATGAAACGGTTGGAACGGATCTAGGTTAACCATAGGTGTTACTGTCGTTCCCGTCACTCCACCTGTCCCTGAGACACCAGTGGTAGACGTAATGGCCGGCGTGCCCCAATCTTGAGTTAGCGCATCTTCTTGCCAATTTAATACAAACTGCGTCACCTGTTCAACCTGATCATCACGCATCGGGCCGCCATACTTTGAACTCCAAGTCGGCATAACCTGCGACCATTGTGATTTAGATTTGCTCGGGCGGCCGGCAGCCACCGTTAAAGCAATATAGTCATGCAAGGAGCCAGCCCAGCCGACATCTTTCATTCTTTGGGTAAAGAAATAACGGCTATGTAATGCGGGGGCGACACCAGGCAACCCTTTGCCATCGACACCATGACAGGTGTAACAGTTGCTTGAAAATATCTCAGCGCCTTTTTCAACGCTACGGCCATGCCAGTTGTCCGTTTGAGCTTCCATACGCTTGTTCTCAAACATACCTTGAGCCGCCAATGCAGCAAAGGAGATTAGGACGGCGAGCATGCCAAGCAAGATTTTGGTAATGGGTGACCTGACATAGAGCCAGAAATACCACGGTTTACGCATGTGTGTGTCTCACTTCGCCTTTTCTGGTTTAGACAAATAACTGAAATCGCGCAGGCCATACTGTTCCCAGTACATGGAATCTTCATGGATAAAGAACGATCGAGTAAACTTGCCGTCTTTTCCCTTCGCATCTTTCCAGGTAATCGTCCACTGAATACGTTTCAGATGGGGTTGTTCTTGTGAAATGGTAAGAATCGACTGTGGCTCATTAAAATCTTTATCTTCTTTGTCGAATTCAGCGGTCAAGCTCTTAAATTCGTGCAACAATTCAACAAAGCCTGGGTTAGTCTTCTCATAGTCTGCGAGTGTAGCCTCTGGCAACATCTCTTTGGTCGTATCGTAGATGCCATTGGGCAAGCGGGCATAACCAAGTTCGCGCACCAAGCCAGCACCCTCTTCAGGGATCAACTCCTGCACGATTTCGGTGGCCGGCGCAGCGCGCACCGCATAATACGGCGTACCCATCCAGCTCCAAATGATCATGACAACACCAGCGATAATACCGCTGATGATGGCGACGCGGCGGTCTTTGCCACGGCGGCTAGGATTCGGATCAAGATAGGGAATTCCAGCCAACAAACCCAGCAACACACCAGGTAAGATAACACCTGCCACCATCTTATTGGCGATCTTCAACAACCCCTGTAGCCAGTAGAAATACCACGGCGCAACGGTATGTAGCGGTGTTGACTGCGGATTCGCAATCGACTCAAGCGGCGCCTGGAAGAAAAAGACCGTCAAAACAATCATTAAGGCTGTAAAGCCGATGAGGAACATCGTCTCATCCAGCAATACGTCTGGCAGGTAGTAGACGCGGCGATCTGCAGGCACTTTACTCGCTGTATCCTGACCGACTTCTTCTTCCTGTGCGGGCAAGCTAATGCCAAAGTGCACCACCTTATAGTAGTGGACAAAGAAGAAGAGGATTAGGAGCAGCGGCAGGAAAAAGACGTGCAGCAAATAGAAGCGCAAAAGACCATTTGCGCTAATATCGGGGGCGCCACGGGCCAACAAGTTGACAGTTGCCCCGACGATCTGTGGCGGCACAGCATCGGCCATTGATGTACCAATGGTCACCGCCCAGAAGGCTAGTTGATCCCACGGCAACAAATAGCCGGAAAAACTTAGGAAGAGGGTCATCACCAGCAAAAGCACGCCGGTAAACCAAGTAAACTGGCGCGGTGGCTTATAACTGCCAGTCAGATAGGTGCGCACCATATGGGCAACCACCACCACGATCATCATTTCTGCGCCTAAGCGGTGCAAATCGCGCATAAACTGACCAAAAGGCACATTGCTTAGCAGGCGCGTCATATCCGTATAAGCACGATCTGGTGATGGTGCATACCAAATCATCAAAAATAACCCTGTGATTGTCTCCACAAAAAAGAGATAAGTGGAAAGCAACCCAAGCCGGAAAGTGTGGGTAAAGCGTGTTACACTTTCATGGTAATAGGTCGGCTTGATATGCAATAGAAAAGCTTCTGTATGCGGTTTTAAGCGCGGGTTTGGCTTACCTGGCGCCTCACCGCGCAACATGCGACGAAACTCACCGGCACTAATCCCAGCGGTGATACGCGTAAATGTATCATCAGCCAACCCGAGTGCGGTTTCTAATAACGTTTTGTTCTTGACTTCTGGCTGTACGGCCATAGGACTACTCTCCTACATTTTTTCGTTCAAGAAAGTCAGACGATAGACAAAGACAAGCAATTAGTCAGCTGCAATCCCTGAACTAAGTGATCGGTAAATAACAACCATCAACGTTGCACTACTTTATACGGTGGGGGCGCGCGCAGGCGATTCTGAAGCAGGAGCGCCGACGATCTTTTTACCCGTGTGCACGACTACCTTATCACCTTCGTCAGTAACCTCGAAGGTATCCAAAGAACGCGTTGCTGGGCCTTCAATATAGAAGCCATCATGTGTATACTTTGAACCATGACAAGGACATTCAAAACGATTGTTGGCAGGCACCCATTTGTAGAGACAACCTAGATGGACACAAACCATGTAGAGGGCTTTGTGCTGACCTTCGGCAGTCGTCACCTGCCAGAACTTACCAGACGGTTCAGGGTTTGGAGCCGCATCTTTATCACCAAATTTATTTGTATCTTGGATAAAGTCACCACCAAATTCGCCAGCACGGAAGCGTGGATATAAGAACATAAAGGTGCCAACACCGGCTTCTAAGGTTAACAAACCCAAAGCAGCACCCCAGGCATAAGTCAGAAATTCACGCCGGTTAATACCTTTGCCTTCTACTTCTACTGGCGCAGCTACGGCTTCGGTACGGGCAGCGGGCGGTCTTGGTGCGGCTGTTGGTTGAGCAACCGCCGCCGTGGGCGTGGCAACTGCCGCAACGGGACTATCCACAGGCGTAACGATGTCGGCAGCAGGCTCAGCTACCGTTGCCACAGCGACAGGTGCTTCGGCAACAGCGACAGCCACAGGTGCGCTGGCTGCAACAGGAGCCGCTACAGTTGCGGCAACCGGCTTCTGTTCGGCAGGGGCCGCCTGTGCTTTTTTATGTGCAGCCTCTTGCATTTTACGTTTTAATTCAGCGACACGCTGTTCGCGCTCGTCGCCGCTCAAATCACCGACTTTTTCCGCCATAATGATCCGATCTCCTTCTACTCAGTCTTCAACCGTATGGTTAGACTTATGGGATTAGGCTATTATCCAAATTATGTTGGGCTTATGGTCTCTTAGGCAAAATACAGCCAACGCTGCACACATAGGCTCAGAATATAATATTGTTAGAATATAGTTGTAGGCTTTTTTACGCAAATTCGCACAAGGATTACACCTAGGTTACAGATCAAATTACACTCCTGCTCGATTAGAAAAAAGAGAAAAATGTCAGGGGCTATTTATCCAGGATCGTCCTTATTTGTGGCAAAAGTAGGGCATTAACTGAGGTAAACTATAGCACAAGCGTGCTCGATTGTCAAAATTATCACAAATGCCAGGCACAAAAATTAAGCGGCGCAAAAAGAGCCGGATCAACCACGCAGAGCGGCAACAATACAAGTCTTTACAAGAGAAGTGCGGGAAATTCTGTCAGAAGTAACAGCATCCCAAGAAGGGTAGAAAGAAAATTTAGAGAGGGTCAAAGAGGAGGATGATTCGCGTGTATTACACTTTTGTCAAGTTTTGATAAACCAATCTTACTGAGCAGCAGTTGTTAGATCTATAGACAGCTTGTAGACGATGATCGGCGCACCTGACCGACCAGACTCTTCTTACCCTTAGTCGGTAGTCAGCCAGAATAAGGAGGAACGACAACAAGAATTATGAGCCACAGGCAAGCGTGCCGATCACAGCGCCATTTTCACCGGCAACACAGACAGGACTGTTGTTAGTCGGTTGAAAATCGGCATGGTCAATATCCTTTAAGAGTGGATCCGCATCCCAGATAGAATTTTGACACATAGCATGGGCCAGATTGCCTGAAGTTTGGAAAAAAAGATTATAGTTGCATTGGTAAGTGGTAGCCGGCGCTTGCGTACGGTCGTCAATACGTGTATGGTAGAAGAGATTGTTTTTCAACACTGTATTCTGAGGTGTTTTTGTAGGGTCGCCATCGGCGCCTAATTTTAACGTACCGCGAATCATCGTATTGTTCTCAAAGACCACATCTTGCGCTCGCCAGATGAGCAGGCCATCTTCATCGGTTGCGTCTGGACTAATGAAAGTATTATTGCGCACAGTGGCGCTGGCCATGGCGATACCGCCTTCCGAGGCAAAACGAATAATGGTGTCACGGCAGTTACGGAAAAGATTTTGTTCAATTAAGTGATTTTCAGGATGACCATCATGTTCGTGAATCACCATACACCCCGCGGATCCATCCACACCCTCGCCATCAAGATGCAAAGTTGTACCATCAAACAAGTTATCACGAACAATCAAGGGAACACGCGTCTCTTTAATATCAACACACTGCTCCATGCGATGGCCATCAGTGCAGGTATTGTGGCTAAACTCAATATGCATGGCATCAATCACTTGCAGCATATCTTCTGATGGGGTATTAAAATAACTTTTAGTGAGGAGATTATTGGTGATCAAAATTTGATCGGGAGCATTAGGCTGACCTTCCGATTGAACATTTAGGACATGGCTGGCCATACCACCATCAATATGATTTCCTGTAATTGTTAAATCTACGACATCAGCGCTCACTTTTAAAGCGTCTTTCTGCCCACCCAAAATGGTATTATTGCGAATCACTACTTGGCGAATTGGCCCATTATTCTTGCCATCAACACGAATGACCCAGGTAAGATCACCAATACCCAAAGCTTCGATATGAAGCCCGGCAATAATATTATAGGAGGCTGGCCGAAGACTGGTGTACAGCGCCACAGATTCACAATTATAAGGCTTCAGGGTAATTAAGCGATTTGGCTGACCAGCAGGCAGCCAAATCTTATCGCGGGCTTGATAGACACCCCCATGGAGCAGCAAGGTAGCACCTGGCGTAGCTTGCTGAAGAGCAGTCTCCCAATCACTCGCAGGCGACAAAATCGTGGCATCTGGCACAGAGACTTCCGTGATACACGGTTCTAGTTGCTCGCCTACAGCAGCACTGGAACCAAAAGTAGAAGCAGCAAACGGAATCGTTGTCTTAAGCGCAGGCGCCTTGCCAATATAGGGTAAGTAGATCTGGTTTGTGGCCGGTGTGGTCTCAGTTTGAGCCTTAACACGTTCCGGGCTACCAACCCACGAACCCAAAATCAGCAAACTAGTAAAGCAGATAATAATTATGGCATCAAGGAAGGTGCAAAAATTGCTACAAAAGCCCCGAGCGCGCAAGTGAATCAGCATAGTGATTATTGATAAATAAGTGGGATGGTTAGTTAGTCAGTTTCAGGTAGTCAAGCCGTGGTAGTTAGGCATTGATACAAAACCACTATATCAAAACGAGCAAAAGATTGCTCTATTAATTGCCTACGCTACCCTACGGATACCTGACATTCTAACCACTATCATACTACGTCATTATACTGGGATGAGCTAGCGGTGGGTGAATGTTGAGCAGAGAAAGATTTGTGGTAACGAGCTAAGGCTACTACGTACGGTAGATGTAAAGAGGAGAAATAAAAAAACCAGGCTACAAAGCCTGGTGAATAGGATACAAAAAAAGGGAGGAGCGCCGTTGGCTTAAGAAAGCCTGGGGCGCTCGTGGTACTACCATCAAAGTCACGGCGGTGTGTCTTACAAAAGACACACGTAAGAAAGGGAGGGGAGTGAGTTTCGTTGGCGATGACCTACTCTCGCATGTAGAAACCACAGACTACCATCGGTG
>JAPLGZ010000870.1 GCA_026389895.1 Chloroflexota bacterium | reverse complement strand
GCGTTGAAACGCGCGGACATTCAACACGTTTCAACGTATTTTGCGTACCCGGCGGTGAATGATGAGAATTAACAATTTAATTCGGTGATTGGCGGACTTTCAACATCGCGCCCAACGGGCACCCGATTCGACGCCTGCTATGGGAAACCGTGCCCAGAGGGCGCACACAGCAGGTTGACTGACCCGTTACCAATTTATTTTGTTAATGACTATAATTCACCGCACTGCTTACGGGGCAGGCACCTTCTCTGGCACAACCTCAGCGCCCAACGTGAACTTGCCGTCCTTGATGGCGATGATCGTCACGCCTTTTTGCGGCACGTTTGAAGCGCCAAAGGTAATTTTACCCGTGATGCCAGGGAAATCTTTGGTCTCTTTGATCGCCTTGGTAATCGCCTCGGCATCGGTCGAACCAGCCCGTTTGATTGCGTCGGCCAGCAGATACATCGTATCATACCCCAACGCGGCGAACGCATTTTCTGGGTCGTGGCTGTATTCTTTCTTGTAGGCGGCGATGAACTTCTTGATCGGATCCGTGCCGCCGGTTGCGTCCATGAGGGCGTGGGTGGTGAAGAAGACATTTTCCGCGGCCGCGCCGGCCACACTCACCAAGTCGGGCGTATCATAGCCGTCACCGCCGATGATTGGGCCGGTCAAGCCAGCATCGCGGAATTGTTTGACTACGGGACCGACGTTGTAGGGCATGGCGGCAATGTAATAAAAGTCGGGCTGGGTGGCCAGCGCCTTGATCTTGGCAATTTGCGCCGAAAAGTCGGTGGCTTTGTCGTCGTATTGATCTTCCAGCACCAACGTTCCGCCTAGCTCCGTGTAGCGGCTTTTAAAATAACCGCCAAGCAGGGTTGTGTATTCGACACCTTTGTCCCAGAGCAGATAGGCGCTTTTGCCAAATTTATTAAAGCCAAATTCAGCGCCGGCCGCGGCTTGCACATTATCACCAAAACAGGCCAGAAACATCTTGTCGCCCACCTGTGTTGGGATCTTGGGAGAGGTTGCGCCCGCCGTAATAAAAGGTAGACCGGCGTTTTGAATGGTCGGGCCAGAGGCCAAGACCGAATCGGTGTCAGTAAAACCGATCACCGCTACGGCTTTGTCTTCTTCAACAAATTGTTTAGCAATCTGCGCGGTCACGTCCATCTTGTACTGGCTGTCGTGGACAATCAGATCGATCTGTTTGCCCAACACGCCGCCTGCCGCGTTGATCTCTTTCGCGGCCAGTTGGGCGCCATTCGCCGCGGGCAGATCAAGCGCAGATTCGTCGCCAGTCAACGCAAAGCCGCCGCCGATTTTAATCGAGTCGCCGGTGGTCGTCGCGCTGCCTGCTGGGGCGGCGGGGGTGACGCAGGCGCCAAGCAACAGGCTAAAGACGAGTAAAATGGGCAGAACAAGAGACTTGGGTTTCATCATTGGACCTCCAGTGAAAAAGAGAAGCTGGTTTGAAAAACGTAAGCGTTTTTTGTCAGAATTTCGCGAATGAAGACGAATTAAACGCTTAAAATTTGTGACTGATGTAAAGAAAGAACGACAACTTATTTCTGCCGTTGACCGAACAGGCGCGCCAGAGAGATTTCCCGGTCACCAAAGAGACCGTCAGGCCGGTAGAGAATAATCACAATAAAGATCAGCGCTAGAATAATCTGACTCATGCCATAGAGCAATGTCACATCTTCCAGGCGGCGCAACGCTTCGGCCAGCGCCACGATGAAAACCGTGCCAAAAACAGAGCCACTCACCGAGCCCAACCCGCCCACAATTAACATGGTGATGACCCGAAAGGTTATGTCGAAATAGAAAACCGTCGGGGAAAAGGAAGTGATAAAATGGGCATAGAGCGCACCAGCCACCGCCGTAAAGAACGCGCTGACTACAAAGGCGATCAAGCGGGGCGGCATCAGGGCAATCCCCACCGCCTGCGCCGCCATTGGATCTTCGCGCTGCGCAAACATCATGCGGCCATACGCTGAATATTTCAGCCGCCAGACCACGTAAAGCGCCAAAATCGCCCACCCCCAGACCCACCACAGATCGGTATAGGGCGTGACGTTGGAAAAAGTCCGTGAGCCGCGCGTAAAATTATCGGCGTTAAACAAGATCACGCGCACGATTACCAAGAAGCCAAGCGTCGCCACCGCCACAAAATGCCCCGACAAGCGCATCAAAACTAAACCGACCAACAGCGCGACGAGGGCAACCAAACTCGCGGCCAGCAGAGTGGCCAGCAGAAAGCCAAGGGGAAAGGGTCCCAGCATAAAATCAAAATGAACACCGGCCAGCCAACCGGGCAAATTGGGCAGATAATCATGTTTGCGCGCCAATGGCAAGCTGAGAATCGCCGAGCCATACGCGCCCAACGCCATAAAGCCAATCTGCCCCAACGAAAAGACACCAGTGAACCCACTCGCTAAATTCAGGCTGAGCACGAGGATCAAAAAAATGCCCAAATTGACCACGATCCCTTGCCAAAAGGCGAGATGGGTGGCTTGGAGCAAGGCCAGCGCGATTGCCACGATCAAGATTGCTAGTAGACGAAAGAGCAGCGGTGACTTTGTCACAGATAAAACCTCAAGCGTTGGGACGCCGATAAACAGAGATACACGCGGATTTATTTTTCTACAACGGTGTCTCGATCAACGTAGTGAGCGTCGGATATACTT
>JAPLGZ010000762.1 GCA_026389895.1 Chloroflexota bacterium | reverse complement strand
ATCTACAATACGTGGCTGCTGTGGACGATCATAGTAACCGGCTGCCAGCTTCGCCTGGGCGCTGTTGCGCACGCCATCGGTGCCGGTCGTAGCGTTGGCTGTGCGGGTCTTCTGTACGGTCTTGGCATACTCAAGCTGTCGATCTGGTCCAACGGCTGCGGCGTCTGTAGTAAGCTGGCCGTTGTTCTTATTGAACCCAGTAACACCAAACAGGGCTTTGTTAGGGTCGATGTGGAATACCTCACCATTAAGCCCTTTGTGCATCTGCAAGCTGAATGAGCCATCTACCATGCGCGCTTTTGACTCTGTGCGTTCGTCTACTACCTTCCAGTAAAAGACCAGGGCGCCGGCCATAACGATGCCTAGCATGACAACAAATATCACGCGATAGAATTCGGTCCAGAACTGTGCACGCTTCATGGCCTCTTGCGCTTCGATCTGATACAATTGAGCGTTGGCAACGGCCTTAGCTGCTGCTTCCATCTGCCAAGCGGCCTGGTGTGCTTCGGCCCAGGCTGTGCTGACTTGGTATACACCAAAGACAGCTAGCGCAATAAATAGAATAACTAGGATAAGTGGGATTGTTCCGCTGAGTGGCATTAAGCTACAATAGGTGTAGCCGTATGCCGCTGGTTAGGTCAGCGGTTTATGGTTAGACAAGGGTCAGTGTTTCGACCACTGGCCTTTGTCGTGTCGTACAATATTGTTCCTACTTTGCGGGTCTACCGCTTTTCCCTTTTGGTCTGGTGCGCAAGCGTTCTATTTCTTCAATAGAGAACATATGCATACGTCCAAAAGAAGTTGGTTGTGCCAAGCCTCTTCTAATTAGGTTGCGCAAGTTGCTGTCACTCATTCCTAGCAATCCCGCTGCCTCTTGCGTTGTATACATTTTTTTTTCCTCTGGCATACACACCTTCAACCTATTTAATAAACGATTTCGTTTAATATTATCTCACACTTTTACCTAAATGCATCCTTAAAGATTTGCGCAAAAACTTTTTCACGTAGAAAACCGTCTACCCTTCCACCACTACGCATCGGACCGCATCCACGCCTAACGATCGGCGGATTTTGTCGGAAAGTCTATTTTCAATCCAGTCACGCGCGTAAACTTGGGGCGTTCCAATTGTCGCCACGCCATCGACGATTGATTCTAATGTGGAATCACCAAGGAAATGATTGAACGTCTTAGCCGGCAGAGAAGTTTGTAAGTCGTTCAAGGTTTTTTGCCAATGAGGATCAATTGTTTTCACCGAAGTTTGTTTAGTATTTAAAATCTGTTTATATGTATCGAAATCCGCTACAGCGGGCTGTATTGAATTTCGATACAGGGGTGTATCAGGTTCCGCTACAGGGCTGTATTGAATTTCGATACAGGGGTCACTCACCTGAGCACGGTAGGCTTCTTGCAGCGGACGAGGGAAAGCACCAGCTTCTGCTACAGTTAAGAACTCGTCTAAGGTTTGAATGGGATCGGAGAGGATGTAGGTGTTTTGAATATTTTTCCCAGCCTCACCTTTACGGTAGCCTGATTCCTTGGTAAGCAGATGGGCATGTTCTAAGCGGCTGAGCATAGCGAGAAGTTTGGATTGGCTTACATCTAAGCGTCTCATCATCTGGCGAATACTTGGCATTCGCCAGCTCTTATCACTATCATTTAGGTTCTTACATAGGAAAAGATGAAGCATCCCATCCTCTAACTTGATTAGAGGCGGATCAATGTATTTGGGGCTGATGTAGAAATCAAAGTACCCATTCCAGGCGCGCTCATATCCATCTTTATTCCTGCGTCCGCGCTTAACATAGATAACCTGATCCTCAATGATTTGCTTAGCGTCCATGTGCACCACCCTCCGCTGGTAGTTGTACGAGTACGACGGCTAGTTATGATAAAATAGGGGATAGCCGCCATACTTCGCTTATGGCTGGGTTAGACAAAGGCCGGTGATTCGACCCACCGACCTTTGTCGCATTTTTACGATAAGTTCTATGCTGTCTGCTTTTGCAGTTCAGCATAAGGCGTAATCTTATCTAGCCCTTTTAGCTCACCTTGCATGGCTACATCTAATTCATAAGATTGCTGGAGGTTCAGCCAGAACTCTGGTGAGGTACCAAAGAACTTGCTAAGGCGTAATGCCGTATCTGCCGTGATCGACCGCGTTCCTTCTAAGATGCTATACAGGCGGTTATCAGGGATTTGTAGATACCGCGCCATGCGCCACGGTGATACACCAATGGTCTCAAGCTCCTCGCGCAAGATCTCACCCGGATGAATCGGATCGCGCCAGTCGTTTACGACTATCTTCTT
>JAPLGZ010000603.1 GCA_026389895.1 Chloroflexota bacterium | reverse complement strand
CGCGCACCAGGCGACTCTCGGCTTGCCAGACCGCTTCAAAGCCTTTGCTCTCGGCATATTGGGCATATTTGATGCCATCCTGCAAAGAATGTGCATCTTGCAGGTAAAGCGCCACCCGCTGATTGGGCATGGCTGACTCCTCGTGGTTGATTACGATGATGGGGCTCCTTGGAGCATTGATGGACGATTGACGAAGTACCCTTGCAGACGAAGCCACCTCGTCAATCAAAAATCGTAAATCGTAAATCTGCTAGACCTTCCCTATGGAAGCGTATGCCTAGATCCAGAAGCCTTCGTGGACAGTTCTACCTTCTTCTTCAAGTAAAGGGCCAACCACTTCGACCGGGCGGACGCAACGGGCAAAAACTTCACGACAGGGCAAGCTCATTGTTTCATTGTCGAGATGGCTACCGCTGTTGGTCATGGCATAAAGCCCATCTTCGCTCAGCGCATAGACCACACGACTGACCCCACTCCAGTGAATGGCTCCGGCGCACATGGCGCAAGGTTCTGTGCTGGTGTAGAGCGTACATTTTTCTAAGATCGCCCGGTCAAAGCGCTGCGAGGCCTTGCGGATCAGATTGGTTTCCGCATGGCCGGTGCAATCGCGCTCTGTATTGACTGTATTTTCGGCTTCTAGGATAATTTGATTATTTTCGTCCACCAGTAACGAGCCAAAAGGATGGTTGCCATTGGCGCGTGCCCGGCGGGCAAGATTGATGGCCGTGCGCAGATGTTGGAGATCAGTTTCGTTTGCAATGAATGTAGTCATTTTATTTCTCATTTTTCGCTGCCAATTGCGCCTTCAACCATTTCTTGTCGGCGGGCAGATTATAACAGCGGATGCCTGTGGCATGATAGATGGCATTGATAATCGCTGGTGTTGTTGGAATTGAGGCCAATTCGCCGACCCCTTTGGCGCCATAAGGGCCGTCTTTGGTCTCTGCTTCGACAAAGAGCGAGATCACTTCGGGTGTCTGGTCGATGGTGGGTAGATTAACCTTCTTGAGGGTGTCCGTCATGACATAGCCATCTTTCATGACAAAATTTTCCTGAAGCGCCATCCCGAGCCCCATCGAAATGCTGCCTTCCACCTGGCCTTGTAAAGCCAGTGGGTTCATCACGCGCCCGACATCGTTGGCGGCGATTACTTTCAGCACCTTTGTTTCGCCGGTCTTTACATCCACCTCCACCAACACAGCCTGGGCGCCAAAGCCAAAGGCAAAGTGATGATATTGCGGGGCCGTTGGCGCGACGTATTGATAACTTATTTTCGGGATGCGTCCTTCACGACGGGCCTGTTTGACAACCTCTTGTAGCGACACTTTGCTGGCCTGATTGTAGACAAACCCATCTTCAAAACGCAGCGTTTCGGGCGCCACATCGAGCATTTCGGCGGCGGTTTGGCTTAGCAATTTGCGCACCTCTATGCTGGCATGGCGTGCGGCGTTGCCGGTCACATAGGTCTGGCGCGAGGCCGTGGTTGCGCCGCCATCGAGGGTCAGATCGGTGTCGGCCACCAGCACATCAACATTTTCATAGGGCACGCCCAACTCTTCGCTGACAATCTGCCCCAACACGCCGACCAAACCTTGGCCAATCTCCGCCGCGCCAGCCCGGACACTGGCCCGTCCGTTGGCAAAAAGCTCAACTTCGGCCCCGGCCGCATCATAGGCGCCGCTGCCAAAGCCGGTATTTTTATAGGCGCAGGCCATGCCCCAGGCCCGCCGCTTGTCGCCCTCCGTGGCTAGCCAGGGGTGTTGTTGATCCGCTTTTTCTACGGCTGCGGCGACTAATTCGAGCGCTTGGGGCAAGCCGCAACTTTCGGTCAATTCATGCCCGGCCAACGTCTTTTTGCCCACGGCCAGAATATTCTTGCGGCGGAATTCCAGTGGGCTCATGCCCAACGCTTCGGCCAACTGATCCATCTGGCTTTCCATCGCAAAGGTGCTCTGCGTCACCCCAAACCCGCGGAAGGCGCCACAAGGTGGATTGTTCGTATACATCGCATAGGTCGTCACTTTGGCGTTGGGCACCGAATTCGGGCCGGCGGCGTGGGTTGTCGAGCGCAACATGACGTGGTTGCTGAGACTGGCATAAGCGCCGCCATCCCCATAAATTTCGACCTCGTGCGCCACCAATGTGCCATCCTTTTTCGCGCCGGTCTTCATCTTGATCAACGTGGCATGGCGTTTGGGATGAACGAGCAATGATTCTTTGCGGCTAAAGACCATTTTGACCGGCCGCCTGGTGGCTTGGGCCAAGAGCGCCACATGAATTTGCACCGACACGTCTTCTTTGCCGCCAAAAGCGCCGCCGATCAGGCAATTGACCACCCGCACCTGTTCTTCAGGCACGGCCAACGTCGCCGCGATCTGGGCCCGGTCGCCAAAGGGGATTTGTCCGCCACTATAGACGGTAAACCGACCTTTGGCTTCGGGCACCGCCAGCCCTGCCTCCGGTTCAATAAAACCATGCTCGACAAATTGCGTACTGTACTCGCGTTCGATAATCAGATCCGCTTCCGCAAAACCGGCAGCAATGTCACCGTGTTCGAGATTGTAGGTGGCTTTGAAATTGCCGGTGGCGTGATGCGCATGCAAGATCGGTGCATCTGGCTGGGCGGCCTCTTTCGGCCCGGTAACGACCGGCAACACCTCATAGACCACGTCAATTAGTTTTAACGCAGCGTCTGCGATCTCTTCACGCTCGGCGGCGACCAGCGCAATCGCATCGCCTACATAGCGCACTTTGTCGTAACAGAGCACCGGCCAATCTACTTCGTGGACACCACAATCTTTGCGGCCGGGCACATCGGCGGCGGTTAAAACCGCGACCACACCGGGCAGCGCTTTGGCTTTGCTCACATCAACCTGCTTGAGCAAGGCATGGGGATATTGGCTGCGCAGCGTCCGCGCATACAACATCCCTTCGATGTAGATGTCGTCCACATAAATGCCTTTGCCCGTTACTTTATCCACCGCGTCGGGGCGTGGCAAGGGACGACTGATGGCCTTGAGCGGCTGTTTCACCGCGGGCAGCGCGGGTACAGCTTGCCCTGTCGCCTGTTGAATGGCCCGAATGATGGCGTTGTGGCCCGTGCAGCGGCAGATATTAAATTGCAAGCCGTCATAAATTTCTTCTAACGTGGGGTTGGGGTTTTGGTCAAGCAGTACTTTACTGGCCAAGATAAAGCCAGGGGTGCAGAAACCGCACTGGGTTGCGCCCTGGTCAATGTAGGCCTGTTGGAGTGGGTGCAACTGACCATCCGGCCCAGCCAATGCCTCGATGGTCGTAATATCGGCGCTCTCGGCCTTTTTCATCAGTACCAGACAAGAGCGCACAGCTTCGCCATCTTTAATCACCATACAACTGCCACAGTGGCCGGTGGCGCAACCATCCTTCACGCTGGTCAAGTGTAGCTGATCGCGCAGCACATCCATCAGCAGGGCTTTAGGCGTGGCTGTCACGGTCTGGGATTGTCCATTAACGGTTAGGGCAAAGGTCTGTTGGTCGGACATGATCGCTATCTCACATTCGCAAAATGAGCCTGGTATAGGGGCGAGGCGTGCCTGGTCGCGCTGGTTTCTGGGCGTTCAATGCGTAGCAACTCAGCTGCTTTTGTCTACTTCGACAATCGTCTCGGCCAGGGCCTGCACACCGCGCGCCAGATCCTCCGGGGCGGTATATTCCTCAGGCGCATGGCTGCGTCCGTCTAAGCTCGGCACAAAGATCATCGCCGCCGGGGCAATGAGGCCCACGTAACTGGTGTCATGACCGGCGCCGCTTGGTGTGATGATGGCGTGAGGGTCAAGTCGTTGACAAACATGGCCGACAAGTTCATGGAGCCATTGCGGCGGGATCACCGAATCCATGCGCGTTTCGTTGAAAATTTGCACAGTGATGCCGCGCTCTGCACAGACCTTTTGCGCGATGGTCATAAATTCTGCCCACATGCCATCCACCTCTTGCATGTTGAGACTGCGCATCTCGGCCATCATCGTCACAGCGCCGGCAATCACATTGCCTTGATTCGGCTGCACTTCTAATTTGCCCACGGTGCCCACCGTGCCTGGATGGGCGCGGGCAATCTCTTCGATCGCGCTGATCATGCGCGCTGCCGCGGCCAACGCGTCATGGCGCAAGTCCATGGGGGTGGCCCCGGCATGGTTAGCTTTGCCTTGCAGTTCGAGCAGCGCCCTGTGGATGCCAACAATGCCACTCACCGCCGCCAATTTGACACCGCGTGCTTCGAGGACCGGCCCTTGCTCAATGTGCAATTCGAGCGAGGCGGCAATTTCACCCGGTCGCACTAACGGTTGGCCGAGTTTATCGGGCTGGCCGCCCATATCGATGATAGCTTGTCGTAAGGTGACACCGCCCACCGTGCGCTCCAGCCATTCGGCGCGAAAATGATCGGTGCACATCGCCAGGCTACCCATGCAGGCAACCGCATAGTCGGTCGCTTCTTCAGAGATATAATCGGCCACCACAAGTGGGTGGCGGAGTGACAAATTGTCCTCACGCAATGTGCGCACGGCTTCGAAGGCCCCTAACACCCCGAGCGCGCCGTCAAAGCGACCGCCGCCCATCACCGTGTCGGTATGGGAGCCAACATGAATGGGCGGGAGATTTTCTCTGCCTTCACGCCGCCCAAATAAGTTGCCAGCTGCGTCGATGTGGGTGGTCAAGCCTTCTGCTTCCATTTGCGCCTGTAACCACTGGCGGCCCTGTTGATAGGCGGTGGAAGGAAAGCGGCGTGTCCAGCCCGGTGTATTCGGTTCAGTAAATCGAGCGAGCGTCATCAGGTCATCCCAGAGACGCTGTGCGTTAATGGTGATTGGTGACATAATAATGGGGAGGTCAGCTAAAAGAGTGGTAATACCGGTATGCCCACAATTCTACATAAGAATGTTGATTGCGCAAACTTGGTCGCCGCTGATTGAAGCTCATGCGTTTGTTTGGCCTGCTTGAATCTGGTTATTGTATCAACGGATTCAAGACACTGTCATTAAGCGTTTGTGACAATAATCGCAAGCTTTTTTTAGTGAACTTGTTGAGCGAACTGATAGAAGAGGCAGCGATTAGGGTGGCTACTGGCCATATTCGTCTGTTACGGGCAACTGCTTGAGCTCGTTGGCCACTTGTTCGTACAAGCGCCAATACCATTTGGGTTCAAAACCGCCGCCAGCCTGATCACTGAGCGCTTGTAGATGTTGGCCAAAGACCGCGAACATTTCAACATAAGCCGCCGCCATCGCTGTGACATCAAAGGGGTCTGCGTTAGCGCACGTGTGGGTGCGGGCGAGATCATTCAACCACTCTCTAGGCAAGATCTCAGAGAAATGTTTGTAGCGCTTGGCAAAATAGATTCCAATCCGGCGATACATCAATTTGACTAGCTCGGTGCGCATATCATCCAGTTGGAAACGGGCCGAATGGCGTTCGTCGCTATAAAAAGGTGCGGTTGTGGTCGCCATCAATTGCAACAAGAAGTAGGTTTTGCGCTGTACAAGCTCCGGCGTAAGCGGCTCATCGTCTGACCAGGTTTCGGCGGGGCTCAGTTCGGGTAACTTGTGAAAGGTTGGCTCGCCCACAGGCATACGGTTGAACAGAATTTTCCACTCATACAGCGCCAATGTGTTCAACTCACTGGTTTTATGCGCCCAGGCTTCAACAATCAGACCATCAGCCGTCAAGGCACGCACAAACGTGTTTTGCAACAATAAATATTCGCCCAGCCCCGCCAGCAATGGCCTGCGGTCGGTCTCCCACAGTTGTTGATAGGCGGAGTCGGCAATGCCAAACCGAATGTCAATATCCGAGCCAGGGTTGGCCCGATTAGTCGCCAGGCTGCCTTCTAACCAGATAATCTCTACAGCGGGAAGCTGTTGAAGCGTTGGTATCCACCTGTCAAGCACGGCTGACTGCTTGGTCAAAATTGTTGTGACCATTCTGTTGCTCCTTTGGATTGTGAAAATAGCCGGAAGTGATAAAATTCACAAACGCTCGTTGAATTTATCACAATCGGTTTTGATTGGCAAAATGGTGAAAACGGCGACAACGAATGCGGGAAACAACGAATGAATACTTGGTTCTCATTCGTTGTTTCCCGCATTCGTTGTCGATCACGCGCGTTCCCCCACTTCCACCACACATTTCTCTTCCATGGCCCGATCCGCGCAGAAACCTACTAGATGCCCATTCACTGAATCATCCAACGTCGTGGTCGAGAGGGAGCGCGGTTCGCCTTTTAGCAAGTGTAAGAAATCGGCCATCAAACGCAGATCGCCGCCCCCATGACCGCCAAACGCCCCTGTCATATCGCCGCCCAGGTTGAGATCGATGACAGTTTCGGCATATTCATGGCCAGGGCGCGGGTCTAGTTGACGGATCACAAAGCGACTATCTTCGAGGCTGCCCTGGATTTCGCCGCGCGTGCCAACAATGTGGAGCATGCGCGACGGTTTGGCCGCACCGCCGATCATGTTCAGCGTGGCCGTGGCGCCATCGGCAAACTCGATCGCCACCGATTGGTGGTCAACCACATCATTGTCGCATTTCCAGACGCAACGGCCATAGGGGTTATCGGTCTTGAGAGATTCGATCTTCTCTTCCAGCGTTAGGGCTGTGTAATCGGCCGAAACCTTTTGCGTTGCGGGTTGATCAGTGGCTTGGTTGCCATGTTGTAACACGTCCCACACATAGAAAGCCCAGCGCTGGGGATGATCGATATAATGTTTGCGCGCCGAATAGAGACAGTCTGGCTCAATCGGGCAATCGACCAAACAGCGTGTGCCCGCGCCCGGTGGGGCTTTTTCTGGGCGGAACTGAAAATTGCTGCCAAAGCTGGCCACGCGCACCGGCGCGACACCGCTCTTCATCCACATGATCAGGTCGAGATCATGGCAAGACTTGGCCATCAACATCGGCGAAAAACAGCGCTTTTTGCTGTTCCATTTGCCGCGCACAAAGCCTACTGCCATATGATGATAAGAGACATGTTCCACGGCCTGAATATTGAGAATCTCGCCAATCACACCGTCGCTGATCTGCTGGCGAATGGCCGCATAGAAGGGTGCAAAACGCAACACATGGCAGATCGCAACCTTGCGATCATACCGCTGCACGGCATCGACCAACGCCCACATGTCTGCTTCGTTCGTAGCAAAAGGTTTCTCCAGCAGAATGTCATATCCCGCCGCCAGCAACGTCAGCGACGTGGGCACATGTTGGTGATCCATGGTGCCGTTGATGATAAAGTCGGCCTGTTTGCCCTGCGCGGCTAGTGCCTCGGCCGAGGTGTAACATTGTTCGGGGGCCAGGTCGTATAGATCGGCCACCATCTGGCGGCGTGCTTCAATGGGGTCAGCGACACCGACAATGCGTAATTCATCTGGATGATGTTGGGCATAGGAAGCATAGGTCAGGGCGCGATGGCCGGCCCCGACGATTATCGCGGTTAACATGAATAAATTTCCTTTACGCTTCACTAATTCGGCGTGCATTAAACGAAGCCAATGGGCTCTTGAGCGCAAGTTGTTGAAATTTGCCATCTTTTTCCTCGCTGAAGTGGATCTCGTTTTCCACGTTGTCGGCTGAGTAAAAGCTGAACTCGCTCAAAGGCAACAATTTTTCCTCTTTGTCAGTTTTCAGGATTAAGCCATTATCCTGTTGCGTGACCACCCACGGCCAGCGCGGGTTGAACGCATAGGTGCCGGTCGCCCGTTCCAGGGCAGCGGCAGAGATGGCGACCGGCGTGCGCTCAAGCACAGGCAAACCCAATGCCTGGCGCGCGATCTTGATGCTGCAATTGCCCACATCAAACCCAGAATTATTGGTCAAGACGATAAGACTGAGCGGCTGATCTTGAAACTGGGCAATAAACGTCGAAAAACCGTTAATGCCACCGCTATGATGGACAAAACGATGCCCGCGATAGTCACCAATTGCCCAGCCATATCCGTAATTTTCCGTTTTCCCATCGGCGAGCTTGACCGGTTCAAACATCAACGCTTGGGTGGCCGCAGAGACCAAGCTGTGTTTGCGAACGGCGCGATCCCACAACACCAGATCATCAATTGTTGAGCCGAGTGAACCGGCCGCGTACGGTTGGGTCATGCTCAGATAATCGGCGTTGCGGAAGCCTTGCTCACCCATCGCATAGCCACTGGCGCGTTTGGCGATGATCGGCTCATTGCTCATGTAGTAGGAATGTTGCATCCCCAATGGGCCAAAGATATTTGTTTGGATGAACTGCTCGTAAGTGACGCCACTAACTTTTTCAATCATCATGCCGAGCAGGTGGTAGCCAGAGTTGTTATAGAGGAATTGCGTGCCCGGCTTGAAGTCAAATGGAATCTGGCTGAAGATATCACACAAGGCTTGGGGTGTCATGTCATGAATGATTTTGTGGGGAAACCAACCGTCAATCGACGTATAACTTTTGATCCCGGAGGTGTGGGTTAGCAACTGGTGAACGGTGATTTCGTGACCACTGGTTGGGTAGTTGGGCAGAAACTTGGTGAGCGGATCATTGACATGGAGTTTGCCCTGCTCCTGCAAGATCATGATGGCTGTGGCCGTAAACTGTTTGGTGATCGAAGCCAAGCGAAAGACGGTATCGGGCTGAATCGGAATCCCCCATTCGAGATTCGCCAGCCCATAGCCTTGGCGATGAATCACCTCGCCTGCCTTCACAACCGCCACAACTGCGCCCGGTTCATCGGCTTTGATCAGCTCCTGCATAAGGGCATCAATTTCGGCTAGCATTTTGATTACTCCTAACCTGGACTAAGTTCAGAATAAAGGCGTAACGCAGAGGCGCAGAGACGCAAAGAAAAGCATTACCTGTAACAAGCTTTTGTGTCTCTGCGCCTCTGCGTTAAATTTTTTGCATTTCCTATCTAGCGTCTGCTCAATGAATTTATTCTTTCCACCGATACTGAGGTTGCCAGCCCAGCACGGCTTTGGCGCGCCCTGTATCAACCAACGCACGATAGGGATCCGCGTCATATTCAGGGCCGCCGCGCCAGGGAACGTCTGGGTGAATCTTGGCGGCCATTTCTCGGCTAGGCGTGTCAGACGAAATATCATCGGCACAGAGTAATAAGGTCACATGGCCGGGATCGGGACACGTGAGGGCCAGCACCGCCGCTGCAGCGACATCGCGGATGTCGCAAAAGGCGCCGTATTCCCAGCCGGGCTTCCATTCGCGTTCTGGGTCTTCCTTGCGCCATTGAATGATCTGCTCTTTAAATTCTGCCGGCATCACCCAGGGTGGGCGCAGACAGATCGTCGTAATACCTTGTTTTTCTGTGAAATGGCGGCACATCTCTTCGGCCAGACGTTTGGCGATCCCATAGGGACTGCTTGGGTAGGGCGTGTGGTTGTCGTCAATCGGAAAATAGTCTGGCGCTCTTTGGCCCATGAAGATGCCCAAGGCGTTGACGCTGCTAAAATAGACGACACGCTGCATCTTTTCGGCCTGCGCTGCCATCAATACATGCCAGGTGCCCTGAAGTCCCACCGCCATCGTTTCATCCGGATCATCGTTGGCCCCGCCCAATAGCGAAGCCAGATGAATCGCCGCGTCACAACCCTGCGCTGCTTGGCGCACGGCCTGTCCATCGCGAATATCATCGCCATTGGCCCGGTCAAAACCGACGACGGTATGGCCGGCCGCGATGAGTTGCGCCTCAATTGTCGAACCGATGCGGCCACGGTTGCCTGTTACGAAAACTTTCATAAAATACATTCTCACTTTCTGTGGGGTTTATGTTGTCAAGGCGCATTTTATCAGCGCGTTTATGGTATAATATAGACTATCAATAACTTTCTTTCCTGAGGTACTGATTATGTCCCGGTTAATCACACTTGAATTGCCAGATGAAGTGTACCAAAGATTTAAAGCACGTAGTCAAAAGACAAAGCGGTCAGTAGAAGAAGAGTTGCTGACTGCGTTTACTTTAGATTTACCGGTTTTACCCTTGCTAGAAACCGGAGGGCTGCAAGCGTATAACGAAGTCATAGAATTCCTGGCTAGTGGCCCATCCGTTAGCGAGATCGCTCAGTTTAAACTCTCTGATGAAACAAGGCAACGAGCCAATACACTTTTGGTGAAAGAACGCACGCAAGGCGTTACCGAAGATGAGGCTAAAGAACTCGATTATTATGTAGATTTGGGTGATTTTTTAGGAATTTTGCGTGCAAAAGCCCAGTTGCAATTGCACGCAAACATTTCATAATGAAGGCCTATATTCCTGAACGTCTACGTGATTTGGTGTTGACGCGAGCAAATGGTCGATGCGAGTACTGCCTACTCCATCAAGACAATGAACCTGCTTATTCACATGAGATTGATCATGTCATTGCCGAGAAACATTTAGGTGAAACTCTTGCCCATAATTTAGCCTATGCCTGTTTTTATTGCAATCGCTTCAAAGGCACTGACCTTACCTCTATAGATCCGTTGACCAATCAAATTACGCCACTGTACAACCCGCGCACCCAAAGCTGGTCCGAGCAATTTGCCTTGGATGGCCCTGAGATCGTTCCACTTACTGGTATAGGGCGGACAACGGTGCGTTTGCTGCAGATGAATCGCCCACGTATCATTCAGCGCCGGATCTATTTGATTCAATTAGGGTATTACCCTTCGCCGTTTACGCCTGCTCTTTTCCATCATCACCCTGCCACAGCCGCCGCATCTCTTCGCAACGGGCCAACAAGACTTCTAGTGAACCCTCGTCCTCAATTTTACCATCTTTCAGCACAATAATATGATCGGCGCGCCGCAAAGCTGGCCGGCGATGCGAGACGACGAGACAAGTGGGTGACTCACCGGTACGCGCAAAGAGCCGTTCCCAGAGCAGTCGCTCGGTATCCACGTCTAAGGCGCTGGAGAGATCATCAAAGACCAGCAACTCTGCCTCTCGGACGAACATGCGCGCCGCCGCGGCCCGTTGCACCTGGCCACCCGACAGTTTGACCCCCTTAGAGCCGACCAACGTATCCAAACCCTTTTCTAGATCACCCAGATCCTTTTCCATGACGGCTGCATAAATCGCCCGATCCAGGTCAACCTGATCTTCCGGCAGTCCCATCAACAAATTATCGCGCAACGTATTGTTAAAGAGGCGTGGCACCTGCGCGGTATACGCGCTGCGCGGCGGGGTGAAAAAGTCGGCTGGTTGCTCTACTAACGCACCGTTCCAACGAATTTCGCCGTGATCTTTGGGCAACAGACCCAATAACGTGCGCACTAGCGTGGTCTTCCCAGAGCCAATGCGTCCTGTAATCACGGTCAGTTCGCCGCGCCTGAGCCGCAAACTAATCGCTTCGATGCCCCGTTGCGAATCGGGGTAACGGAACGTCAGTTGCTCGACACATAATTCCTCTAAGCGGTGTTGTGGACCTTTGGGCGTATAGGGCACAGCCATTTCGCTGTCCATATAGATGTTGCCTGGTTTGACCAGGTCCAGCGCGGGCACCCCTTGCAACAGCCGCACCATCCGGCTAATCGCCACCCCAGCCTGTTTATAACGCGCCCACATCATCCCGATAAAGGCGACGAACTCGGAGATGAAGGCCAGATAGGCGATAAAGAGTGAAAAATCGCCGACCGTAAAGGTGCCGGCTTGCAAAGCACGCGCCGCCAGCAATAAGATCACGCCGGTGCCTACATTGCCTGCGTTGCGAAAGATGGAGCCCAGCAATTCGTTGAACAGGCGATCCTTCAAGGCTGCCTTGCGTCGTTCATCATTGAGCGTGTTAAAGCGCTCAATCAAGCGATCCTCGGCGTTGGCGACTTTGACGGCCTGCACCGCGCCAAAACTTTCGGCGATAAACCCCGTGACCTTGCCCGCCGTTTCGCGCGTAATTTTCCGATATTTCACAACCCGTGACGTGCTCGCATTCGCCGCAACCACGATGATGATCAGCGGCAGAAAAGCCAACAACGTGATCGATACGTTGATCCGCAACATGATGATGACGGCCACAGTGGTAAAGACAGCGTTGCCCCAGAGGTCATTGAGCCACAAGCCAAAGAGCGGCACTTCGCCCACGTCGCCACGAAAACGGTTCACGGCCACGCCCGGCGATTCGGGCATGGAGCGGGCGCCCGGTTGGGCTAAGATGCGTTCCAGCATGTTTTTATGAAGCAGCGTATGGGTGTGATATTCGAAGGGCGTATTTGTGCGAACCAACCCAATCGCTGCGCCAATCCGCACCAGTGCGCTGCCCACCAGCAGCGCGATCAGCGTCCACAGATCAAAACGTGCTGGCGCGTTGCCCGATAACAAGTTAAAAACCTCACGCGTGACGAGACCCGGCACGAGCCAGCCCAACATCATCGTGGTGAGGGCAAGATTATTGAAGAGGTAATACCATTTGCGAAAGCGGATCGCACCCCAGACAAATTTCCAAGTGGGTACGTC
>JAPLGZ010000735.1 GCA_026389895.1 Chloroflexota bacterium | reverse complement strand
GCCAATACCCATCCGATCAGCCCTGCATGATGAGCGACACACCAACACGATGACCATCCATCTAAATCCATTTCAAGCAGCCGAACACGAGCCTTTTCTTTGGCGTGGCGATCGTTCAAGCGCCGCGCTGTTGGTGCATGGTTTTCCTGGCACACCAGCCGAAATGCGGCCAGCCGCGCAAGTGCTGCATGACGCCGGCTGGACCGTGCAAGGCTTGTTATTGCCCGGCTTTGGCCCGCAGTTCAGCGAACTGACCCACTATACCCAGGCCGATTGGGCGCAGGCGGTGCGCAGTGCGTTGGTGGCCTTACAAGCCGAATATCAAACGGTCGTATTGGTTGGTAATTCGATTGGCGCGGCCTTGGCCCTGGAAGTGGCGGCCCAACAACCACCTGCCGGGTTGATCTTGTTTGCTCCGTTTTGGTGCAGCGCAAACCGCTGGCTGGATCGAATTTTCCCGGCCGCGAACTTGTTTGTCCGTCAAGTTCGCCCTTTTCGCAGGGCCAATTTCAGTGATTCATCATTCATAGCGGGCATTCAGCGCATTCTACCCGATCTGGATTTAGAGGATACAGAGGTACAATCCGCCATTCGCAGCTTAAGTTTGCCACTCAAGGTGCTTGGACAGGTGCGGCGCGCCGGTAAGCTTGGTTATCAGGCGGCCCCATTGGTCAAGGCGCCAACTTTGATTCTGCAAGGCAATCAGGATATCGTTGCGATGCCCCACTACACGCGGCAGTTGGTCCAACGCTTGCCAAAGCTGGCTGGGTATGTCGAAGTTGAAGATGGCCATGAACTATCCCGCGCGCAAGCCGAGGCATGGCCGCTGCTCGCGGCATTTATGCAGCGCTTTGCTGCGAATCTAGAACTATTGCGCGAGGCCAAATCGCAACATGAAAAGTAACCCACCGCGTTTGACACGCCGACTTTTGGATTGGCGCTTGCTTCAACCAATGCAGCCCTATCAGTGGCTGACAGCCGCTTGGCTTTTGACCATGATCGCCATTCCCATTATGAGTTGGGTAATTGGGGATGCGGTCCTACCCTTGGGGGTGATGACTTCTGTCGTCTTGTTGGTCTCGGCTGTGTTGGGTGTTCTGTACCAAGCCTGGGGTTCATGGCGCACCTTGCGTGTGGCCGCTATTGTTCTACCATTGGCATGGTTAATTGAATGGATCGGCAGCACGACTGGGTTTCTCTTTGGCCACTATCACTATACGAATTTACTCCAGCCGCAGCTAGGGCATGTGCCGTTGCTGATTCCATTGGCCTGGTTGATGATGTTACCGCCCGCGTGGGCCGTGGCCGCGGTGATTACACGTGGCCGGACAGGCCTATGGTTTATCCTGATCAGCGCCGTAGCTTTCACGGCTTGGGATCTTTTCCTTGATCCTCAAATGGTGAATTGGGGGTATTGGGTTTGGGACGGGATTCCTTTGGGGGCTAGCAGTTATTTTGGCATTCCCTGGCTCAACTTTTTCGGCTGGCTACTAAGCGCCGCGCTCTTAACCTACCTCGCACAGCCGAAGTCACTACCCGTGGAGCCTTTAGTCTTAATTTATGTAATCACTTGGATCTTACAAACCATCGGCCAACTCTTATTTTGGCATATGCCTGGGCCTGCGCTGACCGGCTTCTTTGCCATGGGTGGGATGCTGATGCTGGCGTTAGCCTCGGCCACACGTGCGACGGCAAGGCTTCATACCGTGGACGAAAGAGTTTTGTGACATACCGACCCTATTTATTCATAAAATAAGTGATGAGTGAGATTATGCTTTCACTCATCACTTATCACTCATCACTTATCACTCATCTATTCCCAACAAAGAAGCCAATATGGCCAAACTTCTACTCTGGTTCGTCCTTGCCTTCCTATGCGGCTCGCTGCCCTTCTCCGTTTGGATCGGACGTAGCTTGCTCAAACGCGAAATTAGCGACTATGGGGATGCCAATCCTGGCGCCACGAATGTGCGGCGGGCGGGGGGCAAATTCACGTGGGTTCTGGCACTATTACTTGATTTTGCGAAGGGCGCCTTGCCGGTGTGGCTGGCCTATCGCTGGGCCGGCTTGCAGGGCGGAGCGCTGATCAGTGTGGCGCTGGCGCCAGTGTTGGGGCACGCCTTTTCACCTTTCTTGGGTTTCAAAGGGGGCAAGGCGGTTGCCGTGACGGGTGGGATCTGGTGCGGTTTAACGCTCTGGGAAGGGCCAACGGTGGCCGGATTGCTGCTGGGTCTCTTCGTAGGCTTGTTGACCGTTGACGCCTGGGCTGTGATCTTGGCAATGACAGGCACAATTTTCTATTTTATGCTGACGCCGCCCCTATGGAATGGGTTAGACCTGCGTCCAGACCGCGCGATTCTCTTGGCTGTTGGCATCGGGAATCTCCTGATCCTCGCGTGGAAACATCGCTCGGATTTAACAAAACCAGTAGCTTTCCGTTCCCGGGCCAAAAGTTCTTAAACTATGCTGATCTATACGTTTTTTGTCAGTGCCGTCCTGCTCGTCATGCTTGTTATCGCCCTAACGAACATGCCGATTTTTCCGTGCTTACGTCCCGCCATTCTACAGTCAACAGAACCAACCTGGGGGGTGCACGCCGCGCCTGGTCTTCTGGAGCGATCTCTGAACCCTGAGTTTCCTACCGTCTCTGTACTCATTCCGGCGCGCAACGAAGCTAAGCATATTCAACAAGCGGTTGGCGGTCTGCTTGCCCAAACCTATCCAAGCCATGAGATTATTGTGCTAGACGATCATTCCGACGATGATACAGGCGCGCTGGCGCTGGCCGCAGCCCATAATGATCCCCGACTAAACGTTTTCGCAGGGGCAGCGCTGCCTGGCGATTGGATGGGCAAAAACTGGGCTTGCCATCAACTGGGGCAGTTAGCCAAGGGCGAAATTCTCATCTTTACCGATGCGGATGTCCGCTGGCAGCCAGAGGCGATTAGCACATTGATCACCGAATGGCAACGCACCCAGGCGGCGCTGCTCACCGTCTGGCCCAGGCAAATTACACAGAGTTGGGGCGAGCGGCTGGTGGTGCCATTGGGCGTCTTTGCGGTGCTGGCCTATCTGCCAATACGCTTGGCGCACGATGGGCCCTGGCCACTTGCCTCTGCGGCGAATGGCCAATGTATGGTTTTTAGTCGCCGCGCCTATCAACAATGTGGCGGTCATGCGGCTGTACGCAGGACTGTGCTAGAAGATGTACGCCTGGCCCAATCGATCAAAGCAGCGGGGTTACGGCTGCGGCTGGCCAACGGCGCAAACTTGCTAGAGGCGCGCATGTATGAAGATTGGCCAACCACTCGCAATGGCTACGCGAAAAACATTTTGGCGGGACATGGCAACTCTCTGGTATTTTTAGCGCTCTCGACCATTTTCCATCTA
>JAPLGZ010000673.1 GCA_026389895.1 Chloroflexota bacterium | reverse complement strand
GCAGGGACGCTGCTTGAAAAAGAAGTGATCGAACGTCCGGAGTTCTTGCGATTAATTGATACGCCAATTGGTGCGTAGTCAGACCCAGGCTTAGAATAACGCCAGAGCGCCAGCGATTGCTGCTGCGACTCTGGCGTTATTTTTTAAGAGGACTAAATTGGCCCGCAAGCTGCGATCGCCACTCAATTCGGCGATGCGCGTCAACAAAAAGGGGGTAACCTGGGCCGAACGTAAACCCTGCGCCACCGCATCTGCGACGGCCTGCTCGATCACGGGTTCGATCTCGTGGGCTGGAATCTCGTCTGCAACTGGAATGGGTACCGTGACCAACAAGCCACCTGGCAAATGTAAGGCCCGCTTTGCCTGCCAGATCGCTGCCACTTCCTGGCCTGTGTCACAACGAACATCCACGGGTAGACCACTGCTTCGGCTATAGAAGGCCGGGAATTCATCCGTACCCCAACCAACCACGGTTACCCCATGCGTCTCCAGATATTCGAGCGTTGCCGGTAAGTTCAAAATTGCCTTGGCGCCAGCACAGACGACAATCACTGGTGTCTGGGCCAACTCTTGCAAGTCGGCGCTGATATCGGTGCCATCACCGCGATGCACCCCCCCAATACCGCCCGTTGCAAAGACCTCAATGCCAAAACGTTGGGCGATCCACATGGTCGTGGCCACGGTGGTCGCGCCATCTTGTTTACGCGCCACCACAATAGGTAGATCACGACGGCTCACTTTGCGGATATTTTTACCAGTGGCCAATTGCAGCAGTTGATCCGCGTTGATCCCGGCAATTAATTCACCCTGAATAATGCCAATCGTGCGCGGTTCTGCGCCACCCGCGCGGATGATCTGCTCCATCTCCTGCGCCAAAGCGACATTGTGGGGATAGGGCAACCCGTGTGAAATTACGGTAGACTCGAGGGCAACTTGCGGTAGTGGTCGGTTGACCATGGTCGAACCTTTTTTATCATTTACTCCCCAGATTAGGCCGGTTTTTAATCGTGCCTCGGCGTAATCTAGGGGGCGATTTTATATTTAACCAGTTTTTTGCGCATGTTCGCGCAGCAAACGACAGGTGGCTTCGGCTAATACGGCTGTCCCCAGTGGCAATACGGTAATACGGTTTCGCTGATATCGAAGACCGGCGTGTGATGGGGGCGGCTGACCTCGTCATATTTTGCGCCCAACATAAACATTGCCCCAGGGGCTTTGCGCGCCATATAACTAAAATCTTCGGCGCCCATGCCGGCTTCTGGGGTCATAACGGCCGCTGCGCCGACCAAATCGGTGACGGTTTGGCGGATGGTGCCAGCCACGGTGGGGTCGTTATAAGTTGCGGGATAGCCAGTATTGAACGTTACAGTAAAATCACCACCGAGCGCTTGCGCCACGCCCAACGCCTGGGTTAACTCGATTTTTAACTTTTCGCGCGTCTCATCATCAAAGCTGCGCATGGTCCCTGTAATCTCAACTTTGCTTGGGATTACGTTGCTGACGGTTCCGGCATGGATCGACCCAATCGAGATCGTGGCGGCTTTGGTCGGGTCGATGCGCCGCGAACGGATGCCCTGGATCGCGTTGATCACTTGCGCCAGAATGAAGGTTGGATCAGTGCCTTGATGTGGATACGCACCATGACCGCCCGTTCCTGTTAGGATAATGCGAAATGAATCTTCATTGGCCGTTGTATAACCCCCTTCAATCATAATCTGATTGGCGGGCAGATCACTGGCTACGTGCAACGCAATCACGGCGTCAACCCCGTCCAGCACCCCTTCCTCCACCAT
>JAPLGZ010000396.1 GCA_026389895.1 Chloroflexota bacterium | reverse complement strand
TATAAAGGTGCTTCTGGCGAATGCCAGAAGCACCTTTCTTTTATCGCCAGTAGGTGCAAGTTGGCATTTTGGTGTATACTGCACGTTATATTTGAGAAGCAGCTACTTTTCTAACGCATGCCAGGCAGGCGATGGGTGGTGCGTTTTCAACCGATAGGGCAAAAGTATTTATGGAAATTCTGGGAGGCCCACTGTTTGGGGTGGCAGGCGCGGGCGAATCACATGGTCCGGCCATTAGCACGATTGTGTTTGGTTGTCCACCAGGTCTAAAGATCAGCCGCGCGGTTGTCCAAGCCTATCTGGATCGGCGCCGGCCAGGCAGCAATAAACACGGCACACCTCGCAACGAAAAAGACAAAGTGCTCTTTATCGCCGGGCTTTACAACGAAGACGAAACTCAGTTACTGGGTGGCGGCGATGTGATCACCCAGGTGGATGGGGTTGAGTCGCGCACAACCGGTTACGAAGAAGGGTATAGCACGGGCGAACCCATTGCCGCGATTGTGCTCTCCACTTCGCAAAAATCCGGTGACTATGCACAGTTCGCGGGCGAACAAGGGGCGATCCGGCCTGGCCACACCGATCTGGTCAAATTTTATAAATCGCGCGGCCATGTCGATGTGCGCGGCGGTGGTCGATCTAGCTATCGCTCAACCATTTCCGACGTAATTGGCGGCTCGATTGCGCGGCTCTTTTTGGCTGAACAGTTTGGCACGGTGATCCTTTCTTCGATCACCCAAGTGGGGCCGCTCAAAACAACCAAAAGTTTAGCCACCTATTTTGAAGAACAAATTCAGGCCGCGCAAAATCTAACAATTCCTGCGGAAACGATCAGCCACATCGAGACCATTCTGGACGAAGCCGAAATTCGTTCCCTCGACCCTGAATTTGCCCACGAAGCCGGCCAGCTCATCAAGCAGGCCCGCATTGATGGTGATTCGTTGGGAGCGGCGGTGGAAGTGGTCGCCTTGAATGTACCAGCGCTGATCGGCGATCCGCTCTACCAAAGCTTAAAATTACGCTTGATGGGCGCCTTAGGCGGTTTGAACGCCGCGCAGTCGTGTGAGATCGGCGCCGGCAGCGACGTGATCACTCGGCGTGGCAGCGAAAACAATGACCCGATCCGCAGCACTGGTTATCAGCGCAACAGCCACGGTGGACTGTTGGGTGGCATTACGACCGGCATGCCGGTGGTCTGTCGTGTCGGGTTTAAGCCTACTTCCACCATTGTCAAGCCGCAACAGTCGGTGCGCAAGAATCTCGAAGAGATCGATTTCCTGCTCGATAAAGGCCGCCATGATCCGTGTGTCGGGGTGCGGGCAGGCGTTACACTAGAATCGCGCATGGCGATCGAGCTGATGAATGCCGTATTAATGCACCAGGCCCAACATGTAGACGTGAACAATTTTGGGCTATTCTGAGCGCAAAAGGGAAAGATAGGGTTGCCCCGACGGGCCATCGAGCAAAAATGAAGCCAGGGACGCCGTAAATCAAGCACAAGAGATCACTCAAATAGTCATACAATGGCTAACCAGTAATTCCCAATATTAAAATGACGAATTTTCCACCCAACAAAAATATTATTCTCACCGGCTTTATGGGCACAGGCAAGAGCACCGTGGGTCGGTTGCTCGCGGCGCAATTAAATCGACCTTTTGTCGATATGGATGAAGAATTGGTGGCCCACTTTGGCAAAGCGATCGCGCTCGTTTTTGCCGAGGATGGCGAAGCAATTTTTCGCGAGGCGGAGCAACAACTCTGTCTGAAATTAGCGGCACAACAAGGGCTGGTGATCAGTACGGGCGGCGGCGCATTAGTGACCCCAACCAACCGACATGCCTTGGCGCGCACAGGTACTTTAATTTGTCTGACCGCCACAGTGGCAGAGATTGTGCGCCGTGTTGATAGCGTGAATGACCGGCCAATGTTGCCCGGCGCCAAAGTCGAACGTGAGCAGCGCATACGCAGCCTTTTGTATGAACGCCGCCACGCCTATGCGGCCATCCCGCATCAGGTCGACACCACGGGGCACACCCCCGAACAGATTGTGCAGCGCGTGTTAGAGGCGCTCAATGCCGACGCAGAAGCCGTGGGCATGACGCGCATAGCCGTGCGCGGGCCGAGTGAAATGTATGACATTTGTGTTGGCGACAATTTGTTAAGCCAAACGGGTCTTTTGCTGCGCAACCGGCACGTGCATGCTGGCCCGGCCGCGATCGTCACCAATCCGATGGTGGGGGCGCATTATGCGGAATTGTTAGCCGCCAACTTGCGTGAAGCTGGCTTCCAACCCGCCATTTGTATGGTGCCAGAAGGCGAGCAGCACAAAACGCTGGCGAACGTCGCCAAGCTCTACGAACAATTTCTGATTGCTGGCCTGGATCGCCGTAGCCCTGTGCTGGCGCTTGGCGGCGGTGTGATTGGTGACATGGCTGGGTTTGCCGCCGCCACCTATCTACGTGGGGTGCCTTTTGTGCAAATCCCGACCTCGTTGCTCGCCATGGTCGACGCTTCGGTAGGCGGCAAAACCGGCGTTGATCTGCCGCAAGGCAAAAACTTGGTAGGCGCCTTTAAGCAACCAGAAGTGGTGATTATCGATCCAACCGTCATCCAAACGTTGCCTGGCGCAGAATTTCGTTCTGGCTTGGCTGAAGTGATCAAACATGGCATCATTGGTGCGCCGGATTTGTTTCAACAATTAGAAGAATATGGTCCCACCAGTATGGGCCATCTGGTCATCGATGCCGTACGCGTCAAAGTGCAGATCGTCGAAGAAGATCCCTTCGAACGCGGGCGGCGAGCCTTACTCAATCTGGGCCACACCTTTGGGCATGCCATTGAGTTGGTCAGCGAATTTACAATGCGCCACGGTGAAGCGGTTGCGGTGGGACTAGTCGCAGCGGCACAGATGGCCGTTGCTCTCGGTCGCTGTGAGCCACAACTAGCCACACGGATAACCAATCTAGTTGAACATCTCGGCCTACCGACTTCTGTAACTGGTTATGATCTCGAGGCTATCCTGTTCGCCATGGGCCACGATAAGAAAAGAGCGGGCAAAACTTTGCGCTTTGTGATTCCACAAGCCTTAGGCAACACGGTATTGATCGATGATCCGGGGCTCGAATTTGTCCAAAACGCGCTAGCCCAGGTCTTAAAATAAATCGTGGCCGTAAGGGTATGTCACTGCCCCATCCCGTGCCCCAAAGGCGTACAGCCAGGGAACGCGCTGCTTTGCGGGGCCGGGTCGGCCTAGAGGGACTATCTCGGTATAAAGATTCCAGGATCATGGGGATCGCATGGGGTTGACAAGAACGACACTAATCAAAACCGCACCCAAAAGGCTCCCACTGTCATGGGAAACCGGCTAAACCCCATGCGATCCCGTTAGACAAATTCCCCCAAAACTCCTGACAACGAGTAAAGCCTTTGATCAAGCGTCTACTATTCCTCACCACTATTTTTCTAGCAATTTTCGGGATTGCGACGGGCAGTCTGCTTAGCTTAGTCTGCAGCATGCTCTGTATGGCAGGCTATGTTCTTATGGCTGATCGCCAAAATCCGGCGGAAGAAGTGACCTTTAAGCCTTTTATGCTGGCGCGTGTGTGGGAAATTTTCGCCCTTATCGCGTTTGCGCTCAGCAGCGTGGCGGCGGCGATGAATCTTCAAGATCCGTTTAACCGGTTGGATGGACTCGTGTGGCTGGTGGCGCTGCTGATGGTTGTGCTGGCCGCTTTTCTCCACGATCGTGCTAGCGGATGGCGCGTCAGGTGGATACTTACTTACACCGATTGGCTGATGCTCGCTGGTTTGACGCTATTGGCGTTGGCACTGCGCCTCTACCGGCTAGATGGCTTTCTGCCGCCCTTACATGGTGATGAGGGTGAGATGGGAATGCTGGCGCTCCTGGCGCGCTACGGCCCAGCGTCAGGGCTCAGCCCCCAGCCGCTGCCGCTCTTTGGTACTGGTTTTCTGGATCACCCC
>JAPLGZ010000265.1 GCA_026389895.1 Chloroflexota bacterium | reverse complement strand
ATTCCGCACTTCCATAAGCACGGCAGGCATACTCGTGACTGATTGCTCCAGATTATCTTGAAGCTTAAGCACGGCCAACTGGCCTGGCTGCATGCGGGCGCCAACCCGCGCAGGAAAAGCCGCCACCAGAGTTCCTCGCCGGGTGGCGCCAACAATCTGCCCAGTCTCATACAAGGTGATCGATGACCAGAAGAACCAGGCCATCCACAATCCAAGCAGAAGGATGGCGAGCACCAACACGATCAAAGCGGGAGATGAGCGATCCGTATGCAAGGCACGAGTTGAGCGCGCAAAAGGCAATGCCATGAAGACCTACTTTATTAATCTGTGTCTAGCGCGAACGCCAGACGAATGAAACGAGTTCAGCATTCAATACGCTTGATTGTCGTGCTATTTAATTGCCGTTTTCAGAGTAACAGACTACCGCGGCTTGAACGTGGCGCACCGCGCGAATAAATATTTATGCTCTTTCTCATTCAACGCCAAGCCCCAACTTGGCTGGTTCAGGTTGGGTGGCTGCGACTGGAATCACATCAATTATACGATTGTCTGATGGCATTGACCGGCGACGAAGGTGTGGCAATCGTGCATTAAGCAGACCAGCCGCTAAGCCGCCACCATCGAGTAATAACGGAATGAAAATGCCAAAATGAAAGAAGTAGATTCCGCTTAGGCTAAAAATGCTTGGTAGAATCGTGATCACAAAACCACGTCTGAGATTATGGTCAAGCTGATCCGCCAATTGCAGCAACGCGCGCACCTGTTCCAGATTTCCTGTTGGAATCAAGATATGCGCTCCTTCGCTCAGCAATGGCGCCGTGCTTGTATCTTTTGCCGACCGATCAGTCATAACCACGACGACATCGACCCGCGCCACCGTGGTGGCCGAAAGCGGTGTCCAGCTCACCAAACCGACTGTGCGCCCAGCGGCCTGTAATTTTTCGAGCAACGCATTCACTTCGTCTGGTGCAACAATGGTTACGTCGGCTGGCGGATCCGTGGTTTCTGACGCTGCCAGATTCGTTTCGGCAACGAATGTTGATGCAGCAAATTCGCGCAGGATAAAACACTCACGGCGGCCATCTTGTTGCAACTCATGGACGATGGGCCAATGGCTCGCCGGCGAGGATGCTGTGATCTCTCCTTCGTGATTGGTAACCGAAAGGGCAAAAAGCCGTTCGTCCAGCAGTAATACATCGACTTGGTGGAGCCGTTCAAAGGCGCGCCAATCTGTAATCACGATTTCGTGTTGCGCGGCAAGCTCGATATAGGTCAAGGTGCTAAGCGGCGCAGTTACTCGATAATCATACCCAAAATTGGTGACCAAAACAGCCAGTGCCCGCTTGGCCCCAAAGAGTGGCATCGTAATGGTGCTTAAAGTTAGAAAGGGCAAGGCGCTTTGGCGAATGGCCTTTTGCCAACCTACTTGGCTTGGCAATGAAGTGTGTGGCGTAGACGTTCGCGTCTCTTCCGCCGCCGGGTCAATCGCACTCAACCCAAGCGGCTCAGTCTGCTGGGCACGGTGCTTTAACTGGCCTGCGAGTTTGGTTTGGGTTTGCTGTAATAATTTATGACTGACAAAGTAGGTGGTTATAAAAAGCGCGTCTGCCCCAAACTGCCGGGTTATCAGCAACCCAGCCGCCACAATGGCATCAGTCACCCCGAGTAGCCCGGTTGTACGCCATTCAACATACGCGCGCCGGAGAAAGTAGAGATTTAAATACAATAACCCAAAGATCGAAAAAAGACTCAAAAGAGGCACACCCAAAGCACCAACAATGGCCAACCCTAGCGTGCCCGTCGATAAAAACAGGTGCTGTTCAACTGTAACACGATCCATTCGTCCCCAAAGCTTGGGCTTATCTGCACCTACAGCGCTAGCGGTGACGAGCAATCGTTGGGCTGGTGTAACAGTTGTCCCCGAGGCAACCGCCTGCTGGTCAGTGCGCCGCACAGAGGGCTTGCTACCTCCTTGTGGATCAAGGTGAGCAAACTTGGGAGAGCTTGCAAAGATCGACAAACCTGATGGGGGTGTCACAGCTGTGGCTGACTTATTTAAGCGCTCGATCAGTGACGGCTTCGCTGGCGGGCGGAGCCCTATCACTTTCGCGACCAATACACCGCCAAGAATGCTTACTCCTGCTGTAAAAATCATACAAAAATTATTCCAAACTCTCTAGCGCTGGGCATTTGTCAAAATTCATGCATCCATTCAAATTACAAATAAGCCATTTCCGTAGCGTAGAGATACGACTTTTCACCTTTAGAAATGCTTGGCGAATCAATCGGGCACTATGCCCTTTGCGTAACTTGATCAGCGCATGAGTGCCATACGGCGGATCGCACTCGATTCGCAGATACACAGGAGCGAGCCTGATTTCCAACTCGATCAGTTCACAAGCTGTCTCGTTGCAAGTAGCAGTGATAATCGGTTTTAACCTTGTAGCAACGCATCTACCAAAACCGGCCGTCGCTACTTCGGACACCCGATTACCTGATACTTACACGAATAAACTAGGTTGTTGTTCGATTTACGATCCTGGTTACGTATCTAGAATCATACAGGTTGATTCTAGATACGTAAAATTCAAATAAAGCCAGGGGCTTTTCGCCCGACCCCGGTCATATCATTTTCCCTTTAGTCCCGTTATCTGCCCTAATCGGTAATGCCTATCACAAAATGAAAACAAACGGCGACGAAGAGCATCGCTGGTTTATCGTTGTTTTTCCACTTGTAGGTCATTTTGCTCAGTCGCCTGAAAGATCGCGGTGAAGCGCTCCCAGTCTTTGATGGCGACCTGTTGAATCGCTTGCACCACTTTGGCCTGCCGCTCGGCCTCGGTGCCGGTGAGGGTGGCCGCCAACAGGGGGATCGCCACTAGATCCTGCGCCGCTAGGCGGGCAAGCAATTCACGCTGGAGGATCTGATGTTGTTGCGCCGCCGTTAGTTGCGTAAATTGTTGATATTCGGTAAATAGATACAACTTTGATTTGATTTGCGTCGCCTTCCAGATGCCCGTGCAATAGCCGACCACAATCTCTTGGGTTGTGCTTTTCAGCGCGGGCGGCACCGCACTCTGCTGTTCTGTAAGCCAGGTCAGCTCGACTTTTAGTTGTTCGCAATAGGCAGAGACGTGTTCAACCACGGCTTGTAACTGTTCTATGGAAAGCCCTAACAGCCAAGTTTGGAGCGTTGGTTCATGGATCAATCCAGTTTCCACCCAAGCCCGAAATTGGTTGGCCAATTGATCTTCGTCCGGCACATGCCATGCCTTGGGTATTGCGCCATTTAGCCAGGTGACCATCCGGTTCGGCGAGGTGGCAAGTGGTGTGGCGGTTGGTCCCGCTTCTGCTGACGTCGCCGACTGCGCTATTTGACGGCGTTGCTGCAAAGCACGATTTAGCTTAACCGTGCCAAAGCCCATGATGACAAATAAAATGATAAGGATAAATAATTCCATGGTTGACTTCTCGCATTTAGGCTGAATACCCAAGCCTTGTTGGATAATAAACAGCCTAACAGGGTTTTCGGGGGTGACTATATGGACCACCGCGCCGACCGATTACAAAAGGTTTTGTTAGTGCTTGAGACTTTCCTAGGTCTTGATTTTCATTATTGCCCGCATTCGCGTTTGCCCGCATTCGCCTCAGTTTGTCACCTTTGTCATATGTGTAGGTACGTAAGTTCGGTAGATTATCGGCAGTAGGTACTATAGACTGCTCAGGATAGATAGCTGACGATGGTCGACAGCAAGCGCTGCGTTTGCGTATTTAGATAAAAATGGCCACCGGGGAAGAGATGCAAGGCAAAATTCGCTTGCGTCAGCATCTGCCAAGCCTGCAACTCGACTGGCGACACGCGGGGATCGTCCGCCCCATCGAAGGCCGCCACCGGGCAAAGCAGCCCAGGGTTTGCTCTGTATTGGTAGGTTTCCACCTCACCCTCAAGTCGTTGGCAGCACCCGCACGCAAATCCGCCCGACCAACACCAAGTCTGTTACCGCAATCCTATCCCCGACGCCTTTGTGCAAGCCATAGGTGGCCGATGCCAACGCTTGGGGTTGCAGCCAAGCCACACCTTCCGTAATCAGGCCATCCACTGGTGCCTGCTCACCGCTGTGGAGGATCACCTGGTCACCTGGCTGGAGGGTGGCGGTCGGCACCGCACAAGTGGCGCCGTCCTTCCATAAATAGGTCGTAGGCGCCAACCAGTGGGATTGCTGGGCATCTTCATTGAGCCGCGGCGCGGCCAACAAAGTGCAGGTGCCATAATAAAGACAGAAACCCAGGGAGCCGATCCAGTAGTAGCCACCGGCCAGGCAGACTGCCAGCACCAGCGTTTCGGCCAACGCCCGCCCAGGGCGATTATCCACTAAAAGTTGTTCATATGCAGCCTGGGCTGGGGGAATACCCAAGTAGATGAGCAGGGGCAAGCCGACGATTTGCAAAGGTGGAAAAATGATGGCTGCGGTTGTCGTCACCCCCAACGCCAATGCAGAGGTGCGCCATCCGTAACGGATCGGCTCGCTGGGATCAGCTCGATATGGCGCAAAGGCCAGTGGTGGATCGCTCAACACTGGCGCAGCCGACGAGCGGAAGTTGCGCGGCGTAAGGTGCCGGCATCCGCTCTGCAAGGTCTCTTGCACGTTTTGCCAGGAGGTTTTCCACCAGGACGGCGCGGCGTCTTTGTCCCAACGTTTTTGCTTTTTGTCGCCCAACCGCTTGTACGCCCAAATGCCAGCCAGCGACACACCGCTCGTCATGGTTAATAGACCGACCATTTGTCCTCTTTTCATCGCTTATCTGTCCTCAAAAGCCTTCGGCATGATCACCCATGAGTTTAGCCGGGACGCGTGGCATCAACGTGGCATCCGTGTGGCGGGCTGGCGTCTGCGGGCTGGCGTCTATCGTCAGGAAAAAGGTTCATTCATTCGCTTCAAGCGCTAGGGTGTTTTCCGCAAGGTAAGCGGCAAGGGGCGCCGCCAGTTTGATTTGGGTATCGGCTTGCTGAATTAGAAACGTACGCTGCAAGCTTTGTATGGCCTGGAAATATACCGTTTTGGTGGGGAGCGGCATCAATGTCGCCCAGAGCATCTGATGGGCGAGTGGTTGATCGGCTTGCGCTAATTGGTAGAGCACCTGGCGTTCTATACGGGATAACTGTGCCAGTTGCTGCGACATGGCCGCAGCGATGTCGCCCAGAAAGAACAACCCTTCTTGCAAAAATGCCAACCCATCCCCGTCAAAGAGTTCATAGATCAGGTTGGCCGCGCGACTCAGCCATTGCGGATTGCCAGCATAGTGCTGGTGAAGCTGTTGGTGGATGGTTGGGTTGCTCGCCAGGCTATGGGCGGCCAGGAGTTCCGCTCCATCGGCCAGCGTTAGCCCGCTCAGTTCTAGACAATGGAACGCACCATTACGCTCATCCAACTGCGTCAAGACGGCGGGGCGGATCTGGCTCGTCAACAACAGACAACTGCGGTGGCGGCGTTGAAAAAATAAGCGCAAGAGGGCTGCATAGGCTTCGGTGCCTCCATCGTTGCCCACGGTTGGACCAGCCAGGAGCGCTTCCATGCCATCCAACACCAACAGGCAACGGCGCGTTTGTAAGATGGCAAAGAGGCGCGTGACAAGTTCGTCGAAGGGCAACGACCGCACATCGGATCGGCCCACATCGAGTTGTTGCAACCATCCTTGGAGGATTTCTGTGCAGGAAGGCGCACCCTGTAGCGAACGCCAGATCACCTGCGTGAAACCATGCGCGGGATGTTGCTCATTCTCAATAACGTCGTGCACAAAGGCCGTAGCCAGTGCCGTTTTACCTTGCCCACTGAGCCCCAGCAAGGCAACCAAGCGACTATGTTCTTGGCCGATCCAACTGTGCAAGGTGGCTAATTCGGCTTGTCGTCCATAAAAATGCGCCGCCTCTGGCATGGCGCCAAGATCAAAATGTGGGGTCATCTCTGACGGTGATAGCGATGCCATTGCTACACCATTCTGACGTGGGGCCGATACTCCCTCGGGAAAAGGCGCAATAGCAATCGGCAAGTGGCGACCATTCGCCTGATGAGTAGCAAACCATTGTCCAGATTTAATCTGTTCATAGAGCGTGGTAGTCTGTGGCATAGGTGGGACATCCAATTCTTCGGTTAGCGCTTGGCAGCAGCGAGTGTATTGTTGGAGGGCGGCACTGCGTTGACCACTATAGGCCAAGAGCAGCATGCGCTGGCGATGGGCTTCTTCGCGCCATGGCTCCAGCGTGAGCAAATAATGATTGATCGCCAACCCTTCCGCATACGCTCCTTGCGTCAGATGCTGGTGGGTGCGCAGTTGTAACCCTTGCACGAGCAGATCATGTAAATGGCGGCGTTGGGCCAGCATCCAATTCTCAAAAACTAGTGCTTCTTCCAGTTGAAAACCAGCCAGGAACTCCCCGGTATAAAGCTTTAGCAATTCCGCAAGAATGCCGGGTTCGCAACCCTCTGCGCGTACCGACGCAGAGGGCGTCAGGTAGGTGGTAAAGGCCGTGACATCCACCCAGTGGGGCAACTCTTGATTGAAGGCCACGGTGTCACCCTGAGCCACGACATAATCGCCCACAACTTTGCGGAGATTACTTAGCAGGTACCGTAGATTCGTTTTTGCGGTCTGTTCCGCTAGGTCATCCCACAATAGATCAGCCAGACGCGCCCGGGGTTGCGGTTGGCGCGTGACAGCCAAATAGACCAGCAGGGCCGCACTTCTGCCTGTGATCAAGTAGGAAAGCGCCTGGTTTTTCAACTGAAACGAAGGGGTGCCTAATAAGCTTACGGTTAGCATTGATGGTGGTCTCAGTTGCAAGTAGGATACGTCAATATGCGTTGGTCGTAGTAAAACATGTGGATAATGCTGATTTTTTTCGTTTTGCTTTGAATATTATTTGAAATAGTGTAAAATTGAAGTTTGCGTAATAAAGCTCCTATCTGACAAGTTAAAGTAGCAAATGGGCGGCCAGAAAATTGGCCGGCCACTCCACTGACGCGCATTTCGCCACCATGCGTTCATCGCTTAGGGTGGGCCAAAACCAAAATGGCGTGCGCAACGGCAATTATAAATTGGCTATATGTTTGTAATCGTCTGAATTTAGATGACCTTAAGCGTAGGTTAACAAATGCCTGTTGAAAAATCGTTGAGGAAAGCGTTGAAAAACAGGTTAAACTGGATCAAAATTAAAATCCTATGGCGAAACTTGAGATTTTTTTATTGGGCACCCCCCAAATTTATGTGGATGGGGTGGAAGTAACGGCTTTTAACACGCGTAAAGATCGGGCCTTGCTGGCCTATCTGGCCGTGACGGGCACCCTGCATAGCCGAGAAACATTGGCTGGCCTGCTCTGGTCAGAATTGCCGGAAGCCAGCGCGCGGCGCAACCTCCGCCATACCCTTTCCCATCTCCAAAAGGTGATCGGCCCGCCGTGGCTCACCGTGGCGCGCGGCGTGGCGCTCACGAAGGAACATCCTTGGTCCGTCGATGTTCAAACCTTACGAACAACCGTTGAGAGTCTTATAAGTGGCCAGTCTGTGGCCACCAGCGGGAATGACCCCGAGACGATTGAGCGCCTTAATCGGGTGTTAGATTTGTACCGGGGCGAGTTCTTGCAAGGCTTCTATCTCCAGCATGCGGAGCACTTTGAGGAATGGGTGTTGGCCCAGCGCGAGGCGTCACGCCTGCTCGCGTTGCAGGGGTTGGAAGCCTTAGTTGAACGCTGCCTGCTACAAGGGGCGTATGGTGTGGGGCTCACGGCCACGCGGCGTCTGCTTCAGTTGGAACCCTGGTCCGAGCCGGCCCATTGCCTTCAAATGCAACTGCTGGCGCAAAGCGGGCGGCGCGCCGATGCATTAGCCCAATATGAACGCTGTCGCCAGGTGCTGGCAGCCGAATTGAGGATTGAGCCATTGCCGACCACGACGGCGCTCTACCACCAGATTCAGACGGGTCACTACACCTGGTTGGGGGCTCGGCGCCCAGCCGCGGTGGTGGTCGCCTCAAGTCCCGAGCCTCAGCTGGGCAGGGAGGCTGGCGCGATCAGACCCGTGACGCCGAATAACCTGCTCACGCCGCTCGCCGAGTTTATCGGGCGGCAGACTGAGCTAGACTTCATCCAGCAACGGTTGGGGACATCCGATTGTCGGCTTCTGACCATTGTGGGGCCAGGCGGTATGGGTAAGACCAGCCTTGCCCATGCCGCCGCACAAGCCATTTTGCATACCCAATCCACCACTTTCCCTAATGGCATCTATTTTGTGGCACTGGCAGGGCTTGACTTAGACAAACATCAGGCGGCTGGGGGGTGGTTGGTGACGACCATTGCCAAATGCATCGGGTGCGAGCTGACCGCCGGACTATCACCGCAGGTCCAACTTCAGCATTACCTGCGCCAACGCCGGCTTTTGCTCATCTTGGACAACTTCGAGCATGTGCTGGCCGCCACCGCTACCGTGCTGGCGCTGCTCACCCAGGCCCCGGCCTTGACCGTGCTGATTACCTCGCGCACGCGCCTGAATGTCCGTGGGGAAACTGTGTTGACCCTCGCCAAGCTGTCGCTGCCGTCGCCAACTACACTGGTGACCCAACCCCAGGGCTGGCCGACGAGTGAAGCGGTGGCGATGTTTGTGCAACGCGCCCAATTCCTTGATCCCAACTTTACGCTCAATGCGACGAATCTTGAGGCCGTGCTGAGTATCTGTCGTTTGGTCGATGGTCTGCCCTTGGGGATCGAGCTGGCCACGAGCATGCTGCCGATGCTCAGCTGTGCCGAGCTGGCCCAAAAGCTGCGTCAGAGTTTGGATTTTTTAGAGGCCGATATGCACGATTTGCCGGTGGAGCAGCGCACGTTGCGGGCGGTCTTCGAGCGTTCTTGGGGCCTGCTGGCGCTCCCAGAACAGACGCTACTGGCGAAGGTGGCCATCTTCCCGGCCACCTTCCACTGGGCGGCGGCCCAGGTGATTGCGGAGGCTACCCTGCCGGTGTTGACGCGCCTGATCGATCAATCTTTGGTCACCACCACGCCAGATGGCCGCTACACCTTGCATCCGAGTGTGCACGCCTTTGCGCTGGAAAAGCTAGCCCAAACCCCGGTGCAGGGTGAGGCATTACGCCGTCGCTATGCCCATTTTTATCTCGACTTTTTGGCGCAAAAAGAGTGGGATCTCAAAGGCGCGGCATCCGCGGTCGTCACGGCGCAGATCTATCTCGAACTGGACCACCTCCGCCTTGCGTGGCGTTTGGCCATCAACGATTGGCTGCCTACGGCCCTGCTGCCCAGCCTACACCTGTTCTTCTTCATTTTTGAGCTCCAAGGCTTGCTCGCCGAAGGGGTAGAATGGGCGGAAAGTAGCTTGCAGCACTGTGTAGCCAGGCGTGAAGCGCCCGGCCAGGCGGATGCGCCACAACTCGACCTGCTCATCGGCTCCCTTCAAATCTATGTTGGTTGGTTTAGCGGACGGCTTGGTCGCATGCCACAGGCGTATGCGGCCTTTGAAGCCAGTTTTACACATTTGTCGTCCGCCGCGAACCCTTTTGCCATCGTCTTGTGTCTGGCCCTGTGGGCTGGCATCCTCAGAGGCAGCGATATCCAACAGGCCAAAGTCCTTTTGAGCGAAGCCGTGCGCCAGGTCGGCGCCATTGATGACGGCTGGCTCAACAATCTCGTCTATCTGCTGCTTGGCGAAACCAATCAACTGCTGGGGAACTATAGGGAGGCTATGGCTCAATATACCCAAGCGTACGTGGTGGCCCAGCAGACCAATTTGCCGTGGAGTCTAGCGAATAGTCAACACCTTCTCGGTCGCCTGCACATT
>JAPLGZ010000749.1 GCA_026389895.1 Chloroflexota bacterium | reverse complement strand
TTCAACTGATGAATATCAGGATGGCGTAACGTTTGTCACCCCGATAGCCTTACTTCTTTCCAACTTTGACTAGGCAGTTAGGACGAAAATTCCTTCACGAAATTGTCCCAACACATTTCCATCATAGGTCACTTCGATGGGAATTACAACTCGGTGCGACTGGCCGCAAAGCTTATTCACCACATCAGGCATTGAAATGGCAAAATCGATCCTACCATCTTGTTTAGGCGGAATCGTAATTTCCTGTTCTGGCACGTCGCGCCCCCATGCTTGCGGCAAGATCGGCCGGCAACTGGCGATTTTAGTCAGCGTCGAATGATTCGTAAATTCGACGCGCAAATGGACAGTTTGACCAGCCACCACATCTTGCTCATAAGGATAGCAGCGCACCCAATGCTCGTCCAAACCATAATTGGCGTGATCCCAAGGCACTAAATCTGTGTAGAGTTTTTCGCGCTCTGCCAGGTTGGTGCGCATGAAAGCGATTTCGTCGCCGGTAAAGGCAAAGGCGCTTTCAACATGACAATTGAAAATATGCGTTGGCTGGAGTTCGGCCATCAACGCCAGGCAATGGTCATACCCGACGCCAGCACCCAGCAAGTTGCGGTTGCCCATACAATAATCATCAATACCGGCCATCGTAAAGGAATCACCAGCAAAGAAAAGCCGTAGATTATGCCCCTCGACTAGCAAGCCACCGTGATAATAGGTTTGACCAGGAAAAGTGTAAGCGGTCAAACGAAATTCATTCCACTGCCAGCTTTCCCGATCCGCTGTACGTTGGTCGATGCGCACAACCGCAGGGGAGATACAGGGCAGGCGAAAGGCGCGGGGATCTTCAATTACAGCGGCGACAATGGCATCGGCATAGGTTGGGCAGGGGAAGGCAACCTGAAAATCGGGCATAGCATCCACATGATCATCGTGATAATGCGTCACCCAACAGGCCGTCACCGCCGAGAATTCGCCGTCGGTCTGTAACTGTTGGATCGCGCGCAAAATGGCGGGGCTGCCACAATCCATAACGAAAGCCTCTTGATTATCGGCAATAATCAGCCAAGTCGTGCCAATATGGCGCAGAAAATCGGGCACCGGCTTGCCAGGGCCAATGGGCATGTGCCCTGGACGATTGGCAAACGCTGTGAACATCCACGGAAAATAATGCCGCAAAGCGCTAATTGCAACATAGCGATCATAACAATGCTCAAGTTGTTGGCGCAACGCGGCAACCGCCGTTGCCGGTTCATGCATGATCTGGCCATGCGTGGGGATGAACGCATCGGGTGCAAGCGCAACGAGTTTATCCAAGCTTTGCAACAAACGATGGCGATCACCCAGAAAACCATGATAATCCGTGGAGGTCTGATCCTGTTTTTGCAGGCTGTAAAGCTCCCACAGTTGGCCAGGGGCATAAATCGTATCGCCACAAAAGACAAAGCGCTGGCCATCTACAGCAATCAAATAGGCAACGCTGCCATCCGTGTGGCCGGGTGTATCGAAAACCCAGATTTCAGCGGCGCCCCACTGCCAATGATCACCTTCCCCCACCCCCGCGTGAACTGAAATCGACGTCGCCAACATAACGTTGTGGGGGTGCACATTATAGAGGTGCCAACGGGTTTTTGGATCGTTCCAAAACGTTTCAACTGCGTCAAACCACGGCCGTTCCATCGCAGGTACGTGCAGTTGAGTCTCAGCGGTCGCCAACATCGTCACCCCAGAGGCGCTATCGCGATGATGGTGGGTGAATAAGATCATGTCGATCTGGGTAATCCCTAGCGTGGTTAAGGTGGCCTGGACGATGCCATTGCCACAGTCGATCAACAAAGCACGCTCATAGAAATCCTTAAAATGTAGCATTAATGGACTGAGGATCCGGTAAACGAATAATTCCATATGGCGTAAAGGGTATAAAAAAACCAACCTAGAGGCAGAGATAAAAGCCCGCCATAGTCTGGCGTCAACGGGCCTGACAGCTCCAGGAAGTTATTTTAGCGACTAAATTAATGGTCCACTCGTTGTATAGCTGCTTAGCCGGCACGAAATGCAAGGGTGACTGAACGCTATCAAGCTTTGCCCAAGTTGTCAAACCCGTTTTGCACCCCACTTTTCCACCTCTATCAAGCCTTTCATTGGATTGCAGCGGTGATCACACCAGCCACACTTACAAAATGTGACTCATCGCAGTCGATACGCGTCTCACCAATCCGACACAGGCATCGGCCAAAGAACGCCCAGGCAAATTGAGCTTGGCGCACAGTTCTTCGCGCTGTGCAAAGCACCAACCGCGAGATGTGTCTTGCGACACTGCCAGACCCTCCGAGTGAGCGCTATACTATACCTAACAGATACGCAAACCAGATTACAAAGGAATTATTATATGAA
>JAPLGZ010000529.1 GCA_026389895.1 Chloroflexota bacterium | reverse complement strand
GTAAGCAATTTTTCTGCTTCAGCCACTTGTTTCTGTTTTTCGATCTGCCATGCATCTGGCTGCGCCGCCATGCCCGGCGGAATCGGCGCCGCCAACAAAACTGGACATTCGATCTGCGGAAAGAGTTCTGCGGGGGTCAACGACCAAATCGCCTGCGCGATCTGCATATGATGGGCCGTATTTAAACGCCGGCTCACAAAGCCATTGGCATCGACCTTATATACATGCAGGGCCAATTCGCCCGTCTCGGGCGTCCAGGCATCGCCCAACCATTGTTGTTTGATGCGCTGCTGAATTGCTGGTAGGGTTACCTCCGTTAGCTCGGGCGGCGTCATCTGTTTTTCGGCGATCGCCCAGGTGGGCCACTGCGTTTTGAGATCCACAATGCCGCCATCCACCAAGACTATGCCGCGCAACCATGACCCATATTGGCGCGCAAAACAGAGCGCGACATGGGCGCCCCACGAGTGGCCCACACCAGAAAGAATTGCTCTTTGATCCCCAGCGCGTTGACAAAGTTCGCCAGATCAGTGGTGATCGAAGCAAAGTCATAGCCCGTGGCGGGTTGGTCACTCAAGCCGTGGCCGCGCTGATCGAGCGCAATGACACGCCCCTGAGCAATCAGGTGGGGCGCCACCAGATCCCAGATGTGCACCGTGGAAGCAAGGCCGTGAATCAGGATAATCGGCGTGCCGGTCCCGCCCCACTCCAGGTAATGAAAGTTCAAGCCGGCGAGATTGATCGTCTTGTCAGTTGGTTTTATCATTTGCGAAGAATTTCTGGATGAATGGTAAGACGGCAGCAGCAGGGTTTCAACCCTGCGCTGACAGGTTCAGGAAGTGCCCTCAGGCTTCGACGTGAGCTCAGCCGAACGGCACTAGGCTCGTAGTCGCTGCGGCGACTTCCTGAACCTGTCAGCCGAGCATTTTAATGCTCGGGGCTCTTTATTCCCTACTGGGCGCGGCCGCGCACCGCCGACCAATCAGGCACGATCAAGCCTTGGCCTGTTGGGACAATCCCCGAGACATAGGGTTTGATCAATACACTAAAGCGCGGGGCAAAGAGCGGCAACCAACCGACCTCGTCCACGGCGATCTGCTCGGCCTGATTGTATAGTTTGAACCGATCTTCCGCCGAACCTGTGAATGTATCAGCCTTTTTGCCGATTTCGTCAAACTGTTGGTTGGTCCAATGCCCATTGTTGTTGGGCGAATCGCTGCGCAACTGCTGCGTGACAAAATTTTGCGGATCCGGGTAATCCGCCCCCCAGATGCTCAGATAGAATTGCAGACCCTGATCCGGCGTCAGATAAGTCGTGTCCAGATTCTTGCTAAAGGTTGCCAATTCTAGCGGCTGCAAGGTCACATCGACGCCGAGATTTTCTTTCCACTGTTGTTGCAGATAGGTCACCACACGCTCGTTATCACCTTCTGCACCGTAGGTAAAGGTCACTTTGGGGAATGGCTTGTCCGCCCCATAACCGGCCTTGGCCAGTTCATCTTTGGCCGCTGCTGCATCAAAGGTCAGCCCTTTGATCGGCAGTTGTGAACCAGGGAAGCCAGCCGGCAAAATGCGGTCCGTTGGTCCAACGGCGCCGTTAAGCACCTTTTCGGCCAGCGTCACTTTGTCCACGGCCAGGGCGAAGGCGCGGCGCACGTTGACATTGTCAAAGGGCGGCAGTTTGTTGTTGAAGCCGACAAAACGCACCGCAAATGAAGCAACGTTGTGGAAATCGGGCGAAGAATTGACTTCTGGCACGCGCGCCGAGGGCACCGGATTCTGTTGGCTGCCCATAATATCCAGATCACCGGTGCGATAGAGTTGGTAGGCCGTTTCAGAATCTTGAACAAAGGGTAACTCGATCTCGCCGACGCCCACTGCCCCAGCCCAATAGTTGGGGTTCGGTTCCAAGATCAAACGTTGATTGTGCTGCCACTCTTTGACGCGGAACGGGCCAGTGCCATAGGCTTGGTCGGTCCAACTCGCGCCCTTTTCTTGGACAAATTTGAGCGGCACCACAAAGGTCACCGGATAGGTCAATTGTGCCAGAAAATAAGGTACAGTATCATCTGTCGTGATCGCTAAGGTGTGGTCATCGACGACTTTGAGGCCGCTGGCTTCTTTGGCTTTACCATCCGCCACATCTTTCGCGCCGACCACATGTTGTAACTGGAAGGATGCGCCATAGGAGGCCGTCTCTGGCTGCAAGGCGCGATTGAGCGAATCAGCAAAATCCTTGGCGGTCACTGCGACGCCGTCGGCGAATTTGAGGTTTTGGCGAATTTTGAAGGTGTAGGTCTTGCCATCTTCGGACAATGTCCAACTCTCAGCGCCATCGCCCACGACATTCAACTGGGCATCCAACTTGACGAGCCCCCCAAAGATCAGATTGATCGCCAACACGGATTGGGCGTTTTG
>JAPLGZ010000906.1 GCA_026389895.1 Chloroflexota bacterium | reverse complement strand
GGCTGTATCCTCGTGTGTTCCTAAGGATAGAGCCTAAAGCTACATCTAATATAACATATATTTGTTAAGGAAAATATACGTCATTTGGCGGATTTTTTATAGTTGCATGTAAAACACTTGTGATAACTCATAGATTTATCGCAAGTGTTTTACATGTTGATGGCGCTATATCATCTCTTCAGCATCCCATTACTTTGTCACCAAAGGCAGAAAGATACTCTGCGAGCCATTCACGACAGGCGGTTGGTCTCCGATTGGATTTTCAATCTGTAACTCATCCTCTTGATTTTCGCCTAAATCGGCGCCAGGCATAGCCCGGATCGGGGTCACCGGTTTGGTGGTGATTGGCAACACAAGGTGGAGTCGGCCCAGACTACCCACCACTTCATCCTCACCCTCTGCATCATCAGCGGCAATTAGGCTGCCGGCAATCGGCTGGATTGGCATCACACCGGCCGCGGTCATAGCATTTTCCGCATCGAGTAACAGCGTGCCAATCTGACGGCCCAGGTTGGGCAGGTCATGCTGGCGTTGGTTAGAGAGCAACACAATCACATAGCCCTTCTCTGGATAGATTCGAATATAAGCGCGTGAGCCAGTTTGCGCCCCATCTTTAGCTACGACCGGGGTGCCCTGATCGGTGCCAGTACTCCAGCCAAAGGCATAATTGCTCGCGTTGTTGGGAGGGAGCCACATGGCGGTTTTGCTGGCCGCGCTCAGCGCCGAATTATTCAAAATTTTCATCCCCAAACGTGCCAGATCGTAAGCACTGGATTCCAGACCGCCGCCCAGCACCTTCCAACTGATGTTATCTGGCGTTACTGGATTGCCATCACTATAAGTGGCCGCGCGATACTTAACACTCTGGCTGCGATTTTCCGCCAAGATCGTGGGCAAATTGAGGGCGTCGGCAATTTGCTCCTTGACCAAGGTAGCAACGGGTTTGCCGGTCGCGCCTTCCAGACTCGCCCCCAACAAGGTATAGCCATGCGTGCTGTAGAAGTAACTACCTGGTGTACAGACCAACGGATCATTCCAAAAGAGCGGGGCTGCCGCCAATGCCGTGGCATACTGGTTGTCCTGGTCATTCACGGGGTCGTTATTGATATAGTGGCGCACACAGCCGCGATTGCTCAACAATTGGCCCAGGGTTTCGGTATGCAGAGCGGGCAACGTCGGCACATAATCACGCACCGGCGTTGCTAGGCTAATTTGATTCTGCTCCTGCAAACGCATGGACAGGACACCAGCAACGGCTTTGCTGACCGAGGCCAACCGGTAGACCGTGCGTGAATGGGCAATCTGCTCTGTCTCTACATTCCCATAACCAAAACCGCGCAGATAGCGAAACTGGCCGTTCTGAGCGATAACGACCGTGAGACCTGGGACGTTGTTACTATCCACATAACTCTGTATCGCGTTCGTGACAGGGTCCTTGAGGGCCCAATCGGGGCGATCGCTATTCTGTCGCCAAACGCCCGCATAGCGTGGCCCTTCGGCCGTGGTATAGATTTCAAAATCCACCAGGCGATACCCGGCGTCACGCAGTTGCATCCACTTGTCGCCATACGCCTTGGCCGTCATATCGCGATAGGCATACCAGCCACGCCCATCATTCTTGACCCAGATCGCAGCATAGTTCTGCGTGCCATTGCGCGTATAGGATTCCAAATCCATGACACGATAGCCGCTCTGTTCATATGCTTCAAATTTATCATGATAGCTGTCGCTACTCATATCGCGCCATGCCACCCAATCTAGATGCTCGGTATTCTTGACCCAGATCTGCGAATAGCGCATCCCATCGCCGGTTGGGAAAGCTTCCACATCGATCAACATCCACCCCTCGGCACGATATTGGGTATAATAATCGTGGAACTGTTGGTCGGTGAGAATTCGATAGGAAAGCCAGCCCAAATTCTCCTTATTTTCGATCCAGATGCCAGTGTAATAGCGAAGCCCGTTGACGACATAGCTATCTTGATCAATCAAGCGCATCCCTGCATTACTATACTCAGTCCAAGCGTCGTCGAATTGCTCAGCCGTTAGATCGCGACGACTCGCCCAGCCGCGCCCATCATTCTTTTGCCAGACGGCCGCATAGTGGGCCGCACCGTCCAACTCAATCACTTCTTGGTCAATCGGCAGATAGCCCGCGTTGCCGCGTGCCACCCAATCATCGTGATATTCACTGCTCGAAAGACCGCGCACCGAGGCCCATGCCACACTGTTCTGATCCAAAAAATTAGTCAGTTGGCCACCCGCCGCCTGGAGCGGGACAGCCGTAGTTAACAGCGTCGTCGACAAAATTGTCAAAACCAACGTGATACTGAGCCAGCGTCGGTAAGTTGCGTGTACCATTGAGCTAAACATAGGACCCTCCTTGGGAAAGTAGCAGCAACAGAAATTGCGGCCTAAAATTATCTAGCCCCAGCATAGGTTATCTTCACACCGAGCACAGTACGCTAATTCATGCCTGCCATGTGTTGTGCGGCACAGTTAGCTCAATGCCTACTCGTTTCCCGACATAGGCAGTACAAGTGCCAGATGATCTGTTTTGGGCAACAAAAAAGCCGGTGTTAGTCGTTAAAAAATGACTAACACCGGCTTTTTCACCTCTATTAAGCTATCCGTCACGATAACGTACCCGATTAATCTGTAGACCACCCAAAACCCAGAGGAAGGACAAGGCAGCCTTGCCGAGGCAATCGGACACACCCATGCTGCAACATTCAATGACGTGTGGCCTATGCAGTAGAGGAATCACATCTAAACTAAGTTTGGCGCGAAATTAAGTAAACGCACACAGCGCTGGCTTGTCAGTAAAATGTAACACACAACACCCGTCGTGACACGTATACTACAAACAGACCACCGCTCCAAAGTATCCGGCAATAATTTCGAGGGATAAGGACAAGCAAATGGCACAGACGAATATGCTAACGATGTATGGTAGTGTTCAAGCTAAGCCGCTCAGAGCAAAGCGTCCCGCCCAGTGCCCGTGTTCAGGGGTTCAGGCTTCCCTGTGGCTTTTAAGCTTCCTTGGCACCATCAGTTTTGTCAGCCTTTTTATCTGTTTCCTCGTGGGCTCTGTCTGGATTATCGGCCATCATATTTAATTATCCACCAATTTTTCAGGGCCATTTTGAGCGAACGGCCAAAGTCTGGGTCGAAATTTTAAGCAGACCGGACGCAAGCCAAAGGGCCGTTTATAGAGTGAACGGCGAGAAAAGTCGGAGCGATTGAGCAAGACACTGTTTTCAACGCTCACAGTTGTCTCATGCACCTCACGAAATGCGTCCGGTCAGACTGAGGAGTTTGGCAGCGCTGTTAATACCTGCAGCGGCCACGGGGTTATCCAAGACCCCTAATTGAGAGAGCACGGATGCCTGATCCCAATAAAGATGTTCATTCGCCACTTTACCATTTTCAATGCGAATGATGCCCACCAACACAAACTCAACCACTTTATTGGTGGGCGGCAAACCGGGCAGCATCCAATCCATGGCGATTGTGTGTGTAAAGCGGGCCACCGATTCTTCCACAATCTGCGTGTCGCTAAAAATTTGCGACACAGGGATTAATTCAAGATCGGCAGGAATATTCGGGAGGAAGGAATGCTTATAGAAATCGAGCACCCCGGCCCGGCCGGTGCCACCCGTGCCCGCTGGCACTAACAGCACATACGGGTTATCGCTCATCGTTTCCAGGGCTGCTTCTGGGTTCTTGAGGACGAATTCTGCATACGTGTGTTGCTGCCAGATCGCCAACATTTGTTCGTGAGTAGCAGTAAGTTTGTCTGTCATACGAGAGCTCCTTATAGCTGAATGATTAATGATGAACAGGTTATTGAAAAAGCGAAGGACGATAAATGCGTGTAAATACAGGCTAAAGAGGTCTTGGCAACGCGTTCTCACTGCCAAGACCTCTTTAGCGTTGCTTGGTTTCATTTCAACCGCGAAACACTAAGGTGTATCCCTTTCCAGGGGAGGACGACTCTGGGCAGAGGGGTAGCCATTCCGCAGCAAGTCGCGGATTTCCGTGAGCAATAGCACATCAGCTGGCGGCGGTGGCGGTTCGGGCGGGGCTACCAGTGGCTTCGTCATGTGGTTGATCGAGCGCACCAAGAGAAAGATGACAAAGGATACGACCAAAAAATTGAGGACCGCCGCCAAGAAACTGCCATACTTGATGCCATTGCTGCTCAACTGCGCCAAATCATTGACATGGGCTGCTCGCATGGCCGGGTTGAGCAGCAATGGCGTAATAATATCCGCAACCAGGGAAGTAACAATCGCACTAAATGCCGCCCCTATGATAACAGCGACGGCGAGGTCGATCACGTTACCTTTGTTGATAAAATCACGGAATTCTTTCAACATGGTTCCCTCCTTTGGGGTAGGACAATAAGCAATGAGACGCCGGGTAAGAAATTGAACAAATGAAGGGCAAGGCCGTTGCTGACAAGGGAGAGCAACGGCCTACCTTATTATGGTATCTGACCGGCACCCCGATAGAGCTATCGTCTTTGCGGGTGCCAAGGGCTAATCATGCAATAAGCGGAAGGAAGGTTGCGTTGTCTAAATAGTTAGTAAATCCATTCGACAAAAAAGCCGTGCGGGGGCTGGTGGCACCTAATTATAAATCCGCTGAAGGGTTGCGCCAAAATAAGTTGCCCCCAAATCGCCGCCATGATGCGACGCGACCGGCGCAAGCGCAACAACCTCTTCGCCCAAATGAAGTCCAGGGTAAACACTGCCCATTTCTTTCAGGCACGACACGCGCACGGCTACCGGCAGATGGCGGCAACAGTGCGGTAGGTAAAGCCATCTGCCAGCAGCTTACCGCGGCGGCACGAGCAGAGATGGCGCAGATCAAACAGGCAAGGGAGATAAAGCAGACGCAGGGAGCGACCAATGACAACTGATAAAATCCACTTTACCAAAGAAAAAGAGACGATGCTCATGACCCTGAGCGGTCGAGCGATTCAGAGCCAGTGGAAGCAGCCCATCTTGCGGGATCCCTAGGCTGAAGAAGCGATGAAGCATATCGATTACGACATCAGCAAGCAATACAGAGGAGTGGGCTCGTGGAGCATGTGGAGTGAGATCGGATGTACCATCATCGCCACGCGCGCCGCAACCATTGATCTGCTCACGACCCGCTATCTGGCTGATCACCCGGACGCCGCAGTACTGCAGGTGGGCTGCGGCATGGATAGCCGGGCCTTCCGTATCAATCCTCCGGCTAGCGTTCAGTGGTTTGACGTGGATTACCCCGATGTAATCGATCTGCGCCGCCAACTGTTTCCCGAACGAGTCGCCTATCAGCTGATCGGTGCGCCGCTGGACGATTTGCGCTGGTTGGACAAAGTTCCACGGGACCGGCCCGGGCTGCTTATCGCTGAGGGGGTGTTGCACTACCTGAGCGAAACGGAAGTGAAAGCGCTCCTCAATGCGGTGGTCGCTCACTTCCCCGGCGGTCAGATGATCTTCGATATCTGCAATCCGTGGATTGTGAAAAGAGCGGGCTCGAACGTCGGGGGGACAGGTGCTACCTACAAGTGGGGCCTTGATGATCCTCAGGATATCAAGCAGCTTGAACCAAAGCTTGAACTGATCAAAGAATTCAGACCAAGCGAACTGGTCGCGTTTTCGCGCTTCCCGTTCTGGTTGCGGGCCCTTTACCGCGCGATGGAGCTCAACCTCACGCTGCGTCGGATGGAACGTACGCTAGTCTACCGATATTAAGACGCAAGCTCGGCATCACGAGCCTGAGCCGTGTGAAACGGAAAAACTGCACCAGTCACGTGAGATCATCTCGCACCTCCTGCCGAGAAGGATGATATTTACTTCTGCATTGTTCCCTATCGTTCGTACCATATGATGCGGAAGACATAGAAATCATTGCGCACAGTGTTAGGGCTAAAGTCTATGCGTTCGTCTAGCCAATATTCATTAATTACGGCTAAAAATCTCATAGTAACGAAGTGGTTTGACGTTGGAGAAAAGGAGCAGGGGCGAGAGGATTTGAACCTCCGACTTCTTCGTCCCGAACGAAGCGCGCTACCAAGCTGCGCTACGCCCCGAAGCTGTTCCGTGAGTATAACGCACGCTGGGCAAAAATTCAAATTACAGAGCGCTTGATTGAAAAGATGACGTGCAGATGGCTTGCATAGGCAAGGCCACGATGTCACAAGCTGAACCGTGCCGTCTAAACGCGCCAATCGTTGGGATGTTTAGCGCATATCGAGTACACACAATTGTCGATGGTAGAAAAACACACTTTGCATGGAAGGCTAAGTGTGTTATAATCCTAGCGGGTTTATAATTTGTTATGAGTAGTCGAAATAATTAATTGACTGTGCCGCGCTAGTGCTCCGAAGGGCCGCGGGAGAACAAAAATGATTGAAGTGACAATCGAAAGTATTCGCGCCAGTTTAATGTCGACCAATCGCATTGTGGTGCTACGTGAAGAGGGTGGGGAGCGTTTCTTGCCCATCTGGATTGGGCCATTTGAAGCCGAGGCGATCACCTTGCAATTACAAGGGATGGATGTACCGCGACCTTTGACCCATGATTTACTCAAAAATGTGATTGAAACGTTGAATGGCGAAGTATTACATGTTTTAATTAATGATTTAGAAAAAAGTACGTTTTTTGCGCGTATCGTCCTCGATGTAGATGGCAATACGGTCGAAATCGACAGCCGCCCCAGCGACGCGATTGCCCTGGCTGTTCGGGTCAGCGCCCCCATTTATGTGGCCGACGAAGTTATGGATCAGGCCAGTATGCAGCCAGAAGAAGAAGTGAGCCTGAATGAAGGTGAAACGCCTTCTGAAAGCGAAGATGCCTCTCCAGAAGATTTGGGCGCCTTCCAGGATTTTGTCGAAGGATTAGACCTGGACAATTTGCTCGGCAACTAAATCTGTACCCAACGTTTGTACAGTAATCAAAAACGGCGAGGCTGTTGCCCAGACAGCGTCGCCGTTTTTGTCCGCAAAAATCACCACTTTGAGCTCCGATTGATAAATTATGAGTGATTTTGAAACACCTATAAAAAGCATCCCCGCGAATTTAGAAGCGGAACGTGCTGTGCTCGGTTCGTTGATGATCGACCCAGATGCGATTATCAAAGTGGCTAATTTTCTGCGGCCTGAAGATTTCTTTCGCGAACGCCATTCTTGGCTATACGAAGCAATGCTAGCCCTCAACGAGAAACGTGAGCCGCTCGATTTTGTTACCATTGTTGATGAACTAGAACGGCGTAGCCAACTTGAAGAGATTGGTGGCCCGGCGTATCTGACCGATCTGATCAGCACGACGCCAACTGCGATGTATGTTGACCACTATGCGCGCATTGTCGAACGGGCCGCCTTGTTGCGCCGCCTGATCTCGGCAGCGGGCAAAATTGCGGAATTGGCGTACGATGAAAGCCAAGATGTTGATGAGGTGATGGATCGGGCGGAACAGATTGTCTTTGGCGTCAGTGAAAGCCGCATTCATCGTGACTTGATGCCGATCCGCGCGATTATGTCGAACGTTGTTGAGCGCATCGATTTTTTGGCCCGCAACCAAGATACGTTGATGGGGGTGCCGACTGGCTTTACGATGCTCGACCGGATGCTAGGCGGTCTGCAAAAGAGCGATTTGATTATTCTGGCGGGTCGGCCAGGCATGGGCAAAACCTCGTTTGGGCTCTCTATCGCTCAGAACGCAGCCAAAAGTTATGGGGCACGCGCGGCGGTCTTTAGCTTAGAAATGAGCAACGAGCAATTGGTGCAACGGCTATTGTCAATGGAAGCGGGCATTGACAGCCATCGGTTGCGTATGGGCGCCATCCAAGAAGAAGAGTGGCCGATTTTGCTCGAAGCCGCCAATATGTTGGCTGGCACCAGTATTTTTATTGACGATACACCGGCGGTCAGTGTCACCGAGATTCGCACCAAAGCGCGCCGGCTTTATGCGGAACACGGGCTGGACATGATCCTGATCGACTACATGCAGTTGATGACGGGGCAGGCCGGTGGCAATGGGCGCAACGAAAATCGTCAGCAGGAAATTAGTTATATCAGCCGTTCGCTGAAGTCTCTGGCGCGCGAGTTAAATGTACCAGTGATTGCGCTCAGCCAGCTTAGCCGCGCCGTAGAAGCGCGTTCGGATAAGCGGCCCATGCTCTCCGATTTACGCGAAAGTGGTTGTCTTGCGGGTGATACTCTGATTTATCTGCCCGATATTGGCATATATAGGCCTATTCGTGAGTTGGTTGATCAATCTGGCTTTAAGATCATGAGCCTAAATCCAGAGACATGGAAACTTGAGGTGACACCTGTCACCCATGCTTTCTGCACGGGTGAAAAGCCTGTCTATAAAATGATAACTCAACTTGGCCGAACAATTTCTGCTACAGCAAATCATAAGTTTTTGACCATTCATGGCTGGAAACGGCTCGATGAAATTCGACATGGCGAACACATCGCTATCCCCCGCACATTAATTGGGCCAGAACAACAAAGCATGAGCAGCGACGAACTGGCGCTGCTGGGTCATTTGATTGGAGACGGCTGCACGTTGCCGCGCCATAGCATCCAATATACAACGCGAGAACAAGATTTGGCCCTGCTAGTCGCGGAATTAGCCAAAAATATTTTCGGCGACAAAGTCAAGCCAAGAATTTCACCTGAACATGGTTGGTATCAAGTTTATCTAGCAGCAAGCCAACGATTGGCGCGTGGAAAACGCAATCCGATCACAGAATGGCTCGATAAGTTAGGCGTTTTTGGTTTGCGTTCGCACGAAAAATTTATTCCACACAAAGTATTCCAACAGTCAAATGCTAACATTGCCAAATTTTTACGCCATCTATGGGTCACTGACGGCTGCATCCGTATGAGTTATGGAAAAAGCCCAAGGCCAGCCGTTTATTACGCGACAAGCAGTGAACAATTGGCAATCGATGTGCAATCACTGCTCTTACGCTTTAGTATCAATGCTCGGCTCAAAAAGATTTCACAAGGCACGAAAGGGCGCCCCCAATACCATGTGCTTTTGGGCGGTCTAGATGACATTGCATTGTTTGCTAGTCTAATTGGAACAACAGGCCACTATAAAAACGAGTCGTTAGCAGAGATCATCCAGTGGAACAGAGATAAAATCGCGAATACCAACCGCGATATCATTCCCCAAGCTGTGTGGCGATTGTATGCCGTAGGGGCAATGAGTGAGCAACACCTCACGACACGACAAATGCAAGGTGCGTTGGGCAATCAATATTGCGGAACAAGTTTGTACAAGACAAATCTGAGCAGAAATAGAGCTAACAAACTGGCACAAGTAGTTCAATCACCTGAAATCGCGCGGCTTGCCGAAAGCGAAGTCTATTGGGATAGAGTGGCCTCGATTGAAAACGCCGGAAGTGAACCGGTCTATGATTTGACGGTCCCCGGCAATCACAATTTTGTTGCCGGGAATATCATCGCCCATAATAGCATCGAACAAGACGCGGACGTGGTACTATTTATCTATCGGGAAGATTATTACATCGAAGACACCGACCGCCAGAATATCGCCGATGTGCTTGTCGCCAAACATCGCCACGGCTCAACCGGCACGATCAGTCTCTATTTCCGCAAAGAGTTGACCCAATTCCGCGATTTGGAAATTCAACGGACTGAACTGGAATATTAAACAGATAAATTATTATGCCCTACAAACCATCCGGCTTTATCGGCTTTCCAGATATTAAAATGCGGCCAGTGATCATTCCTGATCATTTTTTCACCGATCTGTTACCGCAGATCGATGACTTGGCGGAGTTGAAGGTAACGTTACATTGTTTTTGGCTGCTCAATGAACAGAGCGGCGAGTTACGCTATGTGCGGGGCGATGATCTACGGCAGGATGCGACTTTGTTGGCCAGCCTGAATCTAGCCAGCCAGTTGCATACAGCCCAAGCGACGTTGGAAGATGCGATCCAACGCGCCGTGGCGCGCAACACCTTGCTACGCTTAGAAATTGATACTGATTCAGCAGCAGGTGTGGTCACGGAGGATTGGTATTTTATCAACACCGTGAAAGGACGCCAGACAATGGCCTTGATCCGGCAAGGCAAATTGCAAGAACTGCAACCCGTGATTCCCGAAGAGGCACGTTTACGGGTGGAGCGTCCGAATATTTTTACGCTCTACGAGCAGAACATTAACATGATGACGCCGCTGATTGCCGATCAATTGCGCGATATGGAAAAAACGTATGCGCCCGATTGGATCTATGAAGCCTTTGAAATTGCGGTCAGTCGCAACAAACGGAATCTGCGTTATGTCCAGGCGATCTTGAAGCGGTGGGAAACAGAAGGTAAGGATGCGGGTAGCCATGAAGAGCCTAGACGAAATTCTCCAGAACGACAAGGGCAAAATCACATTCCCGACGAATACTCCGACATCATCATCGGTTAAACTATCGGTGGCGAAGGCAGTGGGGCCGCACGAGGCCAACAACGTGACGACCAATAAGCCTGAGCCGAATAAAAATGATCCAACGGGCAAAGCAAGCCGTATGAACCAATTGAATGGGCAGCATAACGAAAAAAAACCAGGCAAAGCCACGGCTACGGTCTGTCCTATTTGTGGTGGCGCTGGCTTCATCATGGCGGATGTGCCGTTAGGGCATCCGGATTTTGGCAAAGCGATCCCTTGCCAATGCCGGCAGCAACAACAGCAAGATCGCCGGGCGCGCGCCTTGCAATCGATTGGTCAATTGGATGTGCTGCAGCGGCTGACGTTTGATAGTTTTGTGCCACAACCTTCCCATCTTTCGCCGCAAGAAATTAACAACTTGCGAATGGTCTTTGAAAAGTGCCGCAATTATGCGCTTGAACCGCATGGTTGGCTATTGCTCACCGGCACCTATGGCTGTGGCAAAACGCACCTGGCCGCCGCCATCGCCAATGGGCGTTTGAATAGCGGTCAAAGTGCGCTCTTTATGCTCGTGCCCGATCTGTTGGATCATCTGCGCTCGGCCTATAATCCCTCTCAAGAGACCAGTTATGACAATTTATTTGAGCAGGTGCGCAATACGCCATTGCTGATCCTGGATGATCTTGGCACGCAAAGTAGCACGCCGTGGGCTCAAGAAAAACTATTTCAGTTACTCAACCATCGCTATAACGCCCAGCTACCGACGGTCATCACAACCAATCAGCTGCTTGATGATCTGGACCCACGTCTACGGAGCCGGCTGTTGGATGTGGCGTTGGTCGATCAACTGCACATTATTGCGCCGGATTTCCGGAGTGGCGAGAGTCGCAGCCAGCTTGATCTCAGCGCCTTAAACTTCCATCGCGATAAACGGTTTGAAAACTTTACCTTGCGCCGGACAGGGCTCAACACAGATCTGCAGGAGAACCTCCATAAAATTCTCAACGCTTGTAAGGAATATGCCAAGGAGCCACAAGGTTGGTTCGTTTTGGAAGGGGAAAGTGGCTGTGGCAAAACGCATTTAGCCGCGGCGATTGCCAATCATCAGCTAGAAAAGACCCAGAACAAGTATGAAGAAGACCAAATTTTAAGTCAGATCATCTTTGTCGAAGTCCCCGAATTGATGGACTATTTGCGCGCCTCTTTCAGTCCGCAATCGAACAAGTCGTATGATCAACGTTTTGACGAAATCAAAAAGGTGCCGATGCTTATTTTAGATCATTTTGGCATTGAGAGCGCGTCGCAATGGGTCAAAGAGAAGCTCTTCCAATTGCTTAACTATCGTTACAATACACAGTTGCCAACAGTGATCACGACCACCTCTAAAATCGAGGATGATAATTTCGAGCCCTGGTTACGCACACGCATGTTGGATACAGAGAAGTGCAAATACTGTCGGATCCGCGCGCCTGGGATCCACCAGAGCAAAAAGCTCGAACAACCAGCATCCCAACCACTGCGAAAACGGCCTACCCGCCCCTAAAGCAATGTAGCATAGATGAAAAGGTACCTTTCAGGAACTAATTTGCTTATTTGGGCGTCCTAGGAACGATGTGCTATACTCTCAAACCAATCTTAGGCCGTCAGTAATAGAGCATGAATTTTTAGACGATTTACCGCATTTGCGTTTATACTCATGATAATTGTTCTATGTTTATCCGACGAAAATTGGTAACCTCTGCTGAATATCACAAGCGGAGCGACAACAAAAGTGCATTGAAGCCTTCCAAACCGCATCTACTTATTCCAGCATCTAGCAAGGCTAGATGGGCCAATTCTCTGGCATAGCCCATGCGTATAAATTGCACGAGGTTCTTGATCTATGTCCAATAAAAAACGATTCCTATCACCTTTATTATGGAGTACAGCGGCGCTGGCGCTTGTGCTGGTCGCCTGTGGGCCCTCCGCCGCGCCGCCACCGGCGACGCGCACACCCATGCCAACTTTCACGCCTTCACCGGAAGGTCAGCAATCTACCGGTGAGACCGATACCACCACCCAGACGCAACAAAGTGGTGCGCAACAGAACGACACCCAACAGGCGACACAACCTGTAGCCCAAGAGCCACCAACCGATACACCAGCACCGGCGCCTACCGATCCGCCTAAAGCCACGGATACACCAAAACCGGCGCCCGCAGAAGTTGTGGCCAACAGTCAGATCAATGTGCGGGGTGGCCCTGGCACAAACTATGCAATTGTGGGGGCTGCCGCGCAAGGTGAACGTTTTCCGGTAACCGGTAAAAGCCCCGATGGCAGTTGGTGGCAGATTACGATCAATGGCCAGACAGGTTGGGTTTTCGGCCAGCTAGTGAATGCCGAGAATACAGCCGCGGTCGCCATTGCCCAGAATATTCCCACCGCGCCGCCGCCGCCGCCAACCCCGATCCCGCAGCCAACCGCCGTTCCACAACCGACAGCTGCGCCGCAGGCCGCTCAACCAACGCAGCCACCCAAGTCTACCTACAAGTTCAACGTGGTTGTGGTCAGCAAATGTGAGCCACAAGCGGCTGGCAACTGGTTTGAGGGAACAACCTATATTGGCGGTCAGCCCCAAAATGGCTACAAAGTAGTCTTCAGCTATGCGCCGGATGGTCCGCCGATTACCGACCCGGTGCAGTCTGGGCCGCACCAGGGTTATCCTGGCTGGCGTACTGGCTATTACAGCCACATCATCCATGCCCACGGTCCAGAAGCGGGCAACTGGTATGTCTGGGTCGTCGATGATGCCGGCCAGCGGATCTCGGACATTGGTCACTGGAGCAGTACGGGGTCAGACAATACCTGTAATCAGGCCGTGGTCGATTTTGATAGCCGGTAGTTTAGAAGGATACGATTATGGCGCTCAGTAGAGCATTATGGCGCTCAGTAGAGCATTATGGCGCTCAGTAGAGCATTATGGCGCTCAGTAGAGCATTATGGCGCTCAGTAGAGCATTATGGCGCTCAGTAGAGCGTTATGG
>JAPLGZ010000893.1 GCA_026389895.1 Chloroflexota bacterium | reverse complement strand
GCTGGTGGCTGGATAGGAGTTGTCCAAAATGGCCGCTTTGTTAAATTGGCCAGCGCTGGTTTGCAGATAGACCGCGCTCGGTCGATCTTGATTGGCCGTAACCAGGTCTAATAGACCATCCCCATTGAGATCCGCCGCGGCAAGATGCGAGGCTGCGTTGATGTCCAAAGTGAGGGCCACGCGGGCACCGAAGACGCCTTTGCCATTGTTGATCAGGAGAATACCGCTTTGCTGAATGATGTCTGGATAGGCATCGCCATTGAGATCGGCGATTAGTTGCGGGCTCAGCATGAGTAAGTTTAGTTGGCAGGCATCGAGGAGCAAATTGCGATTTTGATAAATGGCGTTGGCGCCATCGCCGCCGACGACAATGTCGAGCAGCCCATCGGCGTCCAGATCCGCCACGGCAAGCGCTCGTGCCGTAACTTGGGCCGAGCCAAGATCTTGGCCAGCAAACGTGGCGGAGAGTAAAAGTTCATTAACACCATTGTTTACGTAAACTTTGCTCTGGCGATCATTCGCTCGATTGGCGGTGAAAGGCAGGCCACTGGTCGCAATATCGAGGTCCCCGTCATTGTCCAAATCAACCAGTGTGATCTCGTTGGCGGCTGCATCGTCAAGCCGCACCGCGCCAAAGCCTAACAGGCCACGATTGAGCATCAACCGCAAATCTTCACAACTCGTCCCCGTGCAGCCTGGTTTGGTGGTGCTGCCGATTACATAATCGAGATCACCATCGCCGTCAATGTCCCCAACGGCAAACTTATTGTCAAATCCTTTGCTGCCCGCCAGGTTCAACATGGTCCCGGTAAAGTTGCCTGTGCCATTATTCTTATAAACGTAGAGATTGCTCTGGGTCGGCTTACTCAGGTTGGCGTGGATCAAGACCAGATCCAAATCACTGTCGCCATCTATATCGAGCAAAACGGGATTGAGGCCAGCGCGCAATAGACTCCCTTGTGTGAAGACGCCTTGGCCATTGTTTAAATAAATGCGGCTTTCTGCCGTCTCGCGTGCGGCGATTAGATCTAGATCGCCGTCGCCATCAATATCGCCAATCGTTAATTTGTCGGCTAGCCCCGTCGCCGCATCAAACCCACCCTGGGGGTGAAAATTACCTTTTCCATCATTCAAATAGATCACACTTGGCGTCTGGACATTGTAGGCAACTATGTCGAGCGCCCCATCGTTGTTCAGATCGCCGAGAACAATGTCGGCGGTTTGCTCCGTGCCACCAAAGGCAACGGCCGTGAGGAAATTGCCCGCGCCATCGTTGAAATATAGATAATTTTGGCCGGTATTGCCAACCACCAGATCAAGACTGCCATCGCGGTTTAGGTCACCCGTGGTTATTGCATTGCTCAGATCATCGGTGGGCAACAGGGTCCGGAAGACCAATGAGGATGGCGTACTTTGCGCCCTGACTGAATCCGTTCGCCAGAATTGCCCTGCAAGCGCCATCACGGCTGCCATGCACAGAATCGCAAGTGGTGGCTTATATTTCCGTTTTGCTTGCCCTATTTTCATTGTTTCGCCTCACATTATAAAGATTCTCAAATGAGCCTTTTTGCCTACGTAATTTTGGTTAGAATAAGTAGACAGAAGCAGATATTGCGTCCTTAATGAGAAAAGGTTACTTAACAAATACTTACTGTATTAATCGCAAAGAATCGGCAAATCCTTCGCATGGATCAAAATATCATGTAAAATTTGTTCTCTATGTGTAGTGAGAGGGTAAACTAGCGTGAATAGGATCCTTGTTGAAGGGCATTGAGTGAGGTTAGTGGCTGGCAAAGAGGTTTTGATTCGACAAATTACTTAGTAACGCATGTTCGGCAGGTCAAGTGGACTTCCATTCCAGGCCGCTACCAGTCTTCTGGGTTGCGGCCAAAGCTTGGCCCTGTTACCCGCCGACGCTTAGCCTCTTTCTAGAAGATTTTCACTAGAATTCGAGACGCGCCCGCCTAGAAAGGATGGATTGCAAAGTTTTGCAAGCCGTGATAAGATAGATTGTCGGTGCCAATTTATATTTGGTTGTTTTGATAAAATCCGCAGAACCAAGCCTTACATTGTTACAAGCTTACAGGCTCCATTCTTACGTCACCACATTGGGAGAATACTGCTATGCATGATAAAGCTTGGCGTGGTATCTTTGTTATTGTCGTAACCCCCTTTACAGAAGGTTACGAGTTAGATGAAGCCAGCCTCCGTAAACAGATCCGTTTTTGTATTGATGCTGGCGCGCATGGCTTGGTTGGGCCTGCCAATGCCAGCGAATTTGCCACCCTTTCCGACGATGAGCGTAAGCGGTGGATCGAGATTGTTGTTGGTGAGACAGCCGGCCAGATCCCGGTCGTGGCGGCCACGACTTCTGGACATACACTGCCAGCCGTGGCGCTTAGTCGCTGGGCGCAGCAAATTGGCGCGGCTGGCGTTATGGCCATGCCGCCCCATGTGCTTCATCCAGATGCGAATGGTTGTTATACGTATTATGCTGCACTTTCAGCGGCGTTAGCGATCCCGATCTGCATCCAGAACTATATGCCCCCGCTCGGTACACCGATGAGTTCACAATTATTAGGCCGTATGTGTCGCGAGTTGCCCCATGTGGAATATTTAAAAGAGGAGACCTTGCCAGAACCACGTCAGATTAGCGCAACCTTGGCCGCAGCTGGCGAAGCCTGCAAAGGTGTTTTTGGTGGGCAGGGCGGTATCTATTTTCTAGATGAATATCGTCGCGGCGCCTGTGGCAATATGCCTGCCTGTCAGGTGACAGATGTCCATCTGGACATTTGGAACAAACTGGAGGGGGGCGATGAGGTTGGTGCTCGCCAGCTTTTTAATCAGTTGTTACCATTAATAAACTTCGAACGGATGCATGGCGTGGCTTCCTATAAGGAAGTTTTATACCGGCGCGGGGTCATCGCAACCCAGGTTTCCCGCGCGCCTGGCCAGATGCTTGATGCTATGGATCGCACCGAATTGGATGAAATCTGGCGCGATGTTGCCCCGCTATTCAGACAGTAAAGTTAGCCTTATTTTACCCTCGCACTACAGCTTTCTCTCGTGTAATTAGTCTCTCTAAAATAATTACAAATTATGCTTGCAACTGTAAGCCGATTGTAATCTCCTCTGCGAGTTTACTCTGCTATACTCATGCTTATTAAATCTTTGATAACATGAGCATAGCAATCGATTTAGCCAGTTATTGGTATTTTTATTGCTGAGCTTCGGTCTAAGCAATAAATCGCATTCGTCATCCTTTCTTTCCGCTAATATGCGACATATGAATGGTATTCACCGGCATCTGGTGACCTATAGATAAGGTCGCTGCAAGGCCTAGGTCAGATATTCTCTTGAATATTAATAATCTTTCGTTAATATGATTAATCTGACGGTTTCTGCTCGGTATGGTTCTTCAGTTTGCACTGAGACAGTTTTAGGAAAAAGAGAGTGAACGAATAATGGAAATGACGATTATCCAGCCAAGAGATATCAAATTATTTCGCACGGGTTATCGTGTGAGCAAGCGCCTGCTCGATCTGGCTGTTTGTATGCTGTTTCTGCCCGTGCTCTTGCCCGTGATTGGCGTGTGTGCTTTGTTGATCTGGCTGGACAATCCAGGGCCGATCTTTTTTAAGCAGAATCGCACCGGCAAAGGTGGCAAACGGTTCCGCATGTACAAACTACGCACCATGGATACCAACGCCGAAGCCTTGAAGCAAAAATATGCGCACCTGAACGAACTGACCTGGCCCGATTTCAAAATTACCGATGATCCCCGCGTCACGCGCGTCGGGCGGATTTTGCGCAAGACCAGCCTGGACGAGTTGCCACAGATTTTTAACATTATCAAAGGTGACATGAGTTTGGTGGGGCCACGCCCGACTTCGTTTGATGTGAGCACCTACAAGTTGTGGCATACCGAGCGCTTGGAAGTCTTGCCCGGCCTGACGGGTTTGTGGCAAGTCAGTGGCCGCAGTGATCTGGATTTTGATGACCGCCTGCACTTGGATATCGAATATATTGAAAATCGCAGTTTCTGGTTGGACATTCAAATTTTGATCCGCACCGTCACGGTTGTCTTCACCCAAGAAGGCGCGTATTAATTATTAAGCTAATTCCCACTGTAGGGCGTGCGAAAGATTTCGCACGCCCTACAGAGGGAATAACCTAATAATTAATACGCGCCTTCTTGGGTAAAGACCACCGTGACGGTGCGGATCAAAATTTGAATATCCAACCAGAAACTTCGATTTTCAATATATTCGATATCCAAGTGCAGGC
>JAPLGZ010000290.1 GCA_026389895.1 Chloroflexota bacterium | reverse complement strand
ATTTCTCAATTGCGAAGTGATTCTGCCTTGACCATCGCGATAACGAGTAAAGGCCGATCCCCGCGCCGTGATTGGCAAAAGGAGAACACCGCATGAGTGCTAAAGTAAGATAGTTGGCTTGCATCAATAGAAGCGCCCAGTGAATCCGTTCACTGGGCGCTTCTATTTTGGCCATAACTTGTTTGACATGCCTGGATCCGCGCTGTAGACTGCTTGCGCAGAAGGTGGGTAATTCCCCCTCTGCTATCGAAATCGTTGCTCTCCCACAACCGCACCAATAGAAAGGATCGAATACAATGGAATACCGTAGCCTGGGGCGCACTGGCGTGAAGGTGAGCTCGCTCTGTCTGGGTTGTATGAATTTTGGCTTTCCCACGCCAGAAGAAGAGTCGCTGACCATGATCGATATAGCCCTCGACCAGGGCGTCAACTTCCTCGACACCGCCAACGTCTACAACCGCGGGCGCAGCGAAGAGATTGTTGGCAAGGCCTTGCAACGCAATGGCAAACGCGATCGCATTGTGCTGGCCACCAAAGTGAATGGTCGGATGGACGATGACAACATTCTCGCCGCCGGCAACAATCGCCGCCATATCATCGAACAGTGTGATGCTTCACTGCGCCGCTTGCAGACCGACTATATTGATCTCTACCAGATCCACCGGCCGATGGCGGATACGCCAATTGATGAGACGTTGCGCGCCCTAGACGATCTGATTCGCGCCGGCAAGGTGCGTTATATCGGCACCAGCACCTTCCAAGCGTGGCGGGCGCTTGAAGCCTTGTGGGTGGCGAAGGAACTGGGGCTGAATCGTTTTGTTACCGAGCAGCCACCCTATCACCTGCTCGACCGCAGCATTGAGCGCGAGTTGATCCCACTGGCGCAGACCTATGGGCTGGCGATCTTGCCTTGGTCACCGCTGGCGCGTGGCTTTCTCTCGGGCAAGTATGTCCGCGGCCAGGAGATCCCCGGCGATTCGCGCGTGGCGCGTGATATGCAAGGCCCTTTTGGCGAACGGACGCGCAAACATTTCGGCGATCTGGCGTATGGGGTGCTTGATACGGTTGAGGCGATCGCCAAGGAGAAAAATTGCACGGTCAGCCAGGTGGCGTTGGCCTGGTGCATGAATCAACCAGGCGTCACCAGCCCGATCATCGGCCCGCGCACGCGAGCCCACCTGGAGGATAATCTGGGGGCGGCTACCGTCACCATCACCGACGCTGATCGGGCCCGATTGGATGCCGTGGCCGAACCGGAACAGGCGATTGTGCCCTATTACACCGGCAAGAATATCGACTTTAAACCACCGCTTCATCGTTGGTAAGGGCAAAAATGTCTAGGATTTGACGCAAAGGCGCAGAGACGCAAAGAACAACAGGAAACATCTACAGCTTTTCTTCGCGTCTCTGCGCCTTTGCGTCAAGCCGTCTCCGGCATAAAACTGGGCATGCAGATCCCGGTCGGCGCTTTGTACGCGCCATAGACCTGCGCGAAGTGAAGTTCACAGTTTTGGGCACCCCACCGATACATGGTCTGTACTAGTTCAGTCTGATCCACCGGCACGAGAAAAACGGGGGAACGACCGCGATTCTGGTTCAATTCGGCCTGGATCAGCGCCGAAGCTTGAGCCGCCGTACGCATCACGCCAGGGCCCAGCATATTGCTGCCGGGGTGTTGCACCGAGACAAGAAATCCATCCAACTGGCCTTGCGAATTTTCATAGACAGAAACATGCCAGATGCCAGCTTTGTTCTCGATAAAATACTGATAATCTTTCCGGCGTGAGATATGGTTGAGTTCCAACTCCAGGGCGGTGATGGCGTCCACATCGGCTAGCGTCGCCGGACGCACCTGTTCTGTGCCTGGGGCAATATGCATGAGCCCGCGCTCTGGCACTTTAATCAGCATATCTTGAAACGCCTGGCGGGGGACAAAGCCAGCGCGCGTATAAAGCGAAAAGGAATCGAGGTTCAGCGCGCTGGAAACCAGGCGCAGCGGCTTCTGGGCTTGTTCCGAAAAATGGATCACAAAGTTCAACAACTTACGCGCGACACTGTGACCAAAATAGTTCGGATGCACATTCATAATGCCCAGGGAAACGTGGGTCTCGCGTGGATGATAGAAGCAAGATCCCATAATGCGACCATTGGCGGGATTCACCGCGAGGATGCAGTGCCCCGGATCTAGTGTCTCATACACTTCGCAGAAAAGGCGCGCACTCTCTGGCCCTGCACCAAAAACCTTCCCCATCCCATGCGTCTGATACCAATAATTGGTGCCCACACAAATTAAGTCCGCCACTTCGCTCCAGTCGGCGGCTTCCATTGGCCGTAGGATTATCTCAGCCATAAATTTGTATACTCCATTATCAGTTAAGAAAAGGAGATAATGAGATTAGAGATTGAGAGGCTACGCGTTCTTAATCTCTAATCTCATTATCTACACCATCAGTGGCACTTCTTCCGCCTTACCACTCTCGTGTGAGCGTATGGCGGCTTCGATTACTTCTTGGACGGCCAGCCCTTCACGCGCCGATGCTTCGAGCTCTTCGGGTGGCACTTCGGCATGAATCTGCTCGAGCCAGCGATGAATGCGATTGGTGAAGGTGGCGCCAAAGCCGCTCAAACCGCCCATAATGCTGTTGCGGATCACGGTCAATTCGTTGCTGCGGCGGGGATAGAAGGTCAACTCTTCGTAAAGATTGTCCAACACAAGCCGGCCTTCGGTGCCCATCACTTCGCAGCGTTCCAAATTATGGCTGGGATTGGTGTCATAGCTGCCGGTCAGATGACCGACGACACCATTGGTAAATTCCACGTTAATCTGGGCGTTTGACCAGCAGATGCGGCCCGGCGCATGGTTCATAAAGGCATGGACGCGTTTGATATCACCGCACATAAAGCGCATGATGTCGAACGAATGGGGGTGCAAGGCGCGCATATGAAACCAGGGCGATGTCTCATTGGGGTTGCCGATCCACATGGTCATATTCATCAACAGCAAATGGCCAAGTTTGCCTTCGGTAATCCACTGTTTGGCCTTGGCGGCGGGCGGCACAAAGCGATGGTTCAAATTGGTGCCAAAGTAGACACCCTTTTCCTCAGCCTTTTTCACCATCGCGCGCGCCTTCACAATGTCGTTGGAAATTGGCTTTTCTCCCAATACGTTCAAACCCGCTTCCAGACATTGCATGATCGGCTCATAGTGATCGCCACCATTTTCCACCCCGGCGCTGCAGACGCTAACCGCGTCCAACTCCTCATTTTTGAGCAAGTCTTCCACGCTGTAATAGGCGCGCACACCATAGCGCTCGGCAGCCTTATCCGCCTTTTCTTTGATGATGTCACACACCGCCACGAAATTGGCGAGTGGATCGGCTTGATAGACCGGGGCATGCGTGTTGCCAATATTACCCAGGCCAATCACGGCAACTTTTAACATGGATCTTCTCCTGAACGTTCATAAGTGAAAATGCTTGAATTTTGGACAATATGGTACCACGCATTATCTAATTTGCGAAGTGCGCGGGATGGGAGGCTGCATTGGTGATGGTGAGCTGATAACGCACATCCGTGAACCTAAAGTTTGACGCAAAGACGCTGTGGCGCAAAGGAGCCCGAAGAAAAGCAGGATAAAAAGATGACACCAAATGCGTGTTTCTTTCTGCTCTTCTTTGCGTCCCTTTGCCCCTCTGCGCTCTGCGTCAAAGTTTTTGTCGTCTACTGATGAGTTTTTACGAGATTTTTGAAGCGAAGGCGCGCGTCCGTCTTCGCAAGGTGCGGTAGAGCCAACCTAATGCCAGGCAGGCCAAAAGTTCACCTATCCCTAGCCAGAGGGTTGTGGCGTTAAACTGTTGATACGTGCCAGCAACCCCGACCTGGATCAGGTGGAGCAGCGCCAGCAACCCTAGCTCACTCAGGGTAAAGAGGCAGAAACGAATGAATAACTGGCCCGTTTGCACGCCAGTGCGATAATAATGTTCAACCAACACAATGACGAACAAGAGACCAATGCCAAGAATTAAAATGGCAAAATCATCGATGGCGCGTGCCGTATAACGTTGGGAAAAGTCAAAGGCCAGCAAAACGTGATAGGTGCCGCGCAAGGTCACTGCCACCAGAACTGCCACTGCGCAACTGAGCAGCCAGAGCAGATAGGCTAGGATGTAATGGGTAAACTTAACGGGCACGTTACCTTACTCCAGCCATTGGTACGCTAACCCGTGCCGGTGTATCGATCCCTTGCAGATCGAGCTCTTCGGCAAAATGGCAGCTTACATGGCAATCTGGGCGCAAGGCGCGCAACTTAGGCTCTTCTACTTTGCAAATGTCTCTGGCATATTTACAGCGTGGGTGAAAGACACAGCCTTTGGGGAGATTGCCTAGATCGGGTGGTTCCCCTGGTGTCACCGTGCGTTGACCACGCAGGCGATCCACCGTTCTGGGCACGGCGGCTAATAGTAATTCGGTGTACGGATGTTTCGGGTGCGAGAGCAATTCATGTTTGGTGCCTAATTCCACCAGCTTCCCAGCATACATCACCGCAATGCGGTCGCTAATATAGCGGACAACGGCCATATTGTGCGAGATAAAGATATAGGTCAGGTTAAATTTAGCCTGTAGATCTTCTAGCAAATTAAGAATCTGCGCTTGGATCGAGACATCCAATGCCGAGACTGGCTCATCGGCGACAATGAGCTTGGGATGGACAACCAGGGCGCGCGCAATGCCAATGCGCTGGCGTTGCCCACCGCTAAAGCTATGCGGGAAACGACGCAGATGTTCAACGCGCAGCCCTACTTGGGTAACCACTTCTTTGACCCGTTCTTCCAGATCACGGCCACGCGCAATTCCATTGACCAAGAGCGGTTCGCCAATGGTTTCCAGCAGATTCATGCGTGGGTTGAGTGAAGAATAGGGATCTTGGAAAATAATTTGGGCATTGCGTCGAAAGAGATGCATCTCTTGACGGTTTAACTCGGTCACCGAAATTGTCTGATTTTCCACATGCAACAAGATCTTACCGTCGGTGGGTTCATACAGGCGAATCAGACAGCGGCCCATGGTTGTTTTACCGCAACCGCTTTCGCCGACGACGCCCAACGTCTCGCCTTTCTTAATCGTTAAGTTTACATCGTCAACGGCCTTGATGTAACCCACGGTTTTGCGCAGAAAGCCCTGTTGGATTGGGAAATATTTTTTTAAGCCTTGCACTTCTAAAAGTGTATCATTCGCTTGAACCACGTCAACTCCTCCAGGATAATAATTAATCGTTAATTATTAATTATTTACCATTAACTATTTGTCAGTGCTTTACCAATCATCAACAAAGACCTAGCGAGAGATCGGCGTTAATGATTTAACCTTTGCCTTGTTCCGTATACAAATAGCACCGCACCTTGTGCCCTGGTTTAACCTCGACCAACGGTGGCCGCGCCATGTCACAGACGCCCACTATCCGATCATCGCAGCGCGAGAAGAATGGGCAGCCTTTATGCACAGCAAAAGGACTGGGTAGTGTGCCGCTAATCGGCTTTAGACGTGAAAGGTCGCCGTCGATCTTGGGGATCGAGCGCCAAAGCGCTTGTGTATACGGGTGCAACGGATTCTCAAAGACTTCTTCTGCACTGGCATGTTCCATTACCAAGCCCAGGTACATCACCATGACTTCATCTGCCACCCCGCCCACCACGGCCAAATCATGGCTGATATACATAATGGCCATGTTGAACTCTTGCTGCAAATCTTTGAGCAGTTCGAGAATCTGCGCCTCAATCGTTACATCTAGGGCTGTGGTCGGTTCGTCGGCGATCAGCAGTTTAGGATTACAGGAGAGCGCCATCGCAATCATGGCCCGCTGCCGCATACCACCGCTAAATTGATGGGAATAATTGTCTACCCGGCGTTCCGCTTTGGGAATGCCGACGCGCCGTAAAATTTCGATGGTGCGCTCGCGGGCTTCCTTTTTGGAGACATTGGGAATATGAAGCAAAATTGCTTCCATGATCTGGTCGCCAATCGTGTGGACAGGGCTGAAAGAGGTCATCGGCTCTTGAAAGATCATGCCGATCTCTTTACCACGAATGGCCCGAAATTCGTTGCCCTTGGGCGGCAATTCCGACAGATTCACCACGCGGTAACCTGTGCCGTTGTCGGAAAGGTGCATGAAAATTTTGCCGCCGATCTGTTTGGCGGGTGGCGAAGGCACAATACCCATAATCGATTGCGCCGAAACAGATTTGCCCGAACCGCTCTCGCCAATGACCCCCAGGGTTTGGCCCTGGTGGATGGTAAAGCTTACGTCATCGACCGCGCGGACGACGCCTTCATGTAAGTGAAAATGAACTTGGAGGTCTTGCACCTCGACCAATACATCTTGTGAATTTGCCATGCTTTATATCACCATGATTTTAAATAAGGCGAAGCGGCCTCACCCCCGCACCCTGAACTCAGAACTTTGATTCAGGGGAGGAAGAGCGAGGAAGTCTCTGCGTATCAACCCTCTAGGCCGAATAGGGATCAGCGGCGTCGCGCAGACCATCACCGACAAAATTGAACAATAAAACTGCGCCAATCACAAAGAGTGCCGGAATTAAGCGCCAGGGTTGCTGCGCGATGGCGACCAAGTCTTGGGCATCTTTCAAGAGCACCCCCCAACTAACGGCGGGGGGTTGCATACCCAAACCCAAGAAACTTAAGGCTGTCTCACCCAGAATTGCGCCTGGTATGGCCAGGGTCAGCGAGACGATCAAGTGGCTGGTGAAGCCAGGCAACAGATGGCGAAAAATAATCCGGGGTTGGCTGGCGCCTGCCGCCTGCGCTGCTAGTGCATAGTCCTCTTCGCGCAAAGCTAAAAGTTTCCCGCGCACCACGCGTGCCAGGCCGGCCCAACCGACCACTGAAAGGATCAACGTGATAGCAAAATATGTCTTGATCACCGGCCACTCGCGTGGCAACGCGGCCGAGAGCGCCATCCAAAACGGTAGCTGTGGGATGGAAATCAAAAAATCGATGGTGCGTTGAATGACTTCATCCACAACACCCCCCAGATAACCAGAGAGTCCCCCCAAAACAATCCCGAGGATAAAGCTCAACGCCACACCGATCAGCCCAATCGACAAAGAGACGCGTGAACCATAGATGGTGCGCGAAAAGAGGTCTCTCCCCAACTGATCGCCACCAAACAACAGGATCGGCGGTGCGCCTTTGCCTGTGCCAAAAAAATGTAGATTGGTGCGCCAAATTCCCCAAAACTTATACTCTTCGCCTCGGACAAAAAAGCGAATCGGGAAAACCTTTGTTGTGTCATTGGTAAAATCGTATTTGAAGGTCTTTTGGTTGAGCTTCTTTGTGCGCCCGTAGACAAACGGACGTTGCAGGCCCTGCGCGCCCATGATATGGATAGCCACTGGCGGCCCTTGTTGGTAGCCATCAAAGCGCGTTTGCTCGGTATAGGGGCTAAAAAATTCCGCAAAAATGGCGAGGAAATAGAGGATCAGCAGCAAGGTAAGCGCAATCATGGCCAATTTGTGACGTCGGAAGCGCCACCGAATCAACTGCCATTGGGTGGCATAATAGAAACGGTCGTCGGCTGCCTCTTTGTTTTCATCGACTAGCGAAATACCTGTATCTGGCACAGCACCATTGGCAGGTATACCACCGAGTAAATTGCCTTTGGCTAATTTAGTCTGTTCCTGAATGCTCATTTGCTAGTCCCTTCATACCGGATACGCGGATCGGACCACGCCAGATAAATGTCGGAGATGAGACTGCCCAACACAGTCAGCGTACTTAAAATTAAGACGATACTGCCCGTTAAATACATATCTTGCGCCAGCGTCGCTCGCAACAACAAGGGCCCAATGCTTGGCAGACTAAGCACAATCGAGACCAGAACCTCGCCGGAAAAGATGGCGGGCAACAGCCAGCCAATCGTGCTGAAGAGCGGGTTAAAGGCCAGGCGCACAGGGTATTTGAACAAGAGGGTTAATTCCGACAAACCCTTCGCCCGAGCCGTGATCACGTACTGTTTTTTGAGCTCATCCATCAAGTTGGCCCGCATCACGCGGATCGTGCTGCCCGCGCCCGGCAGACCAATAATGATGATTGGCAAGATCAAGTGCTTGAGCATGTCCGCGAATTTGGCCCAACTCCACGGCGAGTCGAGAAAAGCAGTCGAAAACAGGCCCATGGTCGAAAAATTAAAATAGCGAAAAAATATCCAAGCTAAGATATAGGCCAGCAGAAAACCGGGTGTTGCTAACCCAATAAAGCCCAGGAAAGTCGCAATATAATCTACAAGTGAATAGGGGTGGGTGGCCGAATAAATACCGATGGGAATCGCAATCAGCCAGGAGACAAAGAGGGCAAAGATCGAGACGGCCAGTGTTAAAGGCAACCGTTCGCGCAATAGATCATTGACCGGCTTTCCCCACTGAAATGAATAGCCAAAGTCGCCTTTGGTCAAGATGCCTTGCATCCATTTGAGGTATTGTACATATTCCGGCTGGTCAAATCCGTACATTGCCGTTAGACGGTCCGCCTCCTGGTCAGAAAGGTTGATGCCCGAGGTGCGCAGATTCATAATATAGGTGCTCACCCAGTCACCGGGGGGCAGTTGGATCACAAAAAAGGAGACCATCGAAATTAAAACTAAGATTGGAATCAACATGAGCAAACGACGAGCAATATAAGCTAACACTGGCTTGCGTCTCCTGAAAGAACCTCACCCCCCAGCCTCTCTTCTGAATCGAAAGGCAGAGCTCAGAAGAGAGGGGAGTAGGAAGAGGGAGAGTGGAAATTATCTGTTGGTCTCCCCTCTCCTGAACTCTGGTCTATAATTCAGGAGAGGGGGACGCCCAGTTGGCGTAGGGGTGAGGAAAAATTACCTACTGACCATACCACAACTGTTCGCCCGCAAAGTTAGCTGCGATGGCAAACCCAGCCTGCGGTACATTTTGTAGTTTCTTATTGGCAATCATGGCATACTTCACACCTTCAACAATCTGGATCACTGGCAAGTTCGTGCGCGACCAAGCATACCCTTCTTCCTTCAATTTGTTATACTCGTCGGAACCAGAGACGGAACTCCAGCGCTTCACGTCAAGGTCCCAGGCTTGTTTGGCCCACGCCGGTGGCTCTTCGCCCTTTTTGCCGTTGCTCGTGTGCCAAAGTGCCCAGTCGGGTGCAGTAATATCAAAGATACCACCGGTATAGCCGCTGTCCCACCCTTGATCATGGGTCCAGAAGACTGTCGCCTGCAATTCGTTGGCTGTGTTGCGACTGCCCCACAAAGTCGAATCAATGCGCTTGACGTTCACTTTGATGCCAACTTCTTTCAGTTGAGCGGCCACAAGTTCAGCCGATGGCTGTAGATCGGGGGCATGTGCGCCATGTTCGAGCAGAATGGCGAACGGTTTGCCATCAGGCCCCATACGGAAGCCGTCGGCATCTTTCTCCTTCATGCCCACTTCGTCCAACAATGCATTCGCCTTGGCGACATCGTACTTGGAATTTTCGTCACCAACGCTGGTCAGTGGCAGGGCGGCAAAGCTGTAGTAGATGCTGTCGATGAACTCTTGGCGATTGAGGGCCATACTCAGCGCCTGGCGGAAGCGAATATCTCGCACCAATTTGCGCCAGGTTTCGTCCTTGAAGGTTTCGTTCAGGAAGAGCGCGCTGGCGTCGACATGCATATCCAGCAACACTGTGTTAAAACCGGCCTTCTCTTCATTTTCCTTATAGAGCGGCACCTTGACCAAACCAGTGCTCTCACGCAGATAATCGATGTCACCGGTCAGCACGCGCTGGTTCACCATTTCGACATCTTCCACCTGCACGGAGACGATCTTGTCAACATAAGGCAATTGTTTGCCGTCGGTGTCGACTTTCCAATAATACGGATTGCGCTCGAAGGTCTTGACGCCGGTACTTTGTGATTTTACGGAAAGCCAGGGATTCAGGGTGGGGAAGCCAATACAGCGGTCCGCCGTATCATTCCAGTTCTGGCAATCATTTTGGGTGTAGAGTTGCCACCATTCGTCTTTTAGATTGGCCTTCGCCAGCAGGGCTTTAAGCTCGTCTGCCTTGGCGAAATCGGCGTGGAATTGCTTCAGAAAATGGCTGGGACGGATCAACTCGGTGTAACCATTCCAACCTTCGATGGTCAGGTTGCGCAGGAAGCCACCATAGGGCTTGGTAAACGTCATCTTGAAGTTGTAATCGTCGGTGATCGCCAATTTGCCGGGTTCTCCAGCGGGGTCAAATCCATTGCGGAAGCGCGCGGGAGGGCCGGTGGGCGAGATCTTCTCATTGCCGTAGACGTTTTCGTAAACAAATTTCACATCGGCAGTAGTCACTGGTTCGCCGTCAGACCACTTCAACCCTTCGCGCAGATGGAAGGTGAACTCGGTGTTGTCGGCATTAACCTCAAAGCTTTTTAGCACGTTGCCTTTGATATCCTGGACACTGAGACCAGGCGCTTGCAACAATGGCTCGTTCAGCATCACAAAGACATCGGGCGCCCAGTCGGCGACACTGTGCGCTGTGTTGATCGTGCCGCCGTATTGGCCGGGTGTCCAGTTGGGAAGGTCCTCTTTGCTGAGCAACACGCCAGGGCCAACCACGAAGGGTTCCTTTGGCAGGCGTTCATCCAGTGGTGGCAACTTCCCGGCTTTGACCAGTTCGGCCAAGGCGGGGGCTTCCTTCGCTCCGGCATCAGCAGCTGGGGCTGCGGCGGCCGTATCTGTGGTGCTTGTCGTCTCTGTGACAGCACCGGTGGCGGGCGCTGCTGTGGCCTCAACTGCCGCCGGTTGTTCGGCTGCTGGCGCTGATTCGCCACCACCGCAGGCTGCTAAAAGCAGCACAACTACGGCAAGCAGACTTAAAAATCTTACCTTCCTCATTACCTTCTTCTCCTTTGTTTTTGCTGTTGTTTTTGCTATCGTCTTTACTATTGTTTTTACTGTGGTTTGTCTTTACAGCGGGTATCGCGAATGATGATAACGCACGAAAAATTGGATGACAACGTACGGCAAACCTCAACCGAAATTAAGTGTAGTTAGTGATATGTGGTGGCCTTACGTATGTCACAAAAAATCGAAGCGAAATCGGATCTTTTCCTTATACAACAGGATGGGATAAGTCTTTCGGGGCTAGGGAGCCTAATGACTATAAACTTGTACTAAGGATTACAATCCAGTGTATCATGTTACCCCCCTCCTGTCAATTACGTTTGAGGATGCAGGCGTGATTGACAAAGGCATGGGTAATTACCACAGGATGGCGAGAATAGAATGAATAAGTGAAGCGTAGGGGCATGCGGTCGGCGGCCCATTCAATAATCGATAGCTCTCAAACAAACTTCGCCAGCGATTGCGTGCCCGGTCCTTACGTTCAAAATTCTCTTGTGTTTAATGTGGCGATTCAGGTAAAAACACTACGCAAGCCTGAAGCGTAACTATTTATTGCGATGTTGGATGCAAAGCGGGCACGCAATCGCCGGCGAACGTCATTGGTGAATTTATCCAAAATTGGATGCGCCGCCGACCGCATGCCCCTACGCTTCGCTTACTTTACAATGGATTATTCCGTTGTCGGATAAACTTTGGGGAAGGCTTTGCCTTTGAGCAATTCACCGTCTTGCACTTCAACATACTCTTTCATCGGGTGGTTGCCGGCGGCAACATAGCGTGTATCTTGTGTCATATAGTGCAAAGCAATCGCACGCCGTGGGCGACCGCTGGTGTTGGCATGCGAGCCGTGCCAGGTCAGCGCGTGGTGGTAATGCACTTCGCCTTTTTTGACGGGGCAACGGACAACCTTGATCTCATGCTCATTGAAATGATCGGGCATGTCTTCATATTTCTTCAAGGTATGCAAAAAGTTGATGTTATCACCCCATAAATGTGAACCAGGGACCATGCTCATGCAGCCATTGTCTTCATCGGCATCGTCAAGGGCCACCCAGCCAGTAACTTCGGTCATCGGGGCGATGATCGGCCAATAGGGCGCATCTTGATGCCACATATTCACGCCCCCAATTTGGGGCGGTTTGTACTGGATCTGGTCATGCCAGATGCGCAGTTCGGTGGCGTTGGTCAATTGGGCCAGACCTTTGGTGATCTGAGGATGCGAAATCAACTTGTGATAAGGTTCACTCGCCATCCAAATATTTACGATCTGCCAGATTTGCACATTCTCATCGCGCGAGAGGTTACGCGTCAACACCGGCTGGGGGATGTCTTTACGGTCGCGCTCCTCGATCACGCGCATCACTTCGCTACGTAATGCTTCTACTTCGTCGTCGGTTAGCACGACGCCGCCATTTAGGTAGCCATTGGCCTTGAACTGAGCAATTTGTTCTGTGGTTAACATATTCTCCTCATGCTATGTACATGAAATCTGAGCGGGAGCGCTGTGAAAATGGATCAATCAAGCTAGGGATTTAGGATGAGCTAGATTTAGGGAAATCTAGTTTGAATGATATAGTACCCGCTTGAAAAATGGAATGGACATAGATTGTATCTGCATGGACTAGAATAATAATTCTAGGATAATATCATGATATTAGTATCACCCGCCGAAATTCAACCTGTGGTCCGTATTGCCAATTATCATGATGTTTGCCCAGGGCGTAGTTGGTCCAACCGCTGTATTCCCGACCTTCAACTCATCTTCTTGATCGAGGGTAATTATGAATACTCGGAAGAAGGTCGGGCACCGGTGAACCTGATGGCTGGCGAGGTATTATTGATCGAGCCCGGTCGTTGGCACAC
>JAPLGZ010000142.1 GCA_026389895.1 Chloroflexota bacterium | reverse complement strand
GTCGGCCTCAAAGCCCTGGACAATCGCCCGTGCCTGGGCGCCCGAGCCCAGGTAGGACTCTTCGAACTTCACATCTTGCCCGGTTTTGGCTTTCCAGGCAGCCTGGAAGATCGGAATGATCTCGCCATAGGCCTCACGCGGGGTGGTATAGGCCCCGAGCGTCAAGGTAACCGAGCCACCGCCAGCGCTGGTCGTTCCAGTCGTGGCAACGGTGTTCGTGACGGTGGTGCTGGTGGAGCCACTGCTGCTCGTGCCGGTGCTGCCCGCCGGTGCTGCGCAGGCGACCAGGCCTGTAATCGATAGCGCAATGACGACCAACTGCATTAACTTCTTATACATCAGACAATCTCCTTTAAGATGCGGCTTACGCCTAGGGATAAAAAGTGACCCTGTCCTAATCCTCTCCTGCTGGGCGGGAACTGATGGGGAGGGCGATTTCACTGCTGCACAAATGTTCACTGCTGCACAAATATTGTGAATACGCTCAAAAAATGAGCGTAGCGAACTACCTAAATATGACGAGTAAATCAATCGTGTAATTGGGCGACAATTGCTTATTCTTCAATAGCGAACCTGATGCCTTTTACATCGACGAGCGGATGATCAGGATCGGACGCGTGTTGACGATCCCTAATAACTCGCTGACAAGTCCCCGTAAGACAATTTTGCCCGTGCGATCTGGCAACGGAGCCCCAAGGGCTAAAAGATCGTACCCGCCATTTTCCAATTCTTGCAAAATTTCTGTGCGCGCCTGCCCCACACGAATGGTCGCTTGCGCCGGCACGCCGAGCAGATCGAGCGTTTGCACCCCACCCGCCAGGAAGCGGCGCAACCATTCGTGTGATTCGGCCGTATTTTCCGTGGCGGGCAACACACTCAACAGCGTTGCCGTCGCGTCTAGATGCCGGGTCAATCTACCTGTAAAAAGAATATCATCTTTGCCGGGTTCACCGCCGGCCACACAGATCAAGGCTCGCTTCGGCGCTGGCTGGGCTGTAGGAATATACAATAGATGGTGCTCGCCGAATTGCAAGATCTGCTCGGCCAGTTGCTCGCTATTGGCTAAGCCGGGCAACACGACCAGGTCATAGGCTTGGCGTTTTAATTCATGGGCCACAGCTTCGGCTGGCGCTAGCGCACTGGTGCGCGTCGCAAGCCCGAATAATTCACCGCCAATCTGCTGCTGAACGCTTTCCAACTGTTGTAACAGCGCGTCATCGGTCAACCCACAGCCTAGCAGCGTCACCCGCGCCTGGCCCCGCCGAGCAATTTCGCTGGCAACGATCAGGGCCGCCTGAGCCGCTGGCGAACCATCGGTAAAGAGCAAAAAGCGCAAACCAGGATGGGTCAAAGCATGCACACGATTGATGCCTACCCAAACCTTTTGTCCGATCTGCAATGGCAAACGGCTGGCTTGGTCCTGCGTGCGAAGCGCCTCGATTGTAAATGTCTTGCCACCATAGGCCACCGGCGGGGCAATGGGGCGCACACCGGGGATCGGTGGCAGGCGGATTTGCAATTGTTCAAACGAACCGCCAAAGATCGTCTGTTCGACTGTGCCTTCGCCAAACGTCGGGCAATGTAGGCCCTGCTCTGTTGCGGCCAGCACCACGTTCTCTGGCCGGAAGAGCACTTGCACGCGACGGGCATTATCTAAGGCCACTGGCGAGGGCGCATCCTGCAGGGGAAAATGATGGGGGCCGATATGGACGCTATCACGCGTGGCCAGCCCAACCAACAGGTTGGCTGTCCCTAAAAAAGTTGCTACAAACTCGGTCTGGGGCGATTGGTAAAGGGCCTGCGGCGGGCCTGCTTCAATCAGCCGGCCCGCATTGATGACCCCCAACTGATCGGCCAAGCCAAAGGCTTCGGCCTCGTCATGCGTCGCTAGGATCGTGGTGATGCCCAGTGTCCGTTGAATTGTTTTTAGCCTGCGTTGCAATTCGTTGCGCAACTTGGCGTCGAGGGTGGCAAACGGCTCATCTAGCAATAAAACTGTGGGCCGGTGCAGCAGGGCACGGGCCAGCGCCACCCGTTGTCGACCACCTGCAATCTGGCTGAGCAACCGCTTACCCAAGCCGGTCAACCCAACCAATTCTAACACTTCATGCAACCGCTGTTGCTGCTCCGTCACCGATAATTCACTTAAACGAAGGTCAGCCTCAAGGCTTTCCGCGACCGTTACATTGTCAGATGCAGTGGATTGTTGCAAGAGATAACCAACCTGCCGCGCTTTGGCGGGCAGCTGCGTTACATCCTGTTGATCGAGCAAGACCCGCCCCTGGTCAGTCTCGACGACACCAGCGATTATATTCAAGATCGTCGTCTTGCCACTGCCCTCAGCGCCGAGCAAAACAAAAAACTCGCCATCCGCGACTTCGAACGAAATATTGTTGATGACAATATGGTCTTCATAGCGTTTGGTTATTTGTTCGAGAAAAATCGACATGAGTCACCTATGCTGCAAATTAATCTATTGTACAAAGTAAAACTTTGTACAGTTAGATCGAGCTGTTTTTGACCGCCGCGTCGTTCGCTGGGATTTGGTCGACCCCGTGGCTTGTTGCGCAATCACTGTTGCCCGATACCAGTAGGATAGCAAAGGCCGCTCACAGGCGCAGTAACAGGCTGGTAATAAAATGGTAACAAAAGCAACGGGGCGCAACTGAGCAACGTTGCTTAGCGGATAAATCAGCAGCAAGACTCGTGTGAATTTTCTGTCTTGAAGTTTTGTTGTATTATTTTTTTTGCGTAAAATTAAAAATTATAAACATTTGTTTTGATAGCACCCTCCGTTTTATAGGGTTTAGTCGCTTCTAAAGTTGTCACCCACTTGTTACCAACGTATAACAATTCCCGTTACCTCCTCCGATTATACTGGCTATAACAGCGCGTAACTGGATGGGTTCGGCTGGAATCATTGCTCGGGTCACTATCCAGCTGGATAGGGCTAAGCATCGGTTGGATAATGTAACAAGATGAACTACACATTTAGCTATTTAAATTTAGCAAATCCTAGGGTATCGAAAGGGGGAATGATGTCGGAAACAGCTCTGTCCAATCAACATCACCGATCCCTTTCTGCCACCTACTCTGCCACCTACTCTATCTCTCACCCTCCCCTCCCTTGTTGTTGTACCTCTGGTTGTATGCTGCGCGAGGCCTGCTACTGTATCTAGCGGGAGCCTGCGCCTTGCGTAGGTTGCGCCAGTACAGGGTTGCACAATTGCTCAAGCTCTTTGCAGTTTGCCCCAAAGAAGTGGCGTAGTGTACAGGCTTACATGCTTGTGCAGTGCCGTTCTGGCGCAACCTAGGCAAATACTCGCACGTTACCCGCTTCCATCAACTAAATTTTATCTGGGTCTGAATTGCCTCGAATTTACAGTTCGAGCGCGTTATTTAGTGTTGCCCAAATTTTGTTGTCGATGATCTCTGTAAGGATCGGCTGGCTACTGCATAGCCGCGGTGTCCAGGCGCGTCCTTTTGCCGAGATGTTGGCGACCCTGCGGTCTTGCCGTGAAGTGTCTGCACTACCAAAGCGGAGCGTATCACTTTGCGAGCGAAGAAAGGCTAGACAATGGCTGATAAATGGCTTGGATTTTATGTAAGGAGTGGATATGACGACACAATCTAAAACTAGTTTAATCGTTGGGCGTTTTGCCCCCAGTGTGACGACCGCGCAACGTGGCGCGGCGTCACGCCAAAAACGGGATGCCGCCAT
>JAPLGZ010000181.1 GCA_026389895.1 Chloroflexota bacterium | reverse complement strand
AGGACAATCGCCGCCACACTGTTCAAAGTGGCGTTGGCGCCAACACTAAAACGCGGATCGCCGGTGCCGGTGAGGGCGACGGTGGCGAGACCAGCCAAGGCAGCCATAGCCCCGCCGATGGCATAGGAGACAATCTTCGCCCGGCGGACATCCAGCCCTAGGAGCCGCGCCGCAATGCTACTGCTGCCAATGGCATACATAGAAAGTCCAATGCGGGTGCGGCGCGAAAAAATGAAGACCAGCAGCGCGGGAATGGCCATCATCAGGATCGGCATGATATAAGTGCCGCCGATGCCCGACTGAGCGCCAGTAAACAACCAGCGAAATTCTGGCGCCGTGCCCCCGCCCGGTGAAGGCAAGATCCGCAACGCCAGTCCGGACCAAATATAACTGGTGGCCAGCGTCACGACAATATCTGGCACGCCGGAGATGCTGATGATATAGCCGGTTAGACCGTTGAGGATGCCGATACCGAGGATCAGGACCACGGCGATCAGCAATACAACCCCAATCGGTTGGCCGAGCATGAAGCGGGCGGCGATCACGTTGGTAAGCAGAAGCAGCGCCCCCATCGAGAGATCGATCCCACCGGCGATCACGATGATCGCTTGCCCAACCGCCAGGTAGACCAACGGCAGGCTGTTCTTGCTGATCGAAACGATCTGAAACTTACCGAAGACGGGGATGAGCGTGGAGTACCAGAGCAGCAATGCGCCGAGCAGCAGCCAGACGCCCAGCACCCAACTGTTGCGCATCAGCGAGCGCCACCAACGGGGGGTGCGTCTAACAATATGGCGTCCATTCAAAACAGCACTCGTCATGTGGGAACCTGTTCCTTTCTGCGTTTAGTCGAATGTCACGCCAAGCAGGCTGGCGATGACGCCGATCTCGCCCACATGTTGATAAGGATGGGTTAGACCGAAATTCATCAAGCACTTCCCTTTCGTCCAGCCCAAATAATTTTCCAGAAGCCCGGCCGCGTGCGAGTGGGCCAACCCTTCATCAACCAGAATCACGTGCAGATGATCAGCTTCCATCGCGGCGTCTAAGTTGCCCCAGCCAGCTTGCGTGACAATTTCGCGCGTGCGCACTTGCACAGCCGCCGAATAGGCCTGCAAGGCGGCCAAATCAATGCGTTGGTTCAACTCGTCCACTTCAGCAAAGGTCATTTCGCCGCCCATGTGCCGCCAAGGGATATTCATCTGTTCCATCCACGCGCCTTCGTCAAGGACTTGGGTGCGATCTGTGACAAAACGGTTTAACCCAGCGTCTTCAACACGGGTCAGGTGCCACAAATTCCAGGCAATCGAATTGACACGCGGGTCGGGGCGTTGGCGCATTAAATCATCGGTTACCCTCACCCAGAGGTCACCAATCCAAAAGTTATACAGCGCATCATAGCGCTGTAAAAAAAGCTGTGACACATCCATTAGTTCACTCCAAAATCTATTCACACAGTGATAGCAGGCCCGCGTAAGTGTTCGACGATAGGCTAAGGTAACCTCTTGATCTGGCTAGCTGCGTGGAATGGGAATAGGGGCCACTTACTGCTTGGCCGTGAGGTTGTCTTGCGTAAGCTCTAGCCCGTGCGCGGCGGTCAGCATTGAGGCCTCGGTGGCGTGCGCAGCGTCCTGTTCATCGACAATCTGACCCGCGTGCATGATGATCACCCGATCACAATCTGACCCGCGTGCATGATGATCACCCGATCACAGACGATCGGGATCTCCGCGAGTTCGCTTGTGTAGAGCAAGATGGCTGCGCCGTTGGCCGCCAATTCGCGCAACAGCGTATAGATCTCACGCTTGGTCTGAATGTCGATCCCGCGCGTCGGGTCAAAGCAGAGCAGCGTGCGAAAACCAGCGACGAGCCAGCGGCCAATGACCACCTTTTGCTGGTTCCCCCCAGAAAGCCGACGCACCTGAGACGCCGCCCGAATGTCGATCGACAAACGGTCAACCGCGCCTGTGACGCGTTGCGGCTCATCGGCGGGGATGCGCAACCAGCGTTGAATGCGGTTGAAGAGGGGCACGGCCAGGTTCTGGCGCACGGGTAAACTTGGCAACAAGGCGCGCAACCGGTCACCTGGCACCAACACCACACCATTCTGCACCGCATCGTACGGCGAATGAAATTGTCGTGGGCGACCACCAACGAGGATCTCACCGGCCGTTGGCTGGCGATCACCAGAGAGCAGTTCAAATAAGCGGTCTTGCCCTTGGCCTTCCAGCGCAACCAGGCCAAGAATTTCGCCTGTCCGCACGGTGAATGAAATATCGCGGACAATGTCGCGCGAACTGAGCGTGCGCGCCTCAAACGCGACTTCACCATAATGGCGCGGCATACCATTGGCGCTATCAGGGGCAATCTGCTCAGCCGGTGCGCCAAGCATCGCTTCTACCAACCGGTGTTCGTCGACGTTTTTGGTCTCCAGCACCACTACATTATGTCCGTCGCGCAGAATCGTGGCGCGATCACAGACGCGCATAACTTCCGCCAGCCGGTGGGTGATCAAGACTGCGGCTCGTCCCTGTTCCTTCCAGCGGGCCAGTAGCGCAAAGACCCGTTCCGCCTGATCAGCGGTGAGTGCGGCGGTGATCTCATCGAGCAGCAGCACATGAGGCTCGCGAGCAACGGCCCGTGCCAGATCGACGATCCGCAACACCTCAAGCGGCAGCTCGCGCACCAGCGCGCCCAGGTCAAGTTGGCCGAGTTCGAACTGTTCCAGACAATTTTTGAACTTGGCCTCGTCAAGGTTGCTAAGGCGAAGATTTTGCTCGATGGTAAGATCGGGGATGAGGGCAGGGTCCTGAAAGACTGTTGCGATACCGGCGGCCATCGCATCCGCCGGAGAACGGAAATGCATCGGTTGCCCATCGACATAAACGGCGCCAGCATCGGCGGACTGAACACCGGCCAGAATCTTGACGAGGGTGCTCTTGCCAGCGCCATTGGCGCCAAGCAGTGCGTGGATCTCACCGCGGCGGACGATCAGATCGACCGACCGCAAAGCCACGACAGGTCCATATGATTTTGCAATGTTGGCGGTTGAGAGCAGCAGGTGCGACTCGTTGATTGACATGGAGTTTTTTGTACTGATTGAAATGAAGAGAGTAAGCGAGTAGGGCATCGGCGATTGGGTAGATCCAATCGCCGATGCCCTAATCGCAAATTGTTATACCTTATTCCCCTGGCGCTTTGCAGGCAGAGACATCAGCACTGCCTTTGTAATGGGTGTAGGGGGGGATATTCACGTAGGTGCTCCAACCTGGTTGTTGGTCTGCGGCGTACAGTGACTTAAGACCTTCGGTATCGCCAGTGGCGAACACTTTCGGGGTGAGCAGGGTCTGGTGTTCAGGATTCTTCCCTGTCAAAGCGTCCAGCGCAATGGACAAACCAACGGCACCAATGGCCGGTGGATTGGTCACAGCGGCGCCGACCACATCCTTGTCTTCAAGCAACAGCTTCACAAAGCCGTTGTTGTCCGCGCCAACGAGGGGCACTGGGGGTTTATTGGCGGCCTTAAATTGCTCGATGACAGGATAGTCCGTGCCCGATGTCCAGATGCCATCAATCTGTTTCGTCGTAATCAAGTCAAGGGCCTGCTGCGCCGCCGTGGAGGGATCCCAGCCGGTAAAGGTGGTGGCGACAACCTCAATGCCTGGATATTTTTTGAGGGCTGCCTCGAAGCCAACATGGCGATCGGTGTCGGCAGGGACGCCGTCGATGCCGCGCAATTCAGCAACTTTGCCTTTGCCACCCAGTTTCTCGAAGAGCCATTCAGCGCCAAGTTGCGCATAAGCGGTCTGATCGTTGGTCACGACATAGGCGCCCTTGGCGGTGACCGCCTGGTCAACCGCTACGACAACAATCCCCTGCGAGATGGCCGATTCAAGAACGGCGTTCAAACCTTCGCGGTCGGTCGGGTTGAGAATGATGGCATTCACACCCTGCGAGATGAGCCCTTCGAGATCAGCGAGTTGCTCGGTGGGGCCACCGTTGCGGTTGACAACGACCACTTTATCGACAAGCCCGCTCGCGCTGGCCTCGGCCTTGATCGCGCAGATCATCTGTTCGCGCCAGCCGTTGCCGACGAGGGTGTTGCTCACACCGATAACAAAGCCACTCTTTTTGGTGGTGCCACTCGCCGCAGCGCCACCGGCGGACGGCTGGGCCGCGCCACCTGGTGCTGGGGCCACGCAGGCGGTCGCCAAGAGCGTCAAAGACAACAATAAACCAAAGATCAGGTACAGTTTTGACGGGTGTTTCATGAGCTTCTCCTTAAAAATTTCTCCGTAGAATGGTCAAAAATATTGGTTCTGCGCCATCATCGTTCGTTTTCTATGAACCATGCTCGCGCAGCCCTATAACAGATAAGCCAGTCAATTCTTCCAAAAGGAAGAGACGACTGACAAACTGTACTTAGTGTACCGTGTCGGAAACGTTATTGTTTTGGGTCACAGGTTCCTGGTGGAGGGCGCTTCAGAAATAGAATTCGACGTGGCGACCCTGAGACAAAATTTCGCCAACCAGGGAGCTAGTGCAGTGAGTATAGCAGATATTCTTACCATTGTCATCTTGACATTAACGGAGGGAAGCATTTTGGTCTTATGTGTAAGGTGTCTCTGCATGGCAAAGGATAATTGCACTGTCGCTCGATTCAGAACATTGGCCGCTTGGTCGTAAAAAGCCCTGTTGGTTGCTGTGAAAATCCAGCAACCAACAGGGCTTTCTGCGTTGTAAAGCCTAGCGTTCTACTTCCTTGCTCATGTGATACAACGGGATAAAAACTTAACGCAGAGGCGCAGAGACGCCAAGAAGGACCAAACAAGCGAACAAAGGCGCCGCTAGGAACCAGCGCCAACTGCGAACCGTGGGTCAGCAACGCCAGGTTCCATTGGCAGTGTCCCCTTCATACGCTTTTCTCTGTCATACGTTTTTCTCTGCGCCTTTGCGGCTCTGCGTTAGCTCTTTTGTCCGCCGTGCGTATCATGTGTTACTTGGTCACAAAAGGCAAGAATAGACTATTGCTCGGGTTGACCTGGCCACCTTGAACCATGATCCCATCGAGCACGACAAGCGATTCATTATGGGCCGCATCACGGAACTGGGCATAGACTTTGGCAACTTGGCCCGCTGGGGTCGGTGGCAATTGCCAGGGTTTGTTCTGATTGAACGGCTCCCAGTTTGCGCCCGTCAGTTGTGAATCGTTGCTCACTTTCATCTCGACAATGTCGGTGAACAGATCTGCCTCTTCGCCATACGGAGCGAAATTCAAGACCACATTCAGGTTATCGGTCTGTGGCGCGTCATTGTTGATCAAAAGCTGCGCTTCTGGCTGGAAGGGATCCTGGCTGGGCGTAACAGGACTGGCGCCGATCACGGCGGAACGATTGTCATTGGCATTGATCGCCATGAAACGATAGTAATAGGTTGTCCCGTTGGTGGCAGTATCTGAATAGACGCCAGTCGTGGGCAACTCGGGTTGTTCGAGGCTCCAGGGCCCAGTAGGCGAAGTCGCTCGATAGAGCAACATCCGATTGTAGGCTGGCCGCACATCGTATTCCACGAGATTCAGCCCGATGTTGGGCGTCACATGCAAGAACTGAGGCGCAACGATGCTATCATCTTGCGGGTTGAAGGGATTCTTGCCTTTGGCAATTTCCGAACCATCATTCTCACCGCCACCGTCGGTGTCCGATTGATTCGGGTCGGTGCCAGTTTGATATTCACTCAAATTGTCCAGCCCATCCAAATCGGGGTCGCCCCCATCTTGCGTCACTTGATTCTCTTGCTCGAAGGGATCGGGCAAGCCGTTGCCGTTCGTATCCGCGCCTTCTTGCACAGAGAATGACCCTAAGGCTTCGCGGGTAAACTTAGCGGTTTGCACCAGTAAACGCACGCGATAGGAGCCCTCATCTTTCGGCTGCGGCTGCTGAATATCTTCGCCAGTAGGCGTCACCGGCGCGGCCTGATTGACCAACGTGTAGAACCCAGCATAAAAACCGTCACCCGGCTCACCGTCGCCATGTTGCCCATCATCAAACAGAGGCACGCGAGACTCGACGCCATTGGGAGCCGTGACCAAGGCGAGTGGCGTCAAACCAGCAATCGGCTGTTCACCTGAGACAAAGGCATAGATCGGGAGGCGATTGCCAGTGAAATAGCGGCTGCCCAGGCGATCCGGCAGTAGCAACTGGAGGCTCAAGTTAGATTTGCCACTCACGATCACCTGATAGGGGTTGTCCGCAGCGGGCGCTGCCGGACTGTCAGCGGTAGCCGCCTGCACACCGGGGGCCGGGAAGACGTGAAAATCGACCAAGAGCTCCCAGGTGCCCGGCTCTGGCTGGCTAATCCGCCAGCCGACATGGCCGCTGTTGTAATCAATAAAGGTATAGGGCAGCGTGCTCGAATCGATCAGTGTGCCGTCTGGTTTGCGCAATTTCAGGTCCAAAGGAAACTGGCTGGTTGGCCAGTCCAGGGCGAAGAGCGCTTCGCTGACCGAGTCGTCAATCAAGACTTTGTGCACTTGTTCTGTCGTCGCGCCCACTGCGCGTGGGATAACAACGGACTGGAGCGAGCCTTTTTCGGCCAAGAGACGTTGACGATTTTCGCTGCCCGCCTGTGCATATTCATAGGTGCTGCCCAGATCCAGCGCAGTATCGGCCGCCGCGCTGATGCCATTTGCATTGGCGGCAGCGACCGACGAACTGACGAAGACATCATTGTAAAAATAGAGGCCGCCGGTCGCAGTCGCAATATTTTGCATCAGCGTCTCGTCGGTTTCAGGACCAAAGGCAATCGTCGTCACTGGACAATGCGAGGCGATCACATTACCCTGGACGGTTGACCAAAAGAGCGGGTCGTTCTCCATGCCGTCGGAAAGCAAAATATAGGAGCACAGCACATTGCCGGTGGGGCTAGCAGTGCGCTGATTGACGGCGGCTTGCAGACCATCGCCAATGCTGGTGGCGCCACTGGCCGTGATGGCGTTGATATAATCCTTGGCCTGCTGGCGCACATTGGGCGCAGTTGTCACAGCGCGCAGATTAAAGGGGGCCGGGCTGACATTTTGATTAAAGGGCACCACTGCAACCCCATCATTGTTGCGCGTGATATCGACATAGAAATTGGCAGCGGCGCGCGCCGCAATCATCTTGTTATCTGAGAGCATTGAGCCCGAGCGATCCAATACCAACAGATGGTCGGTATTGGCCGACGTGTAGGCTACGCTCGTGGGGTTCGTGTCTGAGGCAATCGCCGTGGCGGTGCCAGATTTTTCTAGTGTAATTTCCAGATCATAGGTCCCGTCGGCTGTTTGGTTGGGGGCCTGAATGACCAGCCAATATTGCTCTTGGATAAAGCCGCCATCCGTGACCAAGGCATTCTGGCCGTTGACCTTGGCTTTAAAATCATTGACGCTCAAGCCGGCCACAACGGGACCGTTGGGGCTGCCATTGGTCACTAGCACCTGGGCCAGAAACTTGCCGGGCCCATCATGCGCGCCCACACGCATCACCGCGCCATTGTTGGGCAACTTGATGTCCACTACGGGCGTTACACAGGAGAGCGTGAGATCAGATTGCGCCGCACTTGTGGTGCTGCCGGCAATTGCCACGATCTTGGTCAAGCCATCATTAAAAAAGGCCTGTGTCCAATCAGTGGCGCTATTGCTGGAGAAACTATCCAAGGCGTTGCCTTTCTGCGTAATAACATGATAAAACGCCGGACCGGCATCCGTGTGGAAAGTGGCACTAGGATTGCCCGCTTCGTCCTCGTCGACATAGTTATAGGCCGCGCTGGGTTGGTTGCTTAAATCTTTGATCCAGTTGGCGGCTGTAAAATGCTGGAAAGCGGCATCAAAATTCATGCCAGCCCCCAAATTGGTCAAGGCTTGGTTGAGGGCGGCGATATCATTCTGGGTTTCAGCGGCTTCCCACAGCCGCAGCAAGGCGTCCACCCCGCGTTGTGGTTCGGTGGCGATGGCGCCAAACTGTTCGGTGAAATATTTCCACCAGAGCGCTGAGTTATAGCGTTGGGGGTCGCTTGTGATATCGACATTGGTATTATTCAAATACTCGTTCGACTGCAAGTTAAAGTTAAATGGCGCGCTCAAGGCATTGACCCAGTGATCAATGTTCGTGAAGGCCAGATCTTCCATCGTGCGAGCCGTTCCCTCTTTGAACCAGCGCACTTCGTTGCCATCGTAGCTATATTGGACGCGATGAAAAAGTTCGTGGCCTGGTGTCTGCTGCATCGATTCAGCAATCCCGAAGCAACCGTTGTTCACCGTAAACACGTTGGTGCCAAAGCTCGTACCGCCATTGCAGTCGGCAGCATTGACAATTTGCACCTCTAATTTACTCGTATGATTGGGCACACGAAAGCCAAAATCCGTGACGTAGCGATCCCAATACGCCTGGGTGTGATCCGCAACGGTGGTTGCCTGCGCATTGGTTGTGTTCGCTGTATTGAAATAGACGCAGAAATCAGTGCGTTCGATCACACTCGGTAGGCTGGCTGGGCTAGCCGGACAGGCATTAGGCGCCTGTGGCATCGCAGCGGTGGGCGCCGCGTACAAACGAACCGGCAAGAACCCAAGCAGTAAAGTTAAACAGAGCAGAACATGCGCCAAACGAAAGAAGCGTGTTTTCGCGAGTTGGGGTTTGTAAATCATTTTGCGTAGCCTTTCTTGCGGAAAATAACCGATTGTCCGCAAAATACGGGGGCGTCTGCGACAACAGCTTGCCGCAAAATCATGTTAGCTTTTGCAGACGATGCAGACAATCCGCATAAACACAGCTGGCGTGTGCGCTAGTTCACATCAGAAGCGGGATTATTTGTTTAACAGACGCCCAAGGCCTGGTGAAAATGAGTAAATCCCTGGTTGATCAAAGAGGCAAGCCGTGGCTAAGGCTCAAAATGATGACGATTTAACCCATAAAAAAATCCGCAAATTTGCGGATTAGGACTAACATTTTACTTTGCGAAGCCAGATGTAGGGATGCTCTTTCCAGCTTATAATCACCGATCGTTGTATCAGGTGACAATGAATCACTCTTTTTTCGCTTGCCCCTATGTAGTAAGGGGCGCGAGTTGTTTCGTCGTACGTAATTTGCTCTACTACTAGTGATTGGTCGTTAAGCCCGCGGGAGCGAATGGCAAGATCGAGGAAGTGCCATTCATACTTACATGCGATTGTTTCATGATAGACAAACTGACGCCACTAGCGAGGCGGCATGTTCCACAAGGCACTTTGAATACAATCTTCAACCCGTGACAGGGTGGCGAAGTCAGCAAGCTTAACGCTGCATCGGTCGGCGAAATTATCGCGCTCGTTGACAACACCGACGAATGCGACCCCTGCCGCTTGTGCAGCTATCAAATCACTCATGGCATCACCAAAGAAGACAATCACCGACGCTGGATGGGCCAAAACGACTTGTCGAAGCGCCTCGGCCTTTGGCGTTTGGGCGCCATACAGAGCAAAAAAGTAGGGACTCAGGTTCCGAATTTCTAGCTGGTGCTGAACTTCGGATTCTGGCGCAGAAGAACTTACGTAGAAGGTGCGACCTCCTGCGGCCAGGAAGTTCGCCACCCCTTCAACCAGGGGAGCCACCGCAAGCTCGTGTTCTAGCGCACTGGCATAACGCTTTGAATAGCTGACAAGGAGCGCCTCGGTAGGCGGCGTTCCGATGAGTTCACGTAGGATCCCAGCGAATTTTTCTCGCCTCGGCACGCCACCACGCGCCAAGATGTATTCACTGATGTGGCTCTGAAGCTCGCTGTATTCTGAGAAGAGCGCAAGCATGGCTCGATACTTGATCAGATTCGTCTTGAGGATCACGCCATCAAGATCTAATACAACCACAGAACGGTTCATGGCCACTTACAACCTAACTTTCTTTGCGTAATGGGGATGATATTCGCTTGAATGATTGTCAAGTTGCTACTTGTTTGTCAGAAATGGGTTAAGAATCTGAAGTTTACCATCAATTACTAATCCATGCTGCATATCTTCTGAATACAGCAGACCTACACCTGCATCTAAGCCACTGAACACAATCATACTGTCCCAAAATGATAGTGAGTAGCGCCCGCGTAGTTGCGACGACCCAAGCAACATAGCTTGTGTCAACTCAATGACCTCATACTTATCATAGAACGACTCGATCAGGACCTGGATCTGCTCTTCTGTGAAACGAGCGCGCTTTAGCAGGTTGACACAGACCTCGTTGATCACCTGCGTACTCACCACCGGCTGTGATATCTGAATTAACTGGCGCGCCATGGCTGACTTTGCAATATCATCTCCTTCGATGAACGCGTAGAGCCAAATATTTGTATCTATGAAGCAGGCCGTCCTTGAACTAGCGGACATATATCTGTTCTCGGGGCAGGGGTCGAAAATCCTTTAGCTGAAGTGGTTTGGCGAGAAGCTGGTCAATCAAATTCGTGGTTGGCCCCATTGATTCCTCTGCCAGCAGAATTACCTTAACCCGGTGTCTGAACTTCTTACGATATTCGGCTGGGATGTGGATAGTGCCATTTTTCACGGTCGCCTGGAATTCAACAGCATACATCTTAAACCTCACATAAATGGATAAAAAAATCATTGTCTACATCATAGCACATGCGCGCATAAATTGGCTCTTCGCAGCCGAATGGGCTATGGCGATCTACAACACATCTTGCTGTTGTAAGTCATCTCGCCAGCGTAGGCTAAACATGTGGTTGTTCGGCACGCAGGGCTAGGTGGGTCCATACGGCGCCAGCAAAATCAGCTGTGCCAAAGAGAATGAGGACTGGACTCGTGAGACCCAGTGCAGCAAAAATCGCGAACGAGACCAAAACAAGCGTGCGCGTATAGACCGAGGCACGGAAGAAGGCCGTAGCTTCACATTTGGCGGCAAACCAATAATAAATGCCAATGTTTAAAAGGAGGACGCCTACGACATGAATCCAAACCTCAGTCGTTTGCGGCATGCCAAAGACCGCCAGGATCAAATTAGGTATAAAGGTGAGGCCAATACCCAAGACAACGAGATAGATACCAAAAACCTTGACGGTGAAAGCGGGTTTAGACACATCTCCTCCTAATCGTCTAGGGTGTTAAAAATTAAAAGTAGAGGTGAATGAATTCACCTCCTGGTATACAAAACCCGTTGAAACGGGTTGGGGGTTCAGGATGTAGCGTGCGTGAGTGGCCATTCACCATAGACTCTCATGCAATAGGTCAACGAGGGAGTCTACTTTCTCGGTAAATAGTAGATTCGATGACATTTCATCTGCATCATCTCAACGCGTTGCATAGCTTCAGGTGGTAGACTCGTCATTACAATACCACTGTCGATAAGTGTATCTTGGACAAATTCGGTAAAAACGGTACGCTGACCTAGCCGGTTGCAGATGACGCCAATCGAATGCAAGGTGAAATCAGTCATGCAGATCTCTGTGGCTGAGAGTACATCAAGTAAGTCACCCACGCCTTTAGCTTGGGCCTGTCCCAATAATCGCTCCAGCCAAACATTCGTATCCAAAAGAAACACTACTCGTCTCTCCATTTAGAGGCTAGGTGCTGAAGTTCAACGCCCGTATAGCCTTCGACTTTGAGCGCACCGGCCCAATCTTGCCGCAGTTTGCGTTTGGGTGAGCGGGTATGCCTACTCAACAGAAACTCTACAAATGTCCTTACCTCGCCACGGAGACGGGGTGACAATTCTTGAATCAATTCTTCTAGTGGCTTTGTAACTGTACCCATGAATTGCCTCGCTTTCTTCACACAAGACCAGTTATTTTCTAAAACGATTCTATCATAAAATAGATGCTCAATCTATTGCCCAACTCCTTTATAATAGCGAAATTTTGCATCGGTGTTGTGGCCAGCTGACCCTGTAACCTCACCCCTCCATGTGTAATTGCCCGTAAAAATGAATTTGGCGTTCCAACGCGCCACGATGGAGCGCGTGGTGCTCGGCGTTAGGCAGATAGGTCATGCCTGTGGTGGGGGCGAGGTCGGAGGTTTGTTTAATTACGCCCAGTTGCTCTAGGCCCAGCAAAGCAATCCCGCGACTGGTGGTCTCTTTTTCAGCCAAGGTCAAGATCGGTCGGCCAAGCACGTCGGCAAAAATTTGTAGCCAGGCGGGCGAACTGAGCAAGCCGCCACCATTGGCGATGATCTGCACTGCATGCCCAGCAGGCAAATAGCGCTGAATCCGCGCGAAGATAATGGCAAAACGATAGGCAATGGCTTCCAAACCCGCCTGCATAATGTCGATTGGTTTGGTGTTAAGCGTAAAGTTGATCAGGCTGGCTTTGGCCTTGTCATTCCAACCAGGGGCGCGTTCACCAGCCACAAAAGGCAGGATGGTTAAACCATGTGCCGCCGGGGGCATGGCGCTTAACAACTTTTCCAATTGCTCAATTGGCGGGAGTTGCAAAGTTTCGCGCAGCCAGGCAAACAGATTGCCGCCCTCGGTAGTGGCACCGCCCAACAGACCGCGCTGGCGATCCACACGGTAGAGCCACAGACCGTCCGGCATTTGGTCGATACCAGGATCGATCACCATGCGCATGGCGCCGGTCGTGCCAATTGTCAGCGCAACGCGGCTGGGGTTGTCACAACCGCTGCCCAGGTTGGCTGCCGCGCCATCACCAATCGTCGGAAACCAGGGCAGATCCTTTAGGGCCGGCCAGCGCTCTGCCCAGCGTGGCAAGAGGCCCGTCAACGGCTGATCCACATCGACCAAGGGCGACAACTGTTCGGCCCGGAGCGGCAACTGCGCCAGCCAGGCTTGATCCCAAGTGAGCGTGCGCCGATTGAGCAGACCGGTCCAACTAGCCACACTGTAGCTGGCCACGCGTTTGCCAAGCAATTTCCACAGCAGATATTCGCCAAACGACATCCAATAAGCCGCCGCTTTGAGCGTGGCTGGCTGCGTACGTTCCAACCAGCGAAAGCGCGCTGGCAGATATGAGGTATGCACCAGCGCGCCGGTGCGGTCATGCGCCGCGGCGATGCCGTCACGCCCGAGTTCCTGGCGCAACGTGTCGGCGTCCGGCGCGTTGCGGGTATCGGCATAGGTGAAGACCGGCGTCACAGGTTCGCCGGTGGTATCGACGCCGAGCACATTGCTGACAAAGGTGTCACTGGTCACGCCGCCAATCTGCGCCGCCAACGGTCCCGCCGTCTGCAATAGCTGGTCAATTGCCGCCACGACACTTTTCAGCAGTTCTTGGGCATCAAAAGT
>JAPLGZ010000902.1 GCA_026389895.1 Chloroflexota bacterium | reverse complement strand
CGTTCCAGTTAATTCTCTATGAAAATGGCGCCATCCGGATCCAGGTGCTCCGGGGGGATGGATCGCAGGGGGGGGCTTCAACCACTGGCCTGGAAAATTTCAAAGCGACCCGTGGCCTGACCTACGCCTGCAATCAATCGGACAGTCTCCATGACAACCTGGCGGTGCTGTTCGCGCCGCCAGGGGGCAGTACGGGGGAAGTGCAGAGCAGTTTGCATTTTCAAGTACGTAGCGCCGCCGATTTAGGGGTGAATACGTGGCTGACCAATACAGCTACCATTGCCACATTACAAGAAATTTTGCCCCGCCGCGCGGCGACCTTGATCAATTCAGTCGACCTCAGCACGTCAAACGTACAGGTGAGCCAAAGTGAAGTGAATGTCGGCGAAGCGCTGGAATATATCATTACCTTGCGCAACACGGGGCTGGTGGCCGCCAACCAAGCCAGCTTTACGCTGCCCTTGTCTAATGTGCTGACCCCCGTTCCCGACTCACTCGCCTGTGACAGTGGTCAATGCACAGTAGCGGCCAATCTCGTGCAGTGGTCTGGCGCGCTCAGCCCAGGCACGCCAGTCACCGTTCGTATCAGCGCCAAATTGACCACGATCTTGCCAGATCGGACGCCAGTGACAGGCACGCTCCAATTGAGTGATGGTTTTGGCCAGCTTTATACCATTCCCAGCACTTTCCTGGCGCGGCGTTCTGATCTGAGTGCATCGTCACTGCAAATCATTCCCCCCTATGCGGATCCGGGGGCAACGGTGAGTGTTGCGCTCTTTGTCCGCAACTTGGGCAGCTTGGAGACAACGGCCGAGGCGCAGATCAACGTTCCAGCGGGTTTGATCTACCAACCAGACTCACTGGTCTGTGGCACAGGAGCATGTACAGTGGAGGCGGGCGTGGTCACTTGGCGTGGCAATGTAGCGCCGCGCGGTGTTATCCCGGTTCGATTCCAGGTGATGGCGCCTGCGAGCGCGCATTATGGCGATCTATTTACCGGCACTGCGGTGGTGAAAGATACGACCTATGGCGGCGAATATCCTTTAACGGCCACGCTCTGGCTGGCCCGCAGCACCTATCTGCCCTTGGTGCTGGGACCGGAAAACCAGGGTGCAATAAAAGCAACGGGGGTGACGGATCGATCCTTCACCCCCGTTGCTGTTATTGCCTGCACTCCGATACCAGCGTCTGCAATTTTTGGACCAACGCCGTTGTGCTCGGTTCGGTTAGCGTGCTGCCATCCGGAAAAACGATGGTCGGCACACTACGACTGCCATTGTTGATTCGAGTCACTAATTCAATAGCGGCTTCGTCGTTACTAATATTAACCTCTTGGTAGGCAACCTTCATGGAGCCCATCACCTGCTTTGCGCGCCAGCAATCTGGACACCATTCGGTGGTATACATGACGATTGACCCGCCTTGTGCTTCATTCATGCTCTGTTCACTTTCTAAACTGATATTGCTATTCTAGCGCTGAATTAAAATAGTCCATTTTATTTGAGGAAACGATCCATAGTCTACACTAGCTGCGCCAATCTGCAAGTAGGAGAATGCACAAAGTTTGCATCCGAGCTAGATTGCGCGTTAGAATGCCTACCATTTGTAATCGTCGGTCCAACAAGTTACGCGCCGGAGGCTATTTTATGCAACGCCATGACTACACCGCCGCCAATCGGCAGGCGTGGAATGAAGCAGCGCCCATCCATGCCGAGCAAAACTTTGCTCGCTTACTCGAAAACTTTCAAAAACCAGGCTATAGTCTGCTCGATGCGGTTGAAACAGCGCTGCTCCACCAATTGGATGTGGCCGGTAAACAAGTGGCGCAACTCTGTTGTAATAACGGGCGCGAACTTTTATCGATCAAAAACATGGGCGCTGGGCGTTGCGTTGGTTTTGATATCTCGGATGCGTTTATTGAACAAGGGCGCCAGCTAGCCGCGGCGGGCAAGATCGACTGCACATTCGTCGCCACCGATGTGTACGCCATTCCCAGCAGCTATGACGGCAGCTTTGATCTCGTCTACATTACCATTGGGGCGCTGGGTTGGTTGCCCGATCTACCCAGCTTTTTTCAGCTCATTGCGCGCCTGCTCAAACCGGGTGGTCACCTTTTTATCTATGAGATGCACCCGATCCTGAACATGTTTGAAGGCACGGATCAGGCAGATGCGCCACCATTGCGCCACTCCTATTTTCGCACCGAACCTTTGATTGACAACGATGGCCTTGATTATTATGGTTTTACCCCGTACGAGTCGGCGCCCATGTATTGGTTTCCCCACAAAATGGCGGATGTGATTAGCCTGTGCCTGCAAAACAGCCTCAAGCTGGTCGCCTTCCAGGAATACGATCATGACATTTCGAATGTATTCGCCCATTTTGCCCAGTTCAGCATCAAGCCGCCATTATGCTATACATTGCTGGCGCAAAAGGAATAGGGCATGGCTAAGCTGCCGGGAAGCGGTCAGACAATTCAGGGGTAACGAAATCGCACTTGACCACTCCCCGGCAACGAGCGCGTTGGTAGCCAGGGAACAAAATCAGATTTGCCTGGCGTTGATTGGCGAGGTTGATCCTAGCACCTTGACGAGCATATCGGTTCCTGCCTAAGCAGCCGTAAGGCGTTCGTTGGGAGTTATGGTATGATTCGGATAAAAATGGGTCAGTAAAATTATTACGGAGAATTTCATGAAAACAAAGTCAGTTCTCATTTGGGTAGGGCTCATCTTTTCCACGCTTTTGATGGCCGCCTGTAATACAGACGCCGAGCAACCAACCGCCACTACCGCACCAGCGGCCACAGTAGCGGCTACCGTGGCAGTGGAAGCGACCGCCACAACCGTGGCCACCCCCACCCTGGCGGCAACCGCCACCCAGACGGCGACCACGGCGATCACCACCATCCAGCCGCTTACGACGACACCGGTGCTCACCGATACAAAAATCACCACCATTACCGCGCCGGTCGGCACGCCAATTCCCGATGAAATGGCCATCAAAGAAGTGGCAGCAGCCCTAGCGGCGACGCTGCCGATCACGATCACGGACACGGCGACCAATGCCACCGGCATTGAAGGGGTCAAAGCCTTCAAGCTGACGACGGCCGCCAACAGCCCCATCCTTTGGTTGGCCTATACCTATGGTCTGCGCAACTTTGATCCCGAACAGAATCACGTGCTTGCGATTTATACACAAGGCGCCACGGGTTGGCAAGTGGTCGCCCGCCAAGAGCTTAAGGAAGAAGGCGCCACCGACAACAGCGCACCGGTCCCTGATTATCTAGGCGACGGTTCGGTGACGCAAGTGAACGTGGAACCCAGCCACCTCTGGATCCAAGTGGAAGGTGGCGTCGGCGCGCATAGTGGCCTGTATAGCCTCTTCAGTTTTGACGGCAAAGTGCTCAAGGCCGAAGCAACCGGCTTCAGTTCCAGCCCTGGCGTCGGCAGTTTGAAAGACCTCAATGGCGATGGCATTCAGGAAGTGTTGCTCGACGCCACCGATTATTATATCTTTTGTTACGCCTGCGGTGTGCGCCAGGTTCAATCTAATATTTTGCGCTGGGATGGCACGCAACTGGTGGCTGTCAATTTGATCCCGTTGCCAGACAGCGCGCCAACAGCTTTACGGACCCTCAACGAACATCTGATCACGCTGGCACAGGCCGGTTTGTGGAAGGATGCCTTGGCGCAGTTGGATGAGGCCGCCAAACTCCAGACAGCCGACGATGCAACTTTCACCTGGAATGCCGCCTTTATCCGGCTTAACGCCGAAGCCAAGCGCGATGTGGCGGCCAATACTGAGGATGCGTATCCACTGCTCAGTCAGGTCTTTTATGGTGATTATGCCGCCGCGGTGGATGTGATGCGCAAGCATGCGGCAGCCGATCTGTTCCGTGCTGATACACCGCTGATCGTCGGTACAGCCGCCGAAGGCAATGAAGATGCGTTGGTGGACACGATTATAAATAACACCAGCCCGGCGCTTCAGGTCCAGCCCAATTTGGCCCCGGCCTATTTCTTGCGCGGTTGGGCTGCGTATCATAAAGATCCGAATTCTCCCACCGCGCTGGCCGACATCAAACAAGCTGCGGCGTTGGCGCCAGAGGATACGCTCTACAGCGAAAGTGTCGATTACCTGGCCCAGAATGCCAGCAACCCGACTGATCCACAAGCCGAAGAAGTGGCGGCAGCACTGATGGCGACCTTGGGGATCACCACGACAGGCGTCAGCACCGACGGGATGGGCATTCAAGGCGCCTATGCCTTCAAACTTGATACTGGTGAAGGTGGCCAACCGCTTTGGTTGGCCTACACGTATGGTCTCCACAGTTTTGACCCCGAACAGAACCATGTGATCGCCATCTACACGCCGGGCGACACGGGTTGGCAAGAGGTGGCGCGCCAAGAGCTCAAAGCCCAAAATGATGGGAATTTCCCTTCGCCAGACTATTTAGGCTTGGGTTCGCTCACCCAGGTCAAGGTGGAGCCGGATCATATCTGGATTGCGCTAGAAGGTGGCGCCGGCGCCCATAGCGGGGTCTTTGGTCTGTTTAGCTTCGACGGCGCAACGCTCAAACTAGAAGCCAGCAGTTTCAGCTCGCGACCTGGGGCGGGCAGCCTCAAAGACCTGAACGGGGACGGGATCCAAGAGGTGTTGTTGGATGCCTCTGATTATTATGTCTTCTGTTATGCCTGTGGTGTCCAGCAGGTTCAATATAATATTCTGCGCTGGGATGGCGCAAAGCTGATCCCAGTCACTTTAACGCCGCTGCCCGAATCTGCGCCACCGGCCCTGGGCGAGTTGAATCAAATGGCGATCACGTTGGTGGGTGCCGGATTATGGAAAGAAGCATTGACGCTTATTCAAACGGCCACGCCGGCACAGGCCACCGATGAAACGTTCACGTGGAATGCCGCCTATATTCACCTAAACGCCGAAGCCAAACGGGCGATCATCGGCAATGCCAATGATCCGTATCCGCTCCTGAGCAATCTCTTTTATGGGGATTTTGTCGCGGCGGTGGATGTGATGCGGCCAGACACCCCAGCGCAGATCTTTAGCCCTAGCTCCCCCTTGATCACGGGCACCGTGGCCGCCGGTTTTGAGAATGAACTGGCCGACACGCTGACCAAGACGGTCGACGCCGTGCTGAAAGTGCGCCCCAATTTGGCGGCGGCTTATTTCCTGCGGGGCTGGGCCCTTTATCTCAAAACCCAGGATCTGGCGGCGGCCTTGCCCGATGTCAAACACGCTGCACAGTTGGCGCCTGAGGATACGCTCTACAGCGAAAGTGTGACTTATCTGGAAAAATAACAAACAAAGATTACACAGAGACTGCGGCGTGAGCCGCGCCCAAAGGGCACCCGCCCTTGGGCGCGAACGCACACGGAGGAGGCACAGAGCTACACAGAGAAACAGCTCATCTTTTGTTTTTCTTTGTGATCTCTGTGTAGCCCTGTGTTCCCGCAGTTGCCGTGGATCCTGCACCTGTACTTTAGGCCAGGCGGTGATCGATCAAACGGACAGATGCAGAACTGAATTTTTCATGTTATGCTAATGTCCAGGGATGAACAGAAGCTTGTTCATCCCTGGACATTCGTTTTCCCCCTCCCCAACCGTGCGCCTTAGGTCATTCACGTTTATACAAAGGAGGGATGTCTAGACAGGCAAATTGTAATCAATTCTAGCCAATCGTACTCACGCTGTACACAACTCGACATATTTTAGTAAATACAGTAAAATTACTAAAATATGGACAAAGAATTAGTAACATTTAAATTGTGGGCAGAGACGCGTAAATTATTCCGTCTCATCAGCGCGACGACCGGCGAAAGTATCTTGGAAACCGCGCACCGATTGGTTGAGCAAGAATGGAAGCGATTACAACATGATCAAGGCACACAAAATTCGCCTAAATCCAACGCCTGAGCAAGAAATCTACTTTCGCAAAGCAGCAGGTACAAAGCGTTTTGTCTATAACCAAGCGCTTGCGCTGTGGAAGTGGGGCAAAAGTGTCGGTATCGAAGATTTTGGCCCCGCCGAGATCAAGCGCCAGATTAACACCTTCAAAGAAGAACAGTTTCCCTGGATGTACGATGTTGCCAAAGACGTATTTGAAGGTGCGATTCAGGATTTAGGTGCAGCCCTAAGCAACTACTTTGAATACAAAGCGGGTAAGCGCAAAGGGGCCAAAGTTGGTTTTCCCAAGTTCAAGACGAAGAAAAACAAAAAGCAATCTTTTCGCCTGAACAACGACAAATTCAGCGTCGAAAATCATCGCATCCGCATCCCTCATCTGGGCCCAGAGGGCGCCCCGGTCAACATGGCCGAAACCCTACGCTTTGAAGGCAAGATCATGGGCGCAGTCGTGTCTAAAGTCGCTGATTGGTGGTTTGTATCGATTATGGTCGATGTAGAAAAGCCTGAACCTAAACAGTTTGCCGTCGCCACAGTTGGCGTTGATGTGGGCATTAAAACGTTGGCAAAATTGTCTGATGAAAGCGCATTTGAAAACCAAAAACCGCTGCGCAAAGGATTAAGTTTGCTAAAGAAGCTCAATCGTTCATTGGCACGACGAATAAAAGGTAGCAATCGCTGGTGGAAAGCTAAGTCTAAGTTGGGACGCTTTCATTTTAAAGTCGCGAATAAGCGATCTGATGCTCACCACAAGGCCAGCAATGCTATTGCTAAGAACTACGCCTTCATCGGCCTGGAAGATTTGCATGTCAAAGGCATGGCGAAGAACCGGAAACTATCCCTATCGATTTCCGAGGTTGGTCTGGGTGAATTCATCCGTCAGATTGAGTACAAACCTGATTGGTTTGGCGGGGAAACGGTTAGAGTTGGTCGTTTCTACGCCAGCAGCAGGACGTGTAATGACTGCGGCTACATCAACAAAGAATTGACCCTGTCGGATCGCACTTGGACTTGTCAGGGCTGTGGCACTATCCATGATCGTGATTGGAATGCCGCTAAGAATATCGAACAAGAAGCGCTTAGATTGGCTTGCGCATAAAAGCTAATCCGCCTGGGTATGGCTTTCTCAGGCGTAATCGCTCGCGGACAGCACGTAAGACGGCATTGCCTAGATTCAGGTTCTCGCAAGCGAGAACAAATATCTAGGGTGGGAAACCTAGTCGCTGCGCTGGTTGAAGCGAGTACAATTGCGTACTTTCGAGTACGCGAAAGGTAGCAGAGCAAGCATGACTACGCTAACAACCCTCGAAGATACAAAATTTATTCGCGCCGCCCGCCTTGTTGATTTGCAAAAGATGAATTATCTAACGGTCCAGGTAGAAGGCCATACCGTAGCGCTTTTTCTGCACGAGGGCAAAGTCTATGGGGTCGATAATCGCTGCCCCCACATGGGTTTCCCGCTGGACAAAGGCTCGGTGAATGAAGGTATTCTCACCTGTTACTGGCACTATGCTCGCTTTGATATTGCCTCGGGCGGCACCTTTGATCAATTTGCGGATGATGTACGCGCCTTTCCCACCGAAGTACGCGGCGACGAAATCTGGGTCGATGTTGCGCCGCATGTGGATGCCTGTGCACACCAGAAGGAGCGGCTGCATATTGGGTTGGAGCGCGATATTCCGTTGGTGATCAGCAAGGCAGTCTTGACGCTGATGGAAAGCAATCTCGCGGCGGGCGGCGACGCGGTGGAACCCTTCCGCACGGGGCTACTCTTTGGCACCCAATACCGGGAACGGGGCTGGGGGCAAGGGCTGACCATGCATGTCTGCATGATGAATATGCTGCCCTATCTGGCGCAAGAAGACCGGCCCCGCGCGCTCTATCATGGGCTCTCAGCGGTGGCGCGCGATTGTGCGGGTTCACCGCCGCG
>JAPLGZ010000410.1 GCA_026389895.1 Chloroflexota bacterium | reverse complement strand
GCCGCACCGGCAAGAAAGAGATTCGGGTGTTCGCTTAGTTTTGCTTCGATCTGGCGCAGGCGATCCGCATGGCCGAGCAGATATTGGGGCATACTCTGGGGCCAACGGAAGATCCAATGGCGCTGCGGGGTGGCCGTGTAGCCAAGGGTGATCCTAAGTTCATTTAGTGCTAATTCGACGAGTTCGGCGTCGCTCTCGGCTAACACATCGCGCCGGCCAAAGCGCCCAATATAGACGCGCACCAGGGCGCAATCAGCAGGCGCTCGGTTGGTCCATTTGCTCGAACTCCAGGTGCAGGCGAGGAGATCGGTCTCTTCAACCCGGGGGATCACATACCCATAACCATCGGGTTTTCTGGGCAGATCGGCTACGGCAAAGGCAAAGCTGATCGTCGCCGACGAGGCATAGGGAATGGCGGCGTGTAACTCAGCCAGCGTGGGATCCACCGTGGTGAGCAAACGAGCCGTGACAAACGCTGGTGTGGTGACGATCACCGCATCGGCCTTGAGCGCTTGCCCCTGCTGCAATTGGACAGTATAACTACCATCGGTTGCTTGGCTCAGACCAGTGACGTCAACGCCAGTCAGCAGCGTGGTCTGGCCAAGTTGCTCAACCAAGCGCTTGACAAGTTCGCCCATGCCACCCTGCACCGCAACAAAAGGTGGATACGGCGCGGCTGATGATGGTTCGCTACCTTCACTTTGGCTGGCTTGCAACCCCTTTAGTAAACTGCCATATTTGAGCTCAAGCTGGCGTAATTGCGGAAAGGTGGCGGCCAGACTTAACTGCTCACCATCACCGGCATAGATGCCGCTCATCAAAGGTTCGACCAAATTTTCGTAGACTTCACGCCCCAAACGCCGAGTGACAAAATGGGCTAAGGTCTCATCCCCATTAGGCGGCACCGGGGGCAAGTCAACCTCCTGAGCCAGCCGCGCACGACCAGCGCTCGAAATCAACGGATTGTTTTCGAGCGCCGCCAGATTGGTGGGAATCATCCCCGTCAGGCCGGAAGGCAAAGGGTAAAGTGCACCGTGGCGTCGCACAAAGGTCTTGCTGTGTCGCGGGTCCCGGCCTTGTAACTGTGGGATCAAGCCTAATTCTTCGCACAGACCAATGCCGCGCGGCTTGCGGCTGAGAAAGCTATCTGGCGCGCCTTCCACCACAAAACCGTCGCTCTGTTCCGTCAGGATTTTACCACCCAGGCGGTCTTCCCGTTCAAGTAGCGTGATGGCAACGTCTGGGGCGAGTTTTTGCAAGCGATAGGCCGCCGCCAGCCCGGTGATGCCACCGCCAATGATAATCACTTGTTTCACGATATACCTGCTTATTCCATCCAACACGCTTGGCGTGACAACTTCACACGATATAAGATGCTAGTTTATCCACGTTGCCGCATGGCGTTTGATCACCTCGACTAACGTTTCGATATAGAGCGGGTCGTCATTGAGCGCCGGTGGGCGTTCGAGGCGCAGGCCCAGTTCACGGGCAACACTTTGGGCTTTAATGTCAATATCGTACAAAATTTCGACGTGGTCAGCGACAAAGCCAATTGGCATGCTGATGATATTTTTGATCCCCTGGGCGGCTAAGGTCGGAATATACGCCTCTAATTGTGGTCCCAGCCACGGTTCTGGGCTGCGCCCGGCCGATTGATAGCTCCAGGACCATTGGCCCTCGGCCAGTCCGGCGCGATCGGCGATCAACTGGGCCGTTTCGTGCAACTGGCTGTCATACGGATCGCCCATTTTAAGAATCCGCACGGGCAAACTGTGGGCGCTCAGGATTACATGCACCTGCGAACGTTGATCGGCGGGCCAGCGCTGCAAGGTCTCTTGCAGGCGATTGGCAAAGGCTTGAATCAGCGGTGGGGCATCATGATAGCTGGCCACGTGGTTAAATTCGATCTGTCCCCGGTGCATCGCCAAGCCATCGGCAATCTTTTCCTGGTATTTGGCGATGCTCAGCTTGCTATAATGGGGCGCTAATACCACGCTGACCGCCTGGGTAATCCCATCGGCCACCATCTGCCCGACCACCTCTTCAATCCACGGCGACCAATGACGCATGCCCAAATAACATTTAAAACGCGCCGGGTCGAGTTGCGCGTTCACTGCGGCCACCTGTCGCTGACTGATCTCTAACAACGGTGATTTGCCACCAATCTGGCGGTAATTATTCGTGATCTCTTCAAGCACAGCGGGCGTGGTCACACGTCCGCTACGAATATCAGACAGATAGCCAGGGATCTCGGCCAACGAATTCGGGCCGCCATAGGCCATGATCAAGACGCCGATTGGGTAATGGGATGTAGATGTCATATTGGGCTCGCTTTGGGTAGAGATACGGAATAGAGGATTAGGGATTAGGTGTCGTGCATGTATGTTGTTGCCGTATCCCTAATCCCGTATCCCTATCTCTCTGTCTTCTCATGCACATAATCAACCAGACGCGCCACGTTTTCTAACGGGGTATTGGGCAAAATGCCATGTCCCAGGTTAAAAATGTGGCCAGACCGATTCGCCGCTTGGTCGAGCACTTGATCAATCTGAAATTTCAACTCAGGCCACGGTGCCAACAAGGCAACTGGATCGAGATTGCCCTGGATCGGGTGGTCATAGCCGATCTGCTGCCAGGCCCAGTCTAGGGGCATATGCCAATCCACGCCCATTACATCACCGCCGCAGGCTGCCACATCGCGCAGATAAGCGCTGGTGCCGGTGCCGAAATTGATCACCGGCACACCGGCTGGGACAAGCGCTTGAAAGAGTGCTTTGTTATAGGGCTGTACATAGCGCAGATAATCGGCCTGGCTTAGGGCTAACCCAGCCCATGAATCAAAGATTTGGAGGGCCGCCGCGCCAGCCTTGGCTTGCTTTAACAAGAGATCGGCTTGCACGGTTACCAATTTGGTCATCAACCGTTTCCAGGCCGCCGGTTCGCTGTACATCAACGCCTTAACCTTGGCAAAACTCTTGGAACTGCCCCCTTCTACCGCATAGCTAGCCAGTGTAAAGGGCGCACCGGCAAAGCCAATCAATGGGATGTCGCGCGGCGCTAATTCTTTACTGACGATCTCGATCGCCTTGAGTGTGCCCGCCATATGCTCTTCTGCCGGGGGGGTTGCTAGCAGATCAATATCATGGGGGGTGCTCAAGGGATTACTGATACAAGGCCCTTCGCCTTTCACAAAATCCAAATCCAACCCCATCCCGATCAGTGGGGGCAGAATGTCGGCAAAGATAATCCCTGCATCCAGCGCGAATGTATTCAACGGTT
>JAPLGZ010000165.1 GCA_026389895.1 Chloroflexota bacterium | reverse complement strand
TTATGACGAGCGCCGCCGCTTTGTCTACACCACACTTGTAAACCAGGCTGAGGCCAGCCAGGCTAATTTGCGCAAAACCCTCGACCAATTCGGCGTTGAATATACACCTTATTATCTGGTGAATGCGATCGAAGTACGCGGCGGCTTGCTGCACCGGCTCTGGCTCTCTACTCGGCCCGAAGTGGATCGAATCTTGCCCAGCCCGATTCTGCGGCCCCTATCCGAGCCAGAAGCAATTTCCACAGGCAGTGAGCAGCGCCCTACCACACCGCAGTGGAATTTGACCTCAATTGGCGCGGACCAAGTCTGGAAAGCATTAGGCATCACTGGTAAGGGGATTGTGATTGGTCAGTCGGATTCCGGCGTGCAATTTGACCATCCTGAATTAGCCGAAAGCTATCGGGGGCGCGACGGCAATGCCGATTACAACTGGTTCGATCCGTGGAATGGGACCAGTGTCCCGACAGATTTTGGCGGGCACGGCACCCATACCTTGGGTTCGATTCTAGGAAAAACCGTGGGCGTTGCGCCAGGGGCAACCTGGATCGCATGTACCAATCTAGCCCGCAATTTGGGCAATCCAGCGCACTACTTGGACTGTATGCAATTTATGCTGGCGCCCTTTCCACGGGGTGGGAATCCCTTCAAAGAGGGCGATCCGACGCGCGCGGCCCAGGTATTAAATAATTCCTGGGGCTGCCCACAAGAGGCCGAAGGTTGCGATCCGACCGCGCTGTTAGCTGCGGTGCGTGCGCTCCGGGCCGCGGGCATTTTTACTGTAGCGTCGGCGGGCAATGAAGGGCCGGCCTGTAGCACAATCAAAGATGCCATTGCCATCTATGACGAAGTATTCTCGGTCGGCGCCAGCAACGAAGCAGGCGATCTCGCCCCTTTTAGCAGCAATGGGCCCGTGACAGTCGATGGCAGTGGGCGCGTCAAGCCCGATATTATTGCACCAGGCATGCATGTATTGTCATCGTTTCCAGGCAACACCTATGAATTTGAGGACGGCACGTCGATGGCTGGCCCGCATGTGGTTGGCGTGGTGGCGCTGCTCTGGTCAGCCAATCCAAATTTAATTGGTGACATTGACCGCACCGAACAAATCTTGACCCAATCAGCCACACCGTTTACAGGAACATTGGCTTCGTACGAAGCCACGGCAGCACCCGCCAAAACGAACAACGCCGAGCCAGAACCCAATTTATTGGATCAACTGGACACAGTGGCGACCAACACTGCCTGTTTGAACCATATGAATAAAACAACCGTGCCTAATAATGTCGCTGGCTATGGGATTGTCAATGCCTATAAAGCAGTGCAATTGGCGCTGGGGAAGTAGAAGGGGAGACAAGGAGACATGAGACAAGGAGAAGCCGTAACTTCTCCTTGTCTCATGTCTCCTTGTCTCCCCTTTGTCCCCTATCAAGCTTCGATCAATCGTTCTTCATAGCGATGCGCGTCACAGTCGTACAAACCCCAACTGATCGTGCCGCCCTTGCCCATGATCTCGCCGGGATTGACAAGATGACACCGGCCAATCTCTTCGTGATATTTCTTGTGATCATGGCCGTAACAGACGAGATCAAGCTGGCCCGATTGGGCAATACGGCGCGCCGGTTCTGGGTAGTGAATCAAGGCGACTTGGCGGTTGGCCACAGTAATTTCTGTATAGATGCCATAGAGATTGAAATGGGCATATTTATTGGCAATTGTCTGCAACATACGGCCATCACCATCATTATTGCCAAAGATGGCGTGGATTGGGCCAGTGAAACCTTGTGCAAGCTGCTCCACGATAAAAGGGGCACAAAAATCACCACAGTGGAGGAGCACGTCTGCGCCACTTGCGCGTACTTCTTGTAAGGCGGTTGCCAAGCCTTTTATGTTGTCATGACTGTCGGATAAAATGGCAATTTTGGTCATAAATTTCACCTTAAAAAATTAACAATTCAACCTTAACTAATGTATACTCAGTCTATATGTTTTCTGTAGAAACGCAAACGCGTACGAGCTTAAGCTTTTGGCAAGATCCAAGATTTGTGATCATTGTATTTCCAATAATGATCATAACAATGGCTAGTTGCGGTCAGGTTATTACGCTGGAACCCACCCCAACGCCGCCACCAACCGCGACGATTGCCGTGGCGCTTAGCGTCGCTACACCGCTGCCGACCTCGACCCCGGCGCCTTACACACCGGCACCCACGATGACGCCAACGGTGACGCCGACGCCGGTGCTGCATACGATTCAAGCGGGCGAAAGTTTGCTCTCGATTGCCAGCCAGTATAATCTGAGCGTAGCCGAGGTGCAAGATGCGAATGGTATTTTAGACCCGCGTCTGCTGCAAGTCGGCCAAGAATTAATTATCCCGCGGCCAGAAGAAGTAGAAGCAGATGTGGCCACCACAGCAACCCCAACCCCGTTGCCCGTGACCGTGCAAAATGTCTACTTTAGCGAAACATCGATTGGCGGGTTATGGGTGTTGGGTGAAGCCCTTAACACCAGTGGCGCCGCGCTAGAACAGGTGCGGATCGCGGTTTCGCTATTGGATGCGCAGGGCAAAGAGATTGGGAAAGCCGATGGTTTGGTGGCGCTGGATCTGGTCGATGCGAACGAACGCGCCCCTTTTGCGATTCTCTTTGGCGCATTGCCGGGCAAATTTGCCCAATATCGGGCGGCAGCCGTGCATGCCGTTCCCGCTTATGTCGGTAGTTACTATCGAGATCTGCAAATTCGCAATTTAAACAGTGAGGGTGAACGTTATGCTGCGTACACCGTTACCGGCACAATTTACAATTCTGGCCCGGAAGAGGCCATCGAAGCCGAAGTGGTGCTGACCGCCTATGATGCCTTGGGCCGTGTGATCGCCATGCGCAAAGTGGCGCCCGATTACAATGTGGTGCTGCGCGGCGGCGAAACTAATTTCAATGCGGTCCTGGCGCCGGTAGGTGGGCCAGTCGATCATGTGGAAGCCGTGGCGCAAGGACGGCGGCGTGTGGTGAACCCCTAACACCGTGGCCTTAATTCGTTGTTGATCGTCAATTGATAATGCATATGCCAAAACAACAGAAACGCCTTTTCATTTGTTTTAGTTACTTGATGTTGGTCTTGCTACCCTTTTTATCCGGTTGCGGTCTACTCGAGGGTTTTCAGCAAGCACCGCCGGCGGCGTCGGTTGCCGTCGCGCCTGCGCCACCAGCCAAGGCGCCGATCGGTGTGCAAACCGTGGCACATGGGTTGCGACCGGATCGCTTGCAAATCCCTTCGATCAAAGTGGATACGCCCGTCGTTGAACTAGGCTGGATCACGTCGCAAAGTGACAATGGACGGATTTTGAGTGAATGGGACGTAGCCGATAATGCGGCTGGGTGGCATAAAAACAGTAGCTTGATCGGCGAGCGCGGCAATATGGTGATGAGCGGCCACAATAATATTAACGGCGCCGTCTTTCGTGCGCTCGATCAATTAAAACGGGGTGATCAGGCGATTGTCTGGTCTGGCAAACAACATTTTATCTATCGCATCGACGAAGTGATTATCGTCCCAGAAAAGTACGCCTCGGCGCAACAGCGCAACGCCAATGCCCAATGGATTGGTCCCTTCAGCGATGAACGGCTTACACTGGTCAGTTGCTGGCCCCGCGATGACAACACCCATCGCATTATTGTGATTGCCTATCCAGAAGGGAAAGCGGCGACTACGCATGGATAAAAAGCGGCTCAAAAAAGTAGGCGCAGGGTAGCCAATCGCTGGGCTAACAGATCCCAAATGGCGGCTTTGTCTAGATGAAAGAGGGTCAGCAACAGAGCATCCTCACCGTTGTCGCGGTAATAACGCTTGCGCAGCCCGACCTCAACAAAACCGAGTTTGGTATAGAGATTGATCGCGGCGCGGTTGCCGACGCGCACTTCTAATATCGCTTGTTGCGCCCCATGGATGCGCGCTACGCTCAACATTTCCAAGAGCAACCATTCACCCAATTTGTGCCGCTGCCACTCTGGATGGGTGGCAATCGTCATAATGTGCGCTTCGTGATCGAGCAGCCAGTAGCCAACATAGGCCAAAATTGGCGGCAATTCGTTGCGGTCATGGCTGAGCCCAGACCTGAGCACCCAATAAAAGCTTCGTTGATTGTGCAACAATTCATGGCGATAGGTATGCGCAGACCAAGGCGCAGAAAAGCAGCGTTGCTCAATCGCACTCACAAGCGGGATATCTTCCAGCGTCATCCGGTCGAAAGTCAGGGCGAGGTCTTTGAGGCTAGTAATCGAGTTTTCCATAAGTTCGTGGTAGTTAAGGTCACACGGTGGGGAATGCATAGTGGCACTTTTCGCTCGCCACCACTAAAAATTTTGCTCACGGATTGCGCAGATAAAGCGGCTGAACAGTTTGCAATTCGTCAGGCGCCCCGTTTGCCAGGTGTAACATTGCCAGGCGCGCCAATTGGCCAGCCCGGCGCAACCCGCTCACTTTATCCATCAGGGTTACATGTGGTAGGTCGCGTACAACTTCGGCTAGATTTTCATCCCATTCGCCTACCAGCCACAGGGCAGAAGCCACTTCAGCCAGCGCTTGGGCAAATTCTGCGGCCGTGCCGCCGTAATGTTCGGCCGCCGTTGGACGCCAGAGCAGAGCATCTGCCGCAAACAAGGCCCAGTTATAACGTCCTCGGCCTGCTTGCAGGAATGCGCAAATTGTTACAGCGGTGGGATGGCGGCTAGCCAACAGGAACCAAGGAGCGGCCGTCACACACAGCGTCGGAATGCCAATGGTGATAGGTGGCGTGGGCAAACCAAGGCCAATGCCTTTCACCGCGCTGATTGCAATGCGCACGCCCGTAAAACTCCCTGGCCCAGTGGTAACGGCGAGCGCGGTGAGGTCTGGTGGCGTCAAATTGAGCTGCGCCAGGAGTTGTTGCGCAGTGCTGAGCAGATCCTGAGTCTGACGCCGGCGCGCTTGCCAGGTTAACTCGGCTAATAACTGTTGTGCGGCCAGATCATAAATTGCCAGCGAGGCCGTGTCGGTGGCAGTATCAAGGGCAAGTAACATAAAGCTGATTATACCAGCAGGGTAAAAATAATGGTTAATTGTGATGGCTAATGGTTAACTGTTCATACAGCCCTTTCATTAATCACTCATGTACCGCAGACAGTCAGAAAAAACGGTTACACAGAGGACGCAGAGGAGGCACAGAGCGCACAGAGAAAAAGCAGAAAACTCTCTTCGACCGTTTTTCTCTGTGTAAGCTTTTCCTTTGTGCGCTCTGTGTAACGCTTTTTCCTAGCATCTGCGTAACGTGAGTTAATCATTCACCGTTAACCGTTCATCATTAACCATTCGTCAGGAGTCTTCTGTGGCTGTTTTGAAGTTGGGCACACATATGTCAATTGCCGGTGGCGTCAGCAAGGCAATCGACCGGGCGGCGTCGATCCAGAGCAACGCGGTGCAAGTTTTCACCAAAAACAACCGCCAATGGTCTGGGCCACCGATCGACGAAGAAGATGTTGAACGCTGGCGCGAACAGTTACCGGCGCAAGGGGTTATGTACGCCGTCAGCCATGCGAGCTACCTGATCAACCTTGCCAGCCCCGACCCTACGATTTGGGAAAAAAGTATCCGCGCCCATAAAGACGAGTTGCAACGCGCCCATATTTATGGCATTCCCCATGTGGTTTTGCATCCTGGCGCGCACACGGGCAGCGGCGAAGAGGCTGGGATCGCGCGCATTGCCACGGCGCTCAATACCATTCATGCCCAAACACCCGACTGCACAGACACCCTTACCTTATTGGAATTGATGGCCGGACAGGGGACTTGTCTGGGTAAGAGTTTTGGTCAACTGCGCCGGATTATCGAACAGGTGGAAGATCCCAGCCGCGTAGCAGTTTGTGTGGATACCTGTCACGCCTTTGCCGCCGGTTACGAGTTACGCACGGCTGAAGGCTACGCGGCGATGATGGCCGAAATTGCGGCGGAGATCGGTCTGGATAAGGTCAAATGTTGGCATTTTAACGACAGCAAAGGCAAATTGGATAGTCGGCTCGACCGTCATTGGCACATTGGCGAAGGTGAGATTGGCTTGCAAGGTTTCCGTTTCATCCTCAATGACTTGCGGTGGGATGGAGTTCCAATGTTATTAGAGACGCCCAAAGAAGATGATCTGTTCGATGATATTGCGAATTTGGCCCGCCTCTGTGCGTTGGTAGAAGATAAAACGCGTGTGCCGCCAGGTTTGCTGGTCGGGCAATCAAAGTCAAGTGAAGAGTGATAAGTGAATCTCACTCTTCACTCTTCACGATAGATGCTGCAATTTGTCAGGATTACGCATAATATGGATGGTCAGAATTTCACCGTCCACGATCTCTAGCGTCAAGACAGTACTGACCTCGCCTTGGGCGTTGCGAATGATGAAACCTTTGTGGCCATTAATGACAGGCATCTCGACCGTATCACCCGGTCTGTAGCCAGTTTTTTGGATACCCTTCACATACTTTGCCACCGTTTCACGCCCATGGATCGGGCGCGTCGCAGCGGACGCTTTACCGCCACCATCGGCATAACAGGCAACGTTCTCGGCCATGATCGCCATCAATTGCGCCAAATCGCCACTTTGGACGGCGTTTAGAAAGGTATGGAAGACGCGTTCATGTTCCACTGGGTTCGTGGGAAAACGGGGCCGATGATCGGTGATATGCTTTTTAGCCCGGCTGAACAATTGGCGACAGGCAACTTCAGATTTATTGATAAATTCGGCTATCTCCTGATATTCATAGTCAAAAACTTCGCGCAGTAAAAAGACCGCGCGCTCTTCGGGCGAGAGATTTTCCAGCAAATGCAGAAATGCCAGCGAAATTGATTCAAGTTTGATCATAGTGTCGAGCGGGTCCTCGTCAAGGCCTTGCCCAGCCAGCACTGGCTCTGGCAGCCAAAGGCCAGGATAAACTTCACGCTGCGCCTGGGCACTTTTCAGGTGATCCAGGCATAGATGCGTAATGATCGTGGTGAGCAAAGCTTCGGGCGATCGAATCTCCGCTGGGTCAAGGGCTTGGAAACGCACCCAAGCTTCTTGCAAAAGATCTTCGGCCTCGCGCGCGCTGCCTGTCATGCGATAGGCAATCCCAAACAAGCGCGGGCGCTGGGCCTGAAAAATTTCAAGCATACTCATTTCCCCATCAATGGTTAGTCACTTCTGAGAGCAGTGGCGCCGTCCCCAATCCGGTCGTCGGCGTAGGCGTTTGCGGATGGGCCTGTTGTGTATGCGGCCAGCGATAAAAGGCGAAGCGCCGCTCAATCTGCAATGACCACATGACGTAGTGCAAGATCAGTTCCTTGACTGCGGCGCCCACTCGTCCAGTCAGCACGCTTTCACGCGGGTGATCGACGCCATCGACAAATTGGACCAAACCATTGTGACGCCCCAGGCTAATGCAACGGATCACATAGCCAAATTGAAATGGCTGCTCAGCTTTCCCAGCCAGGGCACAAGCCAAGTTTTCGGCGGCGTGGATGGCCAATGGAATGGCAGTCACGCAACCCATGCGTACCGACAACTCAGCACTTTGTTCAAAAATTGCCGCATCGCCTATGGCATAGATATCGGGATGGGTGATCGAATGCAGGAAGGCATTCACCAGAATTTGGCCGCGGGGGTTCACAGCCAGACCAGCCTGCTGCGCCAACGGTGACACGCCAAAACCCGATGCGTCGATACAAACATCAAAGGATAATTGTTCGTTAGCCGCAGTGAGCGCCCGCTCCGCTTCCAAACGCAGTACTTTGACATGCTCATGTACGGTGATTCCCAAACGTTGGAAGGTCTGCGCTAAATACCGCGCGCCCATTTTGGACAAATCTTCGCCCAATGTACCGGATGTCGCCATTGCCACGCGCAATGCTGGGTGCGTCTCAGCCATTTCGGTGGCGATTTCGATGCCGGTCAAGCCACCGCCGATCACGAGCACACGCCCGTGGCTTGGGGCAATTTTATGCAAATGTTCAAAGAGCACGGCATGCTGTTCAACAGCATAGGCGTGTTCGGTTGCGCCAGGGATACGCGACAAATCGGTATGGCTACCAAGGGCGTAGATCAGTTTGTCGTAACTGAGCGTTTGCACCCCCTCAGATGCATTGACCGTAACTGTTCGCCGCACTGGATCAAGCGCCATCGCCTTGCCTTGGACAAAGTTCACCTTCGTGCCTTGCAACATAGTGCGCAGGGACTTTGCCGGCACCGTCTGTCCGCTAGCATTTTGATGTAGGCGTGTGCGTTCAACGAAAGTAGCGCTGGCGTTCACGAGCGTGATCGCTACAGATTGATGACGTGTACGATTGGCCAAGCGTAAGGCTGCCATCATGCCCGCAAATCCAGCGCCGAGGATAATAATGTTCGTGTTGGTTTTCATCTTACACTCCTTTTCGTTCTGATTGTAAAATCATTTACTTGTTCTACAATCTAGACGAGTGAGGCGTAAGCTTTGTGACAGCATGCAGTAAAACAGAATAAAAATCGTAGGTCATCCCTTGCAGGGTGACAATGATTCGGTACCATCCAAGGGATGACCTACGTTATAGCGCAGGATAGTGCAATAAGCCCTGGCGCCCTGTGCGGGCGCGGAAAAGATGGCCGGCAATGGTTGTGACATAGAGCGTGCGCAGATCAGCGTCGCCAAAGGTGCAATTGGTGGGACGCTCGGCGGGCAACGGGTGAGTTTCGAGTACACGACCATTCGGCGCAAAAACATAGATCATCGCGCCTGGCCCGCTCACTTCCCAGCCGGCGGTGGCAACGATATTGCCATCGGTATCCAGACACATGCCATCGATCCCGCGGTGCGGATAGAAATTATGCAGCACTTGATATTGACCAACTGTGCCATCTTCATTGATCGGGTAGGCGCGCAGTTCACGCTTTTGATCATCACCATATTTACTCTGGGCCACGTAGAGCGTTTTATTATCTGGCGAGAGCAAAAGTCCGTTCGGCGCGGTCGTGTCAAAGGTCACGCGCACGACTTGCCACGTACCATCCGCTTGTGGATCGGCGCGATAAACTGACTCGTGATCCAGTTCCATGTCCGAACGGTCATTGCCGTAACGTGGATCGGTGAACCAAATACGGCCCTGATTGTCAATTGCCAGATCGTTTGGGCTATTGAAGCGCTTACCCTCAAAACGATCGACGATGACAACTGTCGTCCCATCCGGTTCATAGCGCACAATCCGTCGTCCAATGTCAGACTGCTCTGGTGTGCCCCCTTCACAGGCATAAAGCTTGCCGGTTTTGTCGAGCATCAACCCATTGGCGAGATTCGTCCCTTCGCGAAAGATGCTGATCTCGCCAGTCGCGCCGTCGTAACGCAGTATGCGGCTGTTAGGAATGTTGGTAAAGAGTAGACCACTGCCATCCCAGGCCGGTCCTTCGGTTAGCCCGATCGGTTCTAATAATAATTCAAATTGCCAGCTCATATTTTTCCTCTTTGGTTTTTCCTGTTTCCGAATCACCTGCAAAATTCAATTCACCAGTTCGAACCGGAAATACACTTCTAGATTCGTTACAAGGGGTGTCAGTACAGATGTTTTTCACGGTTCGATGCTTATGCTACAATGCCACATAAGTCAACCTTCTGCAAACAGCGCGAATTGAACGAACACAAAGGGTAAAAGATGAAGCTCACAAATGATGTTCATGTTGTCGGTAGCGGTCGCCTGGGTTTTGGGATTTCGGGCGCGCTGGATTGTCATGTCTACCTGATCAATGGCGGCAACGAATTGGCGCTAATCGATACCGGCATGGGGTTGCCAGGTGATTTTGAGCAGATATTGGCCAATATTCGCGATGATGGCTTGGACCCCAAGCGCATCCGCAAAATTATCTTGACCCATTACCATTGTGACCACATTGGAGCGGCCCAAGAAGCCTATCAACGCCTCGACGCCGAAGTGATTGCCTCACGCATCGCTGCCCCCGCCATCCGCAGCGGCGAGGAGCGGGCAGTTGCGCTTGACGTGGCCAAAGCAGCCGGTTTCTATCCGTTGGATTATCATTTGCCCCCCTGCCCAGTCACACGCGAAGTAAGCGAAGGTGACCGGATCACGGTTGGGGATTATACCCTAAATGTATGGGATACACCGGGTCATTCGGATGGGCATCTGAGTTTCACCATGCAAGGCAGCGACCGCACCTATTTGATCGGCGCAGATCTAGTCTTCTGGGGCGGGAAGATTGTCCTGCAAAACATTCACGACTGCCGGATCGACGCGTATGCCAAAAGTGTCTTGAAAATGGCCGCGCTCGATTTCGATGCACTCTTGCCTGGTCATCTACAGATTTCATTGAGCGGGGGCAAAGCGCATGTCGAACAAGCGGCAGCGGCCTTCAAACAACTGGGTGTACCCCCGAATTTATTATAAGGTGAGGCTTCAGCCCAAAATGATTATTCTGTATACTGCTGCGCCCATTCGACGCCTTCCCAACTGATCGTTTTGGTTGGGGTGAATTGGATCAGATAACGCGGACGATCGGCAGTCGGCAGTAGATACTCAGGACCGCGTTCACCCAAATAACGGACAGCCATGCGGGTGGCAATTGCCAAACATTGACCTTGCATCGGTTCGGGGCCAGCGGCGATTTCGGCTTTACCGCGCATAAGCACGCGCGTATACGGGCTTATATCTAATGCGCACGAGACAGCAATCATTGGGCTGGTTTGGATATGTTTCACCCAGGCAGAACGCTCACGCGGCACAATCCAGAGCTGTGTGCCATCCCATTCTTGCCAAACCGGCGTGATGTATGGCAACCCGTCTTCGTCAATCGTGGCAACCCGGGCGACCACCGGCCCAGCGAGAAATTCTTTAATCTCAGTTGCGGTTAAACCGCGCATTTTCCCCATCCACGCGGGATATTTACGTTGCTCAGTCATCATTGTACCCTTGCGATTAAAGCTCAACCCTGAATCTAAAATATAATTTAGTCTACCACGTACAAGATTACGTTGACAATCGGCGAAATTTAATATCACGAAGCGATCAGGTAGCCTTTTATTGCTTTATTGGGTTTTGACGGGTGGTTCTGCCTGGGGATAGACGACAACATCTTTGCCTGTCGCATCTTTGCGCCATTGAAATTGGGCGGAGATCCACAGGTGATTCGCATTATCCACCCCATCGATTGAATGCGACTTATCTTGCAGCCACGGATAGCGGTTTAGGTCAAAGAGAAAAGGCTGGACAGCGCCGGTCTCTGTGTCACAAAAAAGTAAAGTGTATCGATGCGTGGGGATGTCATAATTGTCGAAGAGCACAACGGTACGCCGGTCTGGGGCAATCGCAATCAGCGTATAATAACTGTCTGGGTCGTCTGGTAAACGAGGAATGGCTTTCCGTTCACCTGTTTCCACGTTAACAAAAAAATCACGAAACAATAGCCAGCGGCCATCATTCGTCCAGGTGCCTTCGCTACGCGAACTCTCTTGCGAAGCGCGGGTCAACACGGCTTGGTTATTCAAATAACGAAGGAGATAAATACCGCCACGATCGTAATCGACATTGTAGAAAATCATCGTCTGGACAGCCGGGTTGGGGCTAAGGCTACAGCTGGCAAGATCTTCGACAAACGTAGGATAATCGGGCGGCGCAAACTTTTTCTGATTTACAAAAACGTCGTAACCGTCGCTAAACCAACGATTTCGACCCCCAGTGTGGGGCGAAATATCCCATTTATAAACCGATTTCTTACGACACAGAAAAGGGCCACGCGCTGTATCCACATATGCATGTTTTTCGCCACAAGCCGTCACCAGGCACAGTGCGAGCAACAAGCCAGCGGCTATTTTTTTGCCCGACAAGGGGGAATTTCTCATCTCACTCCCACCAATAACTCGGCTAGCGATTGAGTGTCACATCGAGCATCACTCGCGCAACGGTGGGTGGATGCAGGAGCATATTGGCATAGTTTGCATTGGCCATTGGGCAGGCGCACTCTTTGCGCTTGATGCTCCCGCGCATCTGTTCCATGGCTGCGCTGCGCCAGATGGGTGTGATGTCATAGTTATTTTGGCGCAGATTGCCCACAGATTCGGCCCGAATACAGCAACTCCACAGATCACCGTTGGGTGCAATATGCGCGCTAGCCCAGCCGGCATAACAGGGAATTACCTGGTCACGCTCGTGTAAGACCCGTTTGGCAAATTGATAATACTGAGCGCGAAAGGCCTGGGTAAAGCGGGCGATGCCTTTGGCCGGTGTCTGTTTCGCTTGTTGGCTCAGAAAATCCGCAATTTCATCATAATCATCCGGACGCGGTGTAATTCCCCAACCAACGGTGTCCAACTCGACACGCTCTTCGGCCACTTCGGTGATATAACTGTCCGGTTGCAGAAATTTGAGCCCCTCTTGAATCTGCTTAAAGCGATGGATATTAAAACGACTGATCACGGTATGGACAGTCAGCACCAGATTTTTGTACTCTTTTTGCAACGCTTTCAGCCGCGTCCAAGTCTCCATCGACAGCTTCCAGTTGCCTTCCACGCCGCGAATATCATCATGTTCATCGCCAATCCCATCTAGGCTCAGATTGATGCCGATGCTCGATGTGGGACATTCACGACACATACGCGCCACTTTTTCCAGCACGCGTTCGGTCAGCATGCCATTGGTAGGAATCGTGATCACTTCCGGCTTACAGTGTTTATAGGCACTGATCACCATGTCATCCAGATCGCTGCGCAAAAATGGTTCACCACCGGTGAAGGTCATATAAAACGGCGACGTGCCCAAGCTGGCAAAAACTTTATCCCATTCCGCCAGGGTTAAATCGTCGTTGGGTTTGCGCCAGACATCGCAGGTGCGACATTTGCTGTTGCACCGATAGCTGACGCTGATTACGACGGAAAATGGTTTAACTTTGGGCCAACCGAAAGCACGAAAAGCCCAGTACATGGGTAATTTTGGTATAAGTCCTAGCATTTATTTTTATCTCTGCGGATCTTCATGAATAGAGGCAAAAGGATTATCCGTTGGCGCTGCTCGCTCGTTCACAAGCAGGGAGCCAATCACAGCCGAATCATCCAGCGGTTTTGGCCAGCGGGGCAATTTGTGCGCCAGTGACATGCGCCAGTGCGGCAGGATCGATCTCCAACGTGCGATCACGGCGCCCTGTGCCACAAAAGATCAGGGCATGTTCTAACGCGCCGGCATCGATTACCACACGCGTCTGGTCGTTCGGTGCAAATGGGCAGACGCCGCCTAGTTCAAAACCGAGTTCCTGTTCCACGGCCTCTGGTGTTAAACGCGTCAACTTATCGCGGCTAATTCTACAGATGCCCGCCAGTTTCTTATAGTCCACCTGTTGGTAGCCACACAAAGCGGCTAACACCCAGCCCTCATTTTTGCGGCGAAAGGCAATCGTTTTTAGTAGCTGGCTGACTGGGAAATCTAGGTGTGTCTCGGCGTCTAACACCGTCACAGAAGGGGCATGTTCATGGATGTGATACGCAACGCCACTCGTCGCTAAGCGCTGCACAACTTGCTCATAAACAGCATCAGGGCTAGACATCTGAGATCCTTGAAAAACAAAGCCTGCCTTACAGAGCGAAAGGCAGGCTGATCAAACCAATCAATTAAAGCGCCTACTTACGCCGCGATATTGGCTTTGGCGGCTTTTTTCTCAT
>JAPLGZ010000590.1 GCA_026389895.1 Chloroflexota bacterium | reverse complement strand
TTCCAGGGTGTGAATGCCAGCCGCCGCAATGCGCGCGGGCAGTTCTAAGAGCGTAAATGCTGGTGTGCTTGTGGGCGTTGCATTTTGTTGTTCGCTCGTTTCAGGCCCATAGATCTTTGGCCGGCCCAATGCACGATGCAGGCTCCACGTGGAGACAGAGAGCCGCGCGCAGTTTGAAATGGTCATCATTTGAACTCCTCTTTGGCACAATAGGATAGGAAGTGATGAGTGATAAGTGAGATTATACATTCACTTACACTCATCACGTATCACTCATCACACTTCAAAAAAGGTTTTCCGGCGTCGTGCTGGGGCACCAACGCGCCGCCATCAGATAATGGATCAAAATATCTTTGGCCTCGGGCGTACCAATCCGGTTCAGGGCGTCGACTGCATTAGCGCGCACATAACGATTCTCATCTTTCAACGCTTGCTGTAGCGCTGGCACGGCGCCAACCGCCTGTGCGCCCAGTCGCGCCAGCGATAAAGCGGCGGTAAAACGCACCTGAGCATCGGCATCTTTGGTCAAGGCCTGCGTCAGCGTGGTGACAAGTCCATCGGTGGCTTCGCCAAGCGTGCCTAATGCCTCGACCAGATTACGGCGCACCCATTCGGATTCATCATTGGCTAGTTTAACCAAGGCTGGGACTACTGGTAGGGTGGCTGGACCGATTTCGCCTAAAACATAGGCCGCGTAGCCGCGTGCGCTTTCCGATTCATGGCTTAGCAAACCCGCCATGGCCGGCACTGCATCTGGCCCCAGCGCGGTGAGCGCGTAGGCGGCATTGCGCGCAGCATCTTTGGACGACGCCCCGGCTTGAAATGAAGCGCGCAGGGTGTCAGTTAATGGCGCAATCGCATCTGGGCCCATATTGGCCAATGCATAGGCGGCATTGATCGCAACCGGCTCATAGTCATCATCTAAAGCAGCCACCAGGGCTGGGATCGCATCCCCGGCGGCCTGCCCGAGCAAACCTAGTTCATCTGCGGCCCGCAGACGGACGCGCCGGTCAGTATGCATCAGCGCCGTGATCAGTGCGCCAACTGATGGGTGATCTGGGCCACTTGCTGCACCATTCCCCGTTGTTTGGCCCGATAACCAGCGCCATTGGTGTTGCCAGAGCACTTCATGTTGGTTGGTCGGCCCCTCACCGTTCATTGGCGTCCAATCTGAGCGCGTGTTGTTCCAGGTGGGGGCTTGCGGTCGATCCATGCGCACAAATTGGAATTTGAGCATGGAACGGTTACGATCCGAAATATTGGCGGTGCCCTTGTGCCAAATATCGTAATGGATCAGCGCCATTGTGCCGGCTTCGCCTAACACATGCGCTTCAACCTCACTCTCATCGCCTGGGCGAGCGTGGTAATACTGGGTGCCTGGCATAATGGCCGATGGCCCCATCTCTTCCACGACATCTTGGTTAAAGTAGAAGATCATCGCCCACCAGGGGTGATGATTGCGCACCTTGGCATGCCCCCAATAGCTATCCTTGTGCCAGGTCTGGGTCTTACGGCCCGGTTCGCTGTAGTGACCGTGGCGGTGGGGGTGCATAATATAATCAGGGCCAAGCACACTGGTCAGCGCGCCGCTCACCGTTGGATGGTCAAAGACATCTTGAATTTCGGGCACTCTGGGCAAAATGTTATTGCCTGGATTGCCTTCTTTGGCCATGACTTCTTCGATTTTGCGGCGCATGGTCTCGTGAAATTCTTTCGAGAAATCAGCCTTGAGCACCAGATAGCCATGAGAAATAAACTGACGCATCTGGTCATCAGTGAGCAGATAGCTTGGGTCAAGCATGATATAGGTTCCTTCGTTGGACAATTGGTGGTGGCAAACAACAAAAACAGTGACAATATCTGGTCTGGCATTTTATCACACGTCACGCGATTGCTCAACCAAAATTTAAAGCACTGACAAGAACCCATAAAAAGACCCTGCAATAATTTTGCAGGGTCTTTTTATGGCACTGTTTTGGTGATGCGTTGTTGGGGTGGGGGCTTTTACCCTTTAATCCCGGTTGTGACAATCCCCTGGACAAAGTATTTCTGACCCACGAAGAAGAGAATTAAACAGGGCAGCGCCACCATCAAAGCCGCGCCCATGAGCAGGTTATCTTGGGGACGGGAGACGGCGCCAGCACCACCAGCGACGGCGCTTTGAAAGTAACGCAAACCCACGGCCACTGTGTACTTGGATTCAGTGTTTAGAAAGATCAACGGTCCCAAGAAGTTATTCCAACTACCGATAAACCCCAACGTCGCCATGGTGGCAATGGCCGGCTTACAGAGCGGAATGATAATTTGCCAGAGAATGCGCCAACTGCTTGCGCCGTCGATTTTGGCGGCCTCGTCCAAGTCAAAAGGAATGTTCATCATAAATTGGCGCATCAAAAAAATATTAAACGCGCCACCGCCAAACCAGAGCGGCACA
>JAPLGZ010000188.1 GCA_026389895.1 Chloroflexota bacterium | reverse complement strand
GGCGGCTAACCATACACATAGTTTTAGAGCCAAAAGAATGGCCAGGTCTGACGACTGCGAACAGTCACCAGACCTGGCCATTCTTTTGGCTTGACTATATCTACCAAAATCTAAAAACTTATTTAACCGCCGGGTTCTCTGCAGTTAAAGGTCTTTATGTCTTAGCGTTGAATAAGCGGTAGGTAGAGCGAATTGCTGGGTAGCTTATCGAGCAAGAGAAATGTCCGTTGCGCAACATTATCAATGCTATTGACCTCTTGATTGGCATTCCCAGCTTTCACTTTCAGCGTTAGCGTATAGTGGCCTATAGGCAACGCTTTTGGTTGCCAAAGCAGCGTTAGTGGTTTTGGGGCACAACCAGGTGCCCACGTTGCTATGGGTGCATTTTCTGCAACTAACATACTATTACCTTGGGTATCAGTAAGCCAAAGTTGAGCACTAACCTGTTGGGCTTCGATACCGCCATTATTGATCAGATTGGCCTGTACAGTGACGGTGGACGTGTCTGTGACCACTAGCATAGCTGGTGTAACTTGCATGCCCGTGAGGTTTAGATCAACATACTCTTTGGTAATATTGGCTGTACAGGTCGCAAAATCCTGGCCGAGTGGCTCAATTTGTTTTGTCATTGGATTAAAAAGGTTGCCATTAAACCCTTGCCCCGTGTTTATGTCATAGGGCGGGTTATTCAGGCTAAACCAGGACCAACTCTGGACCAGGCGATTCTGGTCAGCGGGATAACCAATGGCGCTGTCCATTGTATTCAAAAAATAATCAAAGGTGCTAAGCATAAATGCTCGTACGGTTGCATAGGGGAAACCATGCGCGGGCGATAATAGAATGCCATATTCAGACATGATTAAGGGTTTATCGCGATAGCCGTGATCGGCCATCCACTGGCGAAAAGCAACAACGTGTTGCTTGAAAATTCCCAGCTTGTTGTGATCATTTATGCCATATTGGATCCCTTCGCTGGCAAATTCGTCCATTCCTGGCGGGATCGAAGCCCCCCAACACCCATCTGTTTTACATTCGGGCAGAATAAAGCCATGTAATGTCCAGACATCGGTCGGTAATGGGCTGCCATAGCGTTGTTGATAAGCATCAAGCACAATGTTTAGATAGTGCAGACGAATTGGCGTCCCTTGGACTACGGCACCGACTGCAACGCGGCTGGTGGGATCACGTTGTTTAAGAAATGTATAGACATCGTGGTAGAACATCGCATAGTTATCTGGCGTGAGGCCATCCTGCCCGTCGCGGTCTGGTTCATTTCCTACAATCCAGAGTTCACCAGGATTGGCAGCAACCGCTGCCCCGACGGTCTGCGTAAAAGATGTACTATGCCACAAATAGGTCCGAATCATCTGAACATATTGCATATTGTTCGGCCGCGTTGGGTTGGTGCGAAAAGTATAATCCAGATACCAATGTGCCTTAAGTTGCGCAACGTCATATTCTTCAATTTTCATCCCCTGGTCACTATCGAAGTTGAACCCAAAACGCTCGTGGGGTGAAGGATAAAGCTGCCGAGTCTGGGCCGCGCTGTGGCCTGTTACGAGTAGCAAAAGGGTGAATATCAAACCAGCGCCGAAGAGTGGCGTAAGCCGCCACAACCAGTGTATTAGTGCTGAATCCGACCCACGTTTTTCCATCGGTATGCTCATGCTCTCTTCCTTGTCAATGAATTGAATGTAGACAGATTCTAGCATGCTGCCTAGCCACAAGATAAATTTGTTCACTATACATAGCATGCCAATGCGGGCGCGAAGATTCGCGCCCGCATTGGCATGCTCCTTAGAAACTTTGGATAAATTTTGTGAACTAGACGCCTCCATTACTCAAAATGGGTTCTAGCGCTAGGGGTGCTAACGGTTTTGTCCTGTTCACTTGCATCGGTGTTGTGCTTGAGGCTAATCCGTTTGAGGGAAAGGAGGTTGATTGGTACTCGGGCAGCAGATTTTTTAAACCGCGCATCATCGCTTTTTCGTCATTGCGCCACGCGTCGGCGATCAAGGTGTTGATTGTCTCATCCAGGCCCACAGGCACAAACCGACTGGCATTGGCCGCCATCAATACTTTGGCGTGTTGTGTTTGGGTATAGCTCTCGCCAGGTGTAAACATCTCTTCAAAGAGCTTTTCGCCCGGCCGCATACCAGTGTAGCTAATTTCAATATCGCGTCCAACCGTAAGCCCAGAAAGCTCGATCAGATCGCGCGCCAGATCGACAATTTTGACGGGTTCGCCCATGTCCAACATAAAGGCTTCACCGCCGCGACCAAGCACTGACGCTTGCAGAAGCAACTGAACAGCTTCGGGAATGGTCATAAAATAGCGCACCATTTCGGGATGGGTGACGGTGACTGGGCCACCCAGCGCAATTTGCTGTTTGAAGGTGTGGACAACACTGCCCCGACTGCCTAATACGTTGCCAAACCGTACAATCATGTAGGGGTGACCCGTTTGTTCGGCCATCTGGTGCACCAGTAATTCGGCCGTGCGTTTGCTGGCGCCCATAATACTGGTTGGGTTAACCGCTTTGTCGGTCGAGATCATCACAAACCGCTCAATGCCACTGGCCTGCGCTGCATTTAATAGATTCCTTGTCCCTAGCACATTGTTGGTAATCGCTTCGCTGGGATGCGCCTCCATGAGCGGCACATGTTTATGCGCCGCGGCATGAAAGACAAGCTGGGGGCGATACTGCGTGAAGATGCTTTGCAGCCGTTCGGCAAAACGCAAATCGGCAATAATGGGGGTAATGAGTGTGGATAAACTGGCGCTGTTCGGTGGCAGAGGCAGTCCGTTTTCAGGCTGAGCCTGGAACTCAGCCTGAATGCGTTGCAACTCATTGTGAATGGTAAAGATCGAGTTTTCACCATGACCTAGCAAAATCAAATGAGCGGGTTTGCAGCGCAGAATTTGGCGGCAGAGTTCGCTGCCAATCGATCCGCCGCCCCCTGTGATCAGGACACATTTGCCCTGAACAAGTTCGTTAACGGCAGCTGTATCTGTTTTGATCGGTTCACGGCGCAAAAGATCTTCAATTTGGACATTGCGTAGGTGGTTGATATTAATATTCCCACTGATCAACTCATGAAAGCCTGGCATCGTCTGGGTCTTGACGCCTAACCGTCGGCAAAGTTCGACTACGTGGCGAACTTCTCGACCGGGTGCCGCAGGCATCGCAATAATTACACGGTCAACTTTTTGCTCTTCGACAACTTGTTGCAGGTATGTGCGTCCCCCCAAGACCGGAATATTATGAATCTGCATGCCATGCTTAGTGACATCATCATCTAGAAAAGCGATAATCCGCATATTGAGCGGGGCATTATTTTGGATCTCTCGGGCGATCAATTCGCCTGTATGACCTGCGCCCATGATCACGACGTTGGCGATCTGGGCGCCTTCCCGTTGCTGTGTACGACGCCAACTTTCCGTTAAACGAATGCTCGCCCGACTGGCGGTGACAAGCGCCACTGCCAATAAAGCATCAATGAGCGGTAACGAC
>JAPLGZ010000390.1 GCA_026389895.1 Chloroflexota bacterium | reverse complement strand
AGGAATCGCCTCGATCCCCTCATATTCGTCGCCATGGACGGCAGCGGTAACCACGAGCGTAGGACCGGGTTCGTGACCAGTGACATAGAGCAGCGGCAGTTGCCACGCGCCGCCATCGGCGCGCGTGGCAACTGCAAGCCAACCGGTCTGTTTTTGACCGCGCACCAACTGGGAAAGTTCAAATTCGCTGAAATGCATGGGATAACCTCGTCATGCGTGTTGGAAGGCGTAACCGTTACCTTGAAATTTTGGTGGTAGATCATCGAGCGGCAAGGGGTCTGTCTCGGATATTGCCAAAGTATGCTACCACGCGTCTAAAATTAGTGTCAATTCGTTAAAATAAACCATTATGTAAAGTCACTCAGCTTTGTCTGCGGGCAGCCAAGCGGTTATTTTCGCCAGTCGATCACAACGCCCACCAAGGCGCGCTCGCCTTGATCCAGCCGGTGATAGACTTCGGGCAAGGCTTGCCAGGGGAAACGATGGGTGATCATTGGCGCAATGGCCAATTTTCCGCGCGCCATTAAGTCCAGGGTTAACGCAAACGAGCGTTGGCGATCCCACCGTTGACCATTGGGGGGATAGCCATAGGAGGTCAACAAGGTAATATCTTTCTGTAAATACGGATCGCCCACGGCGCTAAATTGGGGTTGATCGGTATGGCGCGCCACCACAACCACCTTGCCCCCTTTGCTGACAATATCCATACTCATTTGAATGGCCGCCCAGGTAGAGGCTGCTTCCAACACGAGATCGGCGCCGTAGCCTTCGGTAAAATCATGCACTTGTTGCAGGAAATCGGGCGCATCTGGGCTCAATGCTAATGCCGCCCCCATGCGCCGGGCAATCGCCAAGCGCGCGGCTTCTTTGTCGACCACAAGGGTGCGAAAGCCAAACGCCTGACCATAGGCCAGCGCGGCTAAACCAATCACCCCTTGGCCGATGACACCCAGTGTATCACCTGGGGTTGGGCTACCCTTGCGCAAGGCAATGTGCGAGACTTCGAGAATATTGATAAAGACAGCTTGTTCGTCGGGAATGCTGGCGGGCAATTTGATCGCATCCAGCGCGGGCACCGCCGCAATTTCGCGATGCGTGGCCGGCGCAAAAACCCGATCCCCAGGCGCAAAGCCGGTGACCTGCTCACCCACTTCAATCACATCGCCCACCATCGAATACCCATTTTCGATGGGATAGACGAGCGGGATATTGGCGTGGATATATTGGCCCGCTGCATCGACCGGCACCACCCGATAGACGCGAATTTCGGTGCCGGTGCTGATCGCGGTGACGCGGGCGCGCACCAGGAGGCCATTGCTGGGGCAGACCGGCATCATGACTTCTTCAAACTCTGCGCAGCGCGGCGCAGTAATGATCAAGCGTTTCATGGAAATATCACCTTTGAATTTTAGGCCTGTTAATAAGTGTCTGGCCGGGTTGTGACCGTTGCAATCGCCACTATGCCACGCGTAGAAATGCGTAGATAGCTGCCGCGCGCCCTGGTCAGCCATCTGTGCTTAGCTTGTGACAAGGATTAAACGCAGAGGAATCATAATGGGTTTTGATTTCTACGTCAATCACTTTTTACGCCCCGCCTGCAAGCAACCAGGGCCAGCATGCGGCAAAACTGCGCGCGGCATCCGCGCACACTCGTTAGAAAATTGTCTGGCCTGCGTCGCTGAAATTGATCAGATGGTTAACTTATCGTCCGCTAAACTAGCCATGTGACCAGGTCATGACTAGCTAAGTGGCCATTGGTTTTCATCAAAAATGACTAGATAATAGCTGTAAGGTGAATGAGTCTCTCGCTAGGCCGCTATTATCGAGCGGCCTAGCGCAATTTTAGTAAAGGTGTAAACAAACAAAGTTAGTTGCCACTCTTGCCTCGTCTAGTTAAATACCTCAAGTACGGAATAGCCGGCTTGTCTGATTGTAAGACGAGGCGGTTTTTTATTTCTCTGAACAAGTATTACTTCATTATTTGATATGTGGCAGGGCTGGTATTGAAAATGCCACCCAGAGCAAGCAAACAAAGGCGCGCATCATGAACCACAATCCATTTCGCTATCTACAACCGGTAACTCCTGAACACTTTGTCGGTCGCTGGTCATTGGTCCACCGCATGGTCGAAGATCTGCTCCAGAATAGTGGCGACTCGCAGGCCATCCTCGCGGGACCGCGCTGTGGCAAGACGAGCCTCTTGTTGGCGCTGGCCGAGCAGTTGCGCCTGGCGTCATCAGGTGCCACGGACGCCCGCTTACCGTTGCCAATTTACATTGATTTGCAGCTAGCCAGGGTTGATTCTGCCGAGGCCGTGTTCGCCTTTCTATTGCAGTGCATCTATCGCCAGGTCACGCCGCTCATGCAAAGCTTGCGCCCAACCTGGTTGGGACCGCGCTGGTTTGAGCAAGCGGTCTATAGCGCGGAGCTTTCCGCAGCGGATTTTGAAGAATGTCTGTGCTATCTTCTCAATCAGTTTGAGGACACTGTGAAACCGGTCAATCTGATCTTGCTTGTGGATGAGGCAGGCCAATCGCTCGACCAACCCTGGACCTATACCCTCTATAATCAAGCCTATAGTTTACTGTGTAACAGTGAGTTCAAGCAGCGAATGCACTTGGTGCTAGCGAGCTCTCCGCGCTTTCTCGACCAAAGCAACTTGTCTAACCTGCCGCTGTGTGGGATCTTGAAACTGAACTGGCTCCAAGTCTTTGGGCCCGCCGCACTGGACGAACTATTTCAGTTTGCTCCAGATCTGTCTCCGGCCACCCAAGCTGCGATCCGGCAACAGAGTGGTGGTCATCCCTTCTTGGCGCAATATTTACTTTATCATGTATGGGAAGAGGCGCAGGGCATGAATTTGGCGTCTGTTGAGCCCCCGTTTATAGAGTGCTTGGTGGCAGGTTTTCTCTATGAACGAGGCTTTGAACTGCAAGCGTGGATGCATAGCCTTGACGCACCCGATCTCGCTACCTATCAAGTGCTAAGTACGGCCCCCGGTTGGGTTGCAGAAGATCAACTCTTCGCTGCGGTCGCTGCCCCAGTGCCGCGCGTCCAGCATGCGTTGCTTACCCTCTGCACCCAGGGCCTAGCGATTCGTGATGCCAGTTGGAGTCGCTTCCGCTATACAGGTGAAATCTTCCGGCGTGTCTTCTGTGCGGCCGGCGTCAGTGAACCGCTACCATCACCTGTTGGGAGGCTACCTATGGTAATATCGACATCTGTGGTAGGGGCAATGTAGCGGGCGGTATCCAGACTAGTGGGCAACCCTGTCGGGCGTAATACGGTGATCTGCGTAGATCCAACAAGTGAACGAGTTGGAAGGCCCGGTGGGCTAGATCTCCATTAGAAAATCACCCATTTTCTCTCTTTTGTCTTGACTACGGTGTATGAGCCTTGATTTAGACCGGAAATAAGGTTGTGCGCTACACAAGATTGTGCTAGACAATCGCCCCGTATGACTATTTCTACTTCTGCGCAACACTATGATAATGTAAGCGAGTCTCCATCTGTTGTAATCAGCTGATAAGCGGGAAGTTGTCTGATGGTAAAGGCCGCGGCTACCCTGGTCAACTGGCCAGGTATAAGGCTAGCCTTTATGCGAGTTACAACTCCCGCCACTTATCCGGCGCACAAATTCTTTCTTCACCTTATAGTATAGACGAACTTTAGCAGTCACACGGCGCATGAACAGCTTTGCGTTGTAGCAACCATCAAGGTGTGGTTGTCACAAAGTAAACCTGCGCGTGCCGCATGATCGGCTGCTCATCACGAGGATGCATTATCAATGGCTGAATTTGATCTCGGTGTCGCGGACGGCGGACTCGTTGGCTTCGCGGCTTGGCGTACTGGCCAAACAAAATTGGCCCTGTTTGGGTATGGGGCGATAGCGGTGATCGTGCTCGTCGTGTTTGCTTTTGCATTTTTTCAACCGATTCAAGTGCTGCCGCGGATTTCCATCGGCCCTGGTTTTGCCTTTGTCGACCAAGCCGGCCAACGCCTGACGAATGAAGATCTGCGCGGTCATCTGGTGCTCTACACCTTTACCTACATCGGTTGTCAGACGCCTTGCCCGCAAACCAGCCCGGTGTTCCAGGCGGTGCAGCAACGGTTGGCGCAGATTAATACCCGTGGCCTGCCCGTAGATTTGGTGACGATCTCCTTTGATCCAGCGCGTGACACACCGCCGCGGCTTGCCGCTTTTGCTCAGCAATTGGGGGCCGATCTGGCTACATGGCATTTTGTTACTGGTGAACCGGCCGCTCTGAAAAATGTGATTGGTGGCAATTTGGGTCTTTATTACAATCGCAATGCGGATGGTAGCTTCGTCTTTGATCCAGCCTTTGTCCTCATCGATGGCGTGGGCATTGTGCGGGCTAAGTATCGAATGGTGGATCTAGATCCGGCGATTGTGCAACGAGATCTGGAATTGATGGCCAGCGAAGCGCGCAATAGCCAAGGCGCCGCCCATTTTGCCTATGAGGCCGCCCATCTATTTCTTTGTTATCCACAGTGAGCAGAAAAAATGACGCAAATGATTGTTGAACAGTCGCCACTTCCACCCGAAATAAGCCAAAGGATGCCAGTCGCGCCAAAGCCACGGCGTCCTCTGATCCGCACCTGGCAGGCCGCGGGGCTGACCGTGGTGTTGGTAATCTGTCTGGTGGGTGGCCTTTGGTGGCTGCGATCGCATGAGTTCCGTGGCATCTTGTTGCAGTCACCTGAGCCGGCGGCTGACTTTGCCTTGACGGCTTCCACGGGATCTGTGGCCCACCTAAGCGATTTTCGCGGCAAGGTTGTCCTCCTTTTCTTTGGCTATACCGCATGTGTCGATGTTTGCCCACTACGGTTGGCCGAGCTCATGCAGACCATGAATCTGCTGGGCAAAAAGGCGGAAAACGTCCAGGTGCTCTTCGTAACCATCGATCCGCTGCATGACACAACCGAGCGTCTGCGCCGTTATGTCACCGCGTTTGACCCAGCCTTCTTGGGCATGACGGGTTCACCTGCGGCGATCAATGCCATTACCACCCAATTTGGTGTTTTCTATGATCAGCCGGCCACAACCGGTAGCCAAGCCATCGGCCACACCAGCACAGTGACGGTCATTGACAAGGCTGGTTATGTGCGGTTGATCTTTCCTAGTGGCCTTCCCCCAGAAGAGATGGCTGAAGATTTGAGTTATTTGGTAGGGAGGTAAAGCATGACCTTCGTGTAACAAATTATCGTTGGCTGCGTGGTAAGTTTATCTCTCGCGTGAAGGAATTCTACCGCGAATGATCTTCACCTGGTGGCCTGTAGCCTCACGCATCAGACTGTTTTATCTGTGAAATAAACAAAAAGGAGCAATTGATGAAAAACCCAGAGACACCCAAAGGTACGCTTGCGTTGCTGTTGGTCTTTGCCTTGCTTACGCTGGCTTTGTGGGGCTCGGCTTATATGACCATGCTATCTCGAGGAGCCACCCAATGAGTGAGCCAACGACAGTCAACGAGCCTAATCTGCCCGACCTGCACGTGGACTGGTATGAAGCAACCTGGATTCGTTTGAGCATCATCATGATGGTGATCTTTTTGCTCGCTGTCATTGCCGCTAGCACGGCTTTTGGCATTCAAGTGCCGGGCGCTTTTCGAAGAATCAAGCCAGATGAAGTGATGGCCAAGGGCAGCCCGTTTGCTGACCCTGGCGTGCGCGAATTAGCACCCGGCAAATATGAAGCCTATATCCGCGCCGCCACTTGGAGCTTTACCCCGAATGAAATTCACGTGCCGGTTGGCTCCACCGTCACCTTTTATGCCACTAGCCTGGATGTGCAGCATGGCTTCAAGATCATGAATACTAATATCAATATGATGATCCTGCCCGGCCAGATCTCTACCCTGACCATGCACTTTGATAAACCAGGGGACCTGGACATTGTTGACCGGCTGGCCGGTTGGAATATTGGGATTGCCATCGGTGCACTCACCATTGGGCTGGCCCTCGGGGTTTTGCAAGGGTTAGAACATGCGGGGATCGATCTCTACCCGAGTCTGACGCCGGTGCTGAAGAGCTATTATCAAGGCTTGACCATTCACGGCGTCTTAAATGCGCTGGTCTGGACGACTTTCTTTATCTGTGGTTTCTTTACCTTTGCCTTTGTGCGTAGCCTCAACCGCCCGTTGCGTTACCCTTGGGTGAATGTATTGGCGTTGGTGCTGATGGTGGTTGGGCTGCTGATGGCCGCCTTCCCCTTATTGGGAAACATGGCGACCGTGCTCTACACCTTCTATCCGCCACTCCAGGCCCATTGGACCTTCTACTTGGGGCTTACATTGGTAGTCGTCGGTTCGTGGACCGTCGGCTATGGGTTCTATTTCACCTATTGGGCTTGGCGTAAAGAGAACCCAGGTGTGCGTACGCCTTTTATTGCGCTGGCCTCACTGATCACCATGGTGCTCTGGCAAATCTGCACGCTAGGTGTTGCGATAGAAATTCTTGGCTTCCTGTTGCCCTGGTCGTTGGGTTGGATCGGCGGCACCGACCCTCTACTCGACCGTTCGCTCTTTTGGTTCTTTGGCCATCCGCTGGTCTATTTCTGGTTGCTACCTGCCTATGTCTCCTGGTATGGCATGTTGCCAGCGCAGACCAATGGCAAGATGTTTAGTGAACCGCTGGCCCGCTTGGTTTTCTGGCTGTTTCTTTTGTTCTCTACCCCGATCGGTTTTCATCATCAATATACAGACCCCGGCATTCCGCAAGGCTGGAAGTTTCTGCATATGCTTTTGACCTATGGCGTCGGCTTCCCCAGCTTACTCACGGCTTTCACCGTGGTGGCTTCGCTGGAATTAGGGGCGCGGGCGCGTGGTGGTAAAGGCTGGCTAGGCTGGATTACCAAATTAAACTGGGGTGACCCCTCCTATGCGGCGCAGAATCTGGCGATGATTCTCTTTATCTTTGGCGGCATCGGTGGTCTCACCAACGCCTCGTACAGTGTGAACCTGGCGGTGCATAATACAACCTGGGTGCCCGGCCACTTTCATTTAACGGTCGGCTCGGCGACGACCCTCACCTTTTTTGGCATTAGTTATTGGCTGATCCCCAAACTGAGTGGCAAGCGCCTCTTTAGCAAGTGGTTGGCGTTGGGGCAAGCCTGGACCTGGTTCTTTGGTATGCTGCTCTTCTCGAATGGCTATCATATGCTAGGGCTGGAATATGGCGCACCCCGTCGCACCATGTTGGGGGTTGTACCCTATGCCACCCCGGCGTGGACGCCTTTCTTGATGGAGACCGTCGTTGGTGTTGGGCTCTTGTTCCTGAGCGCAACGCTCTTCTTCGCCGTTACCTTCGGTACAGTTCTATTGGGACGCAAGTTGACGTCGCCAATCGAGATGCCTGTTGCCGAACCGCTCGATCCCAAGCCTGCACCGGCCTGGTTGGATAGCTGGGCGCCGTGGTTGTATGGCACAATTGCTCTGATTATCCTCTCCTACGGGCCTATGATGTTTCAGCTGTTTTCCAATATGCAGCTACTCTGGCCTGGCAAACAAGTCTGGCCGCGCTAAGTGACAATCTTCCGAGAGGTGGTCAGCAATAGAGGGGTTACCTCAATCGGTTGACCACCTCCCGGAAGATGTTTTTTCGTTACACCATGCGCTAATGCCATCCAGAGCCACGATTTCCCTTTTGGCACCGACCATTCAAATAGGCCAGCCTGCCTTTCGACAGGCTCAGGTGCAGGAAGCACCCTCAGGCACTGAGCTCCTAGTCGCCGGGCATCTGCTGGGCACGGTTTCAAGCTTGCGCTGAAAAGTGTCGCTTCACTTTTCTCACTTGCCTCCCTGGGAATTTTCTGTTTTACTGTATTCTTAGCCGCGTTACTCTTGTCGTTTGGTCGCTGAATAACCGCTATATCATATGAAGTGGGGTTTACATGCAAGACAACTTTGTGTTTCCTTACCGTCGTCATCCGCTCGACGTGATCTTTGCGCCCAAAACTGTGGCCGTGATCGGCGCGACTGAAAAGGCTGATAGTGTCGGACGCACCTTGTTGCGGAATCTGATCAGCTATCCGTTTGGCGGCACTGTCTTTCCTGTCAACCCCAAACGCAATAACATTCTTGGCATTCGCGCCTATCCTTCGATTGCCGACACACCCGAGCAAGTTGATCTGGCTGTGATCGTCACGCCCGCGCCGACGGTGCCCGATATTATCGAAGAGTGCGTGCAAGCTGGCGTAAAGGGCGCCATTATCATTTCGGCGGGCTTTAAAGAAGCGGGCGCAGAAGGCGTACGACTCGAACAGCAAATATTAGAAAAGGCGCAGCGAGCGCAGATGCGCATCGTCGGGCCGAACTGTCTGGGTGTGATGAGTCCCGTGACGGGCATTAATGCGACCTTCGCGCGTGGCATGGCCCTCCCCGGCAATGTCGGCTTTATCAGCCAAAGCGGTGCGCTCTGTACTTCTGTGCTGGATTGGAGCTTGAACGAACATGTGGGCTTTAGCGCCTTTGTCTCGATCGGCTCGATGTTGGATGTCGATTGGAGTGATTTAATCTACTACCTGGGCGATGATCCGCACACCACCAGCATTGTCATGTATATGGAATCGATTGGCAACGCCGGGGCATTTTTGTCGGCGGCGCGTGAGGTCTCGTTGACGAAGCCGATCATTGTGATCAAGGCTGGTCGCACGGCGGCCGCGGCCAAAGCTGCCGCTTCGCATACGGGGGCGCTCACCGGCAGTGATGATGTGCTCGACGCTGCTTTTCAGCGCTGTGGTGTATTGCGGGTGGACAAAATTGCCGAGATCTTTTACATGGCAGAAGTTTTGTCCAAGCAGCCGCGCCCACGCGGCTCAAAGCTAACGATCTTGACGAATGCCGGGGGCCCTGGCGTGTTGGCGACCGATGCGCTGATCTTGGCTGGCGGCCAATTGACGACGTTGACCGACGAAACGATGGCGGCCTTGAATCAAAAACTGCCTGCGCCGTGGAGTCATAACAACCCAATTGACATCTTGGGGGATGCCAGCCCGCAGCGTTATGCAGAAACCTTACAAATCGCCGCTCAGGATCCTGGCAGCGATGGTTTGCTGGTCATTTTGACGCCGCAGGATATGACCGATGCCACACAGACCGCTGAACAGTTGCGCCGTGTCTGTGAAACACCCCAGAAAAAGCCCGTGCTCGCTAGCTGGATGGGGGGTGCTGACGTGGCGGCGGGTGAAGCCATTCTCAACCGAGCTGGGATTCCCACCTTTCCCTATCCTGACACTGCGGCCCAAGTCTTTAACTACATGTGGCGCTATGCCGACAATTTGCGGGCGATCTATGAAACGCCGGCTTTGCCCGTGGCCAGCGTTGACGAAGCGACGAATCAACAGCGCGCCACGCAACTGATTGAACAAGTGCGCGCCACGGGTCGCACCCTGCTCACCGAGTATGAAGCCAAACAGGTCCTGGCCGCGTATGGCATTCCCACGGTGGCAACACACCTGGCGGCCACCGTGGAAGATGCGGTGCAAGCGGCCACAGCGATTGGCTATCCGGTGGTGGTGAAGTTGAATTCGGAGACGATCACGCACAAAAGTGATGTGAGTGGCGTCCAACTAAATTTGACCAGCCCTGACGCTGTCCGTGAGGCCTTCGCGACAGTTGAAGCCGCCGTGCAGGCGCGTTATGGCCCTGGCCATTTCCAGGGCGTTACCGTGCAGCCAATGGAAAAACTGGATGGCTATGAATTAATTCTAGGCAGCAGTTTAGATGTCCAGTTTGGCCCGGTATTGCTCTTTGGTACAGGTGGTGTCTTGGTCGAAGTCTTTCGCGATCGGGCGCTGGCCTTGCCGCCGCTCAACACGACGCTGGCGCGGCGCATGATGGAGCAGACACGGATCTTTGCCGCCCTGCAAGGCATCCGCGGCCGCAAACCCGTCAACTTGGAAGCTTTAGATCGGCTGTTGGTGCGCTTTAGCCAGTTGGTGGTCGAGCAACTTTGGATCAAAGAGATCGATATCAATCCCTTGCTGGCTTCGCCCGATCACCTGGTGGCGCTTGATGCGCGCATTGTCCTTCACGATCCAGCGATGCTGGAAGCCAACCGGCCGCGGCCAGCGATTCGTCCCTATCCCACGCGTTATATTATTCCCTGGACGGCTCAGAGCGGTGTGACGGTGACCATTCGCCCCATCCGGCCCGAGGATGAACCGCTGATGGTCGACTTTAATCAGACTTTATCGCCAAACAGTATCTATCTGCGCTATTTCCATCCTGTCTCGCCGGTGCATCTCACGGCGCATGAACAGTTGGCGCGCCTCTGTTTTATTGATTATGACCGCGAAATGATCCTGGTGGCCGAGCAGCAGGCCCTCAATGGTGGCCGAGAAATTATCGCATTGGGCCAATTAACCAAATTACATGGCAGCCGCGACGCCGAGTTTGCGATTTTGGTCAGCGACCGTCATCAAGGAACCGGCTTAGGCACAGAATTGCTGCGGCAACTCTTGGCGTTTGCGCAGCAAGAAAAGATGGAACACGTTGTTGCCGAAATCCTGCCTGAAAATGAAGGCATGAAACGCATTTGCCGGAAGCTTGGCTTTCATATGAAGCTTGATCGTGAGACGGGCGTTGTCTATGCTGAAATTGCCATTGAGCAAGCCTAACACAAGGGGTGAGGTGATTTATCGAACTGCATTCGTGCGTTGCACGCGGCTCGATGAGTCACCTCACCTTTGTTAAATATTCTCTTCGTTGGCCGCGGCACGGCCTGCCCCGTTATGGAATATCGATGGGCTACTTATGCACTGTGCGAATATAGGCGATGATGTCCAGCAACTGTTCATCGGTTAGCGACGGGTTGCCACCTTTGGCGGGCATGGGTACACCGGTGGTGTTGAGTGGATCGGTAACGGGGCGCCCTTGTTTGATGAAGTCAAGCAGTTCAGGATCCGATTTACTGGCGATGAACTGACTCGTTGTCATATCTTTGCCAAGCCCCTTGACCCCTTCGGCATTGGGACCATGACAGGCAGAGCAGCTAGCCATGAAGAGTATTTGGCCCTGGGTGGCGTCGCCCTGGCTCGTCGGTTGCGCGGAGAGGGTTGGTGTGGTGGACGCTGCCGTAGTCGAAGTGCTTACGGTTGATGTCACCGGCGTTGTTGGTATGAGGGTGGGAGGCGCAACTGTCGCTGGGGCTGACGTAGGCGTTGGGTCGTCACCACCACAGGCGGCGAACAGCACTGCTGTCAGGAGCAGCCCAATAACCATTAATAGATATTTTCGCATTTCGCTTAGACCTCTAGATAAACTTTTGTTAATAATTATGGTGTACAGTAAACATTGCTAGGGTTTTGTCGGTCTGGTCTTTAACCGGACAGGTGGCTGAATCAAATTTTTTGCTTGCACCATGCGCCGGTTTCGGCTGCCTGTTACTCTACGCCATTGTCTATCCATAGGGGGCGTGGTAACGGCAGAAAGGCGCGTGAAAAGAGGCACGCGGCGTGGATCGTTCGCTTACGCTGCTGCCTTGGTGTCATCTCTGCCCGC
>JAPLGZ010000908.1 GCA_026389895.1 Chloroflexota bacterium | reverse complement strand
TGCTTGATAATGCAGGCATGAAAAAACAACATGTGCAACTGACTGAGACCGAGCGAGATTATTTAGAAGAGCTGAGCAACGGCAAAACGGTGGCAGTCCGTGTGCTCAAACGAGCGCTGGCGCTGCTGGCCCTGGATCAGGGTGAAACCCTCGAGGCCGTTGCGCGGCACCAGCAATTGACGAATGATACGGTGGCGCATCTGCGAAATCGGTATAAGCAACAAGGCTTAGGCTGTTTACACGATGCGCCGCGTGCCGGCCGGCCGGTCGTCATCGATGGCACGCAACGTGCACAGATTACGGCATTGGCCTGTAGTGATGCGCCGCCTGGCTATCGTCAATGGAGTCTGCGGCTACTGGCCGACCGCATCGTTGAACTTGGGTATTGCGAAGCGATCTCCTATACCCAGGTCCGGCAGATTCTGAAAAAAACGCTATCAAACCACACCTGAAGCGCACGTGGTGTATCGGGACCATGAACAGTTTATTCCTCGCCCATATGGAACAGATTCTGCAACTCTATGCCCGCCCGTATGCGCCATCCGACCCGGTGCTTTGTTTTGATGAACGGCCTTGTTTCCTGATTGGCGATAAAGTGGCGCCCCAGGCCTTGCAAGGTGGTGCGATTCGCAAAGAACATTATGCCTACGAAAAGTTTGGCTCGTGTGCTTTGCTCGCCGCTATTGAACCACTAACCGGTCAACGCTATGCACGTGTCTATTCACAACGCACCAAACAGGAATTCACCCGCTTTTGTCAGGTGCTGGCCACCGCGCTTCATCTTTCACTACACGCCCAAGGCTGCCAGTTGGCTCAATATGATTGAGATCGAATTCTCGGCGCTCGCACGTCTGTGTCTCAACCGCCGCATCCCGACCCTGGAAAAGCTTGAACACGAAGTCATGGCCATTATCCACGAACGCCATGAAAAGCGTCTTAAGATTCACTGGCAGTTCACCGTCGACACCGCCAGAGGCAAGCTTAACAGCCACTACCGCAAGGTTAATCCGCATAACTCAAAATACCTAACTACTTAATGAACAATGTACTAACTATGGCTGTTGGACTTTTAACCCTTGAGCTCTACTTGCCCATGAATGATAGCTTAAAGGGCAAGCATAGCATTATCAAACCTGTCATCGCCCGTTTGCGGCGCGATTTTAATATTTCGGCCTGCGAAGCCGGCGCGCTCGATGAATACAGTCGCGCCGTTGTGGAAGTGGCCTGTGTCAGCCAGACCAGCGCCTTGGCCCACCGTCATCTGCAACAGGTGGCCAAAATGGTGGAAACCTGGCGACTGGATGCCCAACTGATCGACTATCAGATTGAGATATTGGGGTGAGGAAGTGGGGGTAGGATAGCCGACAGGCGGTATACCGCCGCCTGTCGGCTATCTGAAAATTACGCAGGAACCGGCTTTACCCCGGCGGCACTCATATGCGCCAGCGATTCTTCGGGATGCTCAGATCCCGACCAGCTGCGGTGGCGGATAAAGAGCCCGATCACCGCAAATATAATACAACCAATCGCAATCCACTGTGCGGTGGGTAAGGTGCCCATCATCCAGGCATCTGGCCGGAACATCTCCACCCAGAAGCGCCCCAGCGGATAAGCGATCAGATAGAGTAGAACTGTATCGCCGCGCCGCAAAGATTGCCCATAGCGCCGGATGATCAAGGCCAGGATCACAAACATCGCCAAATTCCAAGCGGCTTCATAAAAAAAGGTGGGATGATAGCCATGTGTGGCAAACCACTGGATCGTTTCAGGCGTTAGATTGGGTGAGCCGCAGGGTTGCACCCCAGAGGCCGGAAAGTCTGGCGGCAGTTGGCAGGGGAACCGTGGATTGATATGAAACGCCCAAGCTTTATCTGTGGCTGGGCCGTATAATTCTTGGTTGACAAAATTGCCCATGCGCCCAATTGCCTGTGCCAGCGGTACGGTGGGGGCCATATAATCCATATAGCGCAGTGGGTTGAGGCGGCTGTACCAACAATAGATCGCAATCGCCAGCAGACCCCCAGCCAACCCCCCATAGATGCCGAGACCGCGGAAACCACCATTCAACGGGTTGAAAATGTCAACCGGATGGGTTCGATAATAGGCCCAACCCAGCCCATCGGCAGGTGAACTGAAAACGTGATACAAGCGGGCCCCAATGATGCCAAAGATCAAAGTCCAGGCCAGCAAATTCCAAATATGGTCTGGATTGTCACCCGCCTTGGCCGCGTAACGGCTGCCAACCCAGGCGGCAAGTGCAGAGCCGCCAACAATAAAAACGCCATACCAGTGCAACTGGAGTGGACCGAGTTGAAAAATGACCGGATTCATGCACGATACTCCTCTTGTGCGATGGAACTTGCCTGGCGTAGAAAGCCAAAGCAAGGATTGTTCGGTTGGATGATTTTCTGTCCTTGGGGTTTGTGGTTACTGGCGAGCTTTCTTCGGAATAAGAGCCAGTGCACACAGAGCGCAAGATTCAAATAGTATAGCGTTGATTACTACAAAATTCAAACGGTGGGTGGGATACTTGTTACAAAACTCCAGGCTGGCTCGAAATAGAAGTTTGTCGCTGCGCACGCGAACCTTGCGCCTGATCGGCGTGGTGCTTGCGCTTCTAATCGTCTGTGGCTGTACACAACCACCATCGACGCCACCACCGGCTACGGCCTTGCCCGCGCTCCCCTTTGCCACCGATCCGCCAGCCGAGGCCTTGCCGCACCTGATTATCGCCGAGCGTCAGGCCTCAATTGCCAAAGATCTCGGTTTATTGACCCAGTTATGGGCCGAAGATAGTCGTATTGTGGATGGACGCGGCACACCTGACCCGGCTGATGATTATCGGTGGGAAGGCCGCGCGGCCATTTTGGATCGTTATGAGGTGGCGGTGTTTGCCAATCCACCCCCACCGCTGGAAAAAGTGGATGATCTGACCCTGCAAGTAACGGGGACCACCGCAATCGGGCGGCGCGGCCAGGATCGTTGGCGTTTTGTACAACGCAATGGGCGTTGGTGGCTGGCTGAGTTGCGCTATAGCCAGCCGTAGTGTGCTAACTGTTCAGGCTAAACGATTACAACGAATGCAGGAAACTACGAATAAAACTTCTGTTTTATTCGTTGTTTCCTGCATTCGTTGTCGCTGCCGTGAAGTTCCTACACTTGAAATTGTCCGTCTTTGTAGAACAACTCACCGTCCACCAGAATCTCACTGTCCTGCCGCATATCACAGATGAAATCCCAGTGTACGCTCGATTGGTTGCGGCTGCCGGTCTCTGGATAACCAGCGCCGATGGCCATGTGAACCGTGCCCCCGATCTTTTCATCGTAGAGGATACTTTTGGTAAAGCGCTGAATCTGATAATTCGTGCCAACGGCGAACTCGCCCAGGTAGCGCGCCCCTGCATCGCTATCCAACTGGCTCAATAGAAATTCTTCATTTTTGCGGGCGTGTGCTTCGACCACTTTACCCTCTTTAAAGACAAATTCGACGCCTTCCACCTCGCGCCCACCCCGAATGGCCGGATAAGTGAACTTAACCCACCCATTAACTGAATCTTCTACGGGACCCGTAAAGATTTCGCCGCTGGGCATGTTGCGTTTGCCATCGCTATTGGCAAACGTGCGCCCAGCAATCGAGAGCGTCAGATCAATATGCGGGCCGCGCACGATCACTTGATCTTTGCCCTTTAGCCAATCGACCAAATGCTGCTGAGTGTCGTGCACCTTGTGCCAACACTGCACGGGGTCCTGTTGGTCGGCATAGGTCGCTGCGTAGACAAAATTTTCATAATCTCGCAGACTCATATCGGCATCTTGGGCATAGGCGGGGCAGGGGAATTGGGTGCCCACCCAGCGATGGGTGCCGGCGGCGGACCGTTGCATAAAGGTCTGCGAAATTTTGCGGCGCGCGTTCTGTTGGAGCTGTTGCTTGCGTGGTTCAATCCCGTTGAGGGCGCGCGTGTTGTGGGCTGCACTGATCACAATGCGGGCATCGACCTTTTCGGCCATAATTTCGTCAATGGGCGATAACCAGCCTAGCTGCGCATCGTTGGCCGCGGCCAGAAAGGCTTCGTCCAATTCCTCGCTAAAGAGTGTAACGGTTGGATTGCCGCCCGCCAGGGTGGCGGCACGGACAACTTCTTCAATCAACGGCAAGGCCAGCACATGGCCGCGCACCCAGACCCAGTCGCCTGGTTTTACGCTGGTGCAATAGTTGACCAGGGTGGCGGCCAGTTTTTCAACGCGTGGATCAGACATAGCTTTCTCCTTTATCTCTCTACAAGATGAATGGCGGTAACTCCTCATGGTATCCTTTGCCAGCAATACTACAACGAATTCAGCCAACGACGAATTCTCCAGTTACGCTTGTAGAGAATAAATTGACATTGCCGTGCGCTTATGCCAAAATCTTCAGAGCCAGATAAATTGATTCGATGGTGACAGGGCTGGTGCAGCTGATGCCTCGTGTATACTCACGCGCAGCAACCGCGATTGTTCCCATCTAGCACAGGAGTATTGATCTTTCATGACTGTTCAAACGCCGGACTGGGTCAAACGCGCGGTCTTTTATCAAATTTTCCCCGATCGTTTTGCGCGTAGCGAGCGCACGCAACATCCACGCGGTATTCAGTTCAAACCCTGGGGCAGCCCGCCTGAAGAACAAGGATTTCAGGGTGGCGATCTGCTCGGCATTGTCGAGAAGCTGGACTATTTGCAAGCCTTAGGGGTGAATGCGCTCTACTTAAACCCGATTTTTTCTTCCGCCGCCAACCACCGTTATCACACATATGACTATTTTCAGGTGGACCCGCTGTTGGGGGGCAATGCCGCGCTGCGCGAATTGTTGGATCAAGCGCACGCGCGCGGTATTCGCGTTGTTTTGGATGGCGTTTTTAACCATGCCAGCCGCGGCTTTTGGGCTTTTCATCACATCTTGGAATGTGGCAGTGGATCGCCCTATCTTGATTGGTTTATTGTGCAAGACTGGCCGCTGCGCCCCTATGATAATCCCGAAAATTTGCCGATCAATTATGATGCCTGGTGGGGCAACCCGGCGCTGCCCAAGTTTAATGTGAATAACCCTGGCGTGCGCGATTATCTGCTGGCCGTCGCAAAATATTGGATCGATTTTGGCATCGACGGCTGGCGATTGGATGTGCCAGAAGAGATCAATGACGAGCCTTTCTGGCAGGATTTTCGCAAGGTGGTCAAGGCGAGCAATCCCGATGCCTATATTGTCGGCGAAATCTGGCACGCTGCCCCCGATTGGCTGCGCGGTGACCGCTTTGATGCCGTGATGAACTATATTTTCAGCCGGGCGGCGCTCGGTTTCTTTGGTGCTGAGTCATTGCGTATCGATTACAAACCCGGTGGTTTTCCGCTGGCCCCGCTCAATGCCCACGCCTTTGGCATGACGATTGACCAGATGCTTTCGCTCTATGAGTGGCCGGTGACGCAGGCGCAGATGAATTTGATCGACAGCCACGACACCGCCCGCACCCTCTGGATGGTGAACGAGGATGAAAGCACCTTGCGGCTCTGTACCCTCTTCCAAATGACGATGCCCGGCGCACCTTGCATCTATTATGGTGACGAAATTGGTCTGACGGGCCCCCATGATCCCGGCTGCCGTGGCGCTTTTCCCTGGGATGCACCCGCCGCATGGAACAAGGATCTGTTGGATTTTTATCGCCGCGCCGTTGCGCTGCGCCACCAATACCCCGTGTTGAGTCTGGGCAGTTTCGAGGCCTTGCTTGCCGACAACCATCTTTATGCTTTCCGGCGCGATGGCGAGGGACAGACTGCACTGGTCATTTTTAATGCGGGGCAACAAGCCGCGGTCTTTGATCTGAACACGCGGCATGTGAATGATGAAGGCAAGACGTTTACGGATGTCTGGCATGCAGGGCAGTATACGGTGGAAAATGGCCGGCTCGGCCAGATCACCGTGCCGTCGCGTAATGCCACGATCTTAGTGCTCAACTCGTAAGTTGTTCAATCGCGTAAAATAGCTGATGTTGCTGGTAAGTCAGGGGTAGACTTGAAATTTATCGACATCAATGTACTGATAGGTGCTGCTGCCATCACCACAAGTGCTCTGCCCCATGTTGGCCACATGGAAGGTGTGTGTGCCAGCGCCTAAACCAGTGTAAGACTTAGACTGTTGCCAAACTTTGGTCGCATTACAGGCATTGACAATTTCTTTTTCTACGCCGTCAATCGTAATTGCCGCTTTGCCGCGGTTTGGCGCCAGCGTATAGTAATAGTCGATCCGGCTCCCGGTAAAAGTGAAAGTAGCGGCACTTTCAGCGATATTTGTCCAACTGAGCGTTCCGCTAGCCGCCGAAGGCACCGTTGTGCTGTTATGCGTCCAGCTACCGCCGATATATCGGATCATGTAATGATAGTTGTCGTATGTGCCAGTCGCCACTTGCGGCGTATCGACCAGAAAAGCATCAACATCGGTGTAGTTACAACAATTGTTGATGATATCCATGGTGGTTGCACCCGAAGCGTCCCAGGTCCGCGCCACTTGGTAGCGTTTTGTGGAGGCATAATCATTGCTATAAGCAACAGTGGTACCGTTCTTTTTTACAATACTTGTGCCTCGATTCGGCGCCATGGTGTAGAGTCGGGTGATGCTGGAGCTTGGGTGATAGTTCGGGATTGTGACCAGGGTAGCTTTGTCGTTGACTACATTGGACCAATTTAGTGTCCCTTTCCATGCATAAGGGCAGCAAGTATTATTGAATGTCCAACTGCCCGTATAACCTACTGCTGCATTGCCATTGTCGTAGGCAATGGGCGGAAATATGTGACCACATTGGACGCCTCCTGTACCTGCATACCAAGACCAGATGTCACCAAGGTTTGGCGTAGCAGCATAATAAGTAGGACACTGTGGGTTAGGATCTACGGTTGCATTATTCACCGCTTTTCTAAAAGTAATATAATTGTGTTGATCTGGGGTCACTGCACTTTGTGGCCAGCTTTTCCACCCACTGTAGTTATATTCAGGGTGCTGCAACGTGAATTGACCTGTCATCTCTGGGTCTAGCAAGTCACCATAGCCCTCCTCCATGGAAGCAAAACCCTTATAAATTCGGTTGACATTGATCTTAATGTGGGCGACATCATTGCCATTCACGCGTGCAATCCAATAATTGTCTGCTGTATATTTTACTAACTCAACCGTTGCCCATTGATTAAGTCCGACGAGATCGCCGATGGCACCTCGACATCCGGTATTTACGCCACTCATGCTCCAGTATACTTGTGCTCCCTGGGCTAGGCGAAGTGAACAGTCAACGCCACCATTCGCAGTATCAAACATCTCTACAAACCAGTGTATGCCATCATTTTGTGCCAGTAGACCTACCTGCATGAAGCAAGCATTTGCTAGACTTGCACAGGTATAAACGGCCAACCAACCTGTAGTGAAGTTTCGTGATAGTGCGGTCGTAGGTAATGCTCCTGCGTAGATCTGTAAGCGATAGTCTGTATTGTTATATACGTTAAACTGGTCGGCACGCAGCCAACCGTTAACCCAGTTATTGCCATCCGCATATACCGGCGTGAACGTAAATACCTGCGTAAGTAGTAAAGTCAAAAGTGTAATTTTCCGAAAAATATTCATTCGTTTCATAAATCAACAGTCTCCTTTCCTCATTTCTCGATGCAATCTAGTACAACTAGGGTGCCACTGTTTCAGTGCCAGAAGGCGACGATGCTGGCCCATTGTTTCCTTCTGATTGCCAACCAAGAATTTCATCGCCTGGTTTTATATCCATTAGTTCATTGAATCGTTGATTTTGGGCTTCTCCCGTGACATCATCAAACAATCTGGTAGGAATATTGTATTCATCATATGTGCCATCTGCGCGTCGGACAGAGATTATGATTTGTGCCTCTGGGGTGCCGTGAGATAAATCAACAATTTTTCCCACTCGTATGGTTGGAGGGGGGGGCATCGTGGCTGGTGTTTGCCCAGGCATAAGGGTTGCAGGCATGGGCGTCGCCGTTTTGGGCGTGCCTTCGGCGTTGAGTGGGTTCGGCGTGTAAAAGGTGGGTTCAGGCGTCGGTGGAAAAGTGGGATAAGCTGTCAGTGCCAACCCACCAGGTTCTGCTGTGGGCGTATCCAGTGCTAATGTAGCATTGGTCATAGGTGACAACACCTGTACAATACCTTCCTGTGTGCCCTCTGCTGGCGCACCCGTGCCTTGCAGACGCGCCAGACAGGCTGTTAGTAGGCTGAATATTAGTAACAAACAGACCCAACGCAGCAAAATGTGAACGTTTCTCATAGGGGATTCTCCTGTGAATGGGGCGCGAGAATAAACAAACCGAGTTTATGGTGTAGGCGTAGATACTAATGTCGGCAAAGTATGTAGTGTTACCGGGTCGACTACAGTTCGCCACCAAAAGCGTTCATCGCCCGGTTGAATCGCCATAAGCTGATCGAGTCTTGCATTAATCTCAGCACTGGTACCCTTCAACAGTGAAAGCGGTAACCAGTATTCATCGTAAGTTCCATCGGCACGGCGCACATGCATAACTATCATTTCACCGTCGGTCACGGGTGTGCCATAGGCTAAATCTACGATTTTGTGCAAGGGTTGTGTGGGAATTGGCGTCGCCGTTGGTTTTCCACTTAGTTGTGCTGCTTGCTCTGCATTTGTCCATCCCAATGCCTCATCCCCGGGTTTGATCTCCATTAATTGATTCAATCTAATGTTAATCTCTGAACCACTGCCGAGGAACAGCCAAGGCGGGATGAGATATGTATCATACTTGCCATCGGCACGTCGAACAGACTGGGCAATTACTTCATTGAGCGGTACTGGGGTGCCCTGAGCGAGATCAACCGTTTTTCCTACCTGGATGGTTGGTGGGGGGGGCATTGTGGCAGGTGTTTGCCCAGGCATAAGGGTTGCAGGCATGGGCGTCGCTGTTTTGGGCGTGCCTTCGGCGTTGAGTGGGTTCGGCGTGTAAAAGGTAGGTTCCGGCGTCGGTGGAAAAGTTGGGCGGGCGGTCAACGTGAGGGCATAGGTGTCAGCCGTTGGCTGATCAAGTGTCGCAGCCTTAGTCGGCGCGGGGGCTAACACTTGGACGTCGCCTTGCTGCTCTGGTGCATCCAGAGTGTGCAGGCTTGCCAGGCAGGCGGTCAGTAACCCCATTAATAGTAATAAGATGGCCCAGTGTGCATTAATGCGAAGCTTCTTCATAAAATCCTCCTGTGAATGCAAAATAATAGACTTTATGCTGATTTGATGAAAGAGTGCCAAGGGTGAAGTGCGCTGCGCCAGTTAGGAAACGAACAAGCAAACTCCATGACTGCATGCCGGGCACGACCACGCGTAGACGACCCATAGCTTTGACGATTCGACAATGTTTGACAGGACTGTTGACCTGTTCAAGCCAGATGCGCACGCTAGCCAGCCGGTGGTTGAAGGCTTTTTGAGCCGGGTTCAATGCGCCGCTTTTTGTTTTTTGAAGGGCATAAGCATGCAACGTCTGCGAGGGCAAAAGCCAGCAAGCCTAAATCTTGCCGCAACCAACGTCCGCTGGGCAGGAGATAAGGATCGTCATCGGCAATGCGTTTGTCATGAACTTGATATCGATATTTTTCCCGCGGCCTTACAGTTTGCCCAGCGAGAACCCGTCTGATAGAAGTCCCCACAGCTTGCTCAGCCGCACATCCACTATACAACTGATTGGTCGTGCTTGTCTACGAAAAAACTACCCGATTTCGGGTAGTTGACCTACCTGATTTCGGGTACTTAGGTACCCGATTTCGGGTAGTTCGCTGGCCGTTGCTCGGGACTACCACCTATGGTGAAAGGCGTCATGTACCACAAAGAATTTGGTCTGCTTGTTGCGACCTTACGGAAAGCGCAATTTGTCTGGCCATGTGCTGACTAAAAGCACGTTGCGTACCGTCTTTTGAGCGATTAAGATTTTCTGCGTTTACCGTTAAGGCTTTTGCTGAACACTTGCCGCCATCTATAATCTAGTTTAGAATGAACTTCTCGCTCTTCTTTCATCCACAAATGGACAAATATCTTATGGAACGTGTCAAAGTAATCCTGAACCCCTATTCGGGGCGTGGCCTTGGGGCAAAAACCAAACCTCGGCTTTGTCAGGCCTTGGTTAGCGCCGGGGTTGACTTTGATTTGGCCGAGACTAGTGGCATTGGGCATGGCTTGGCATTGGCACGCCAGGCGCGGTTGGATGGCTATGGCACCGTGGTGGCGGTGGGTGGCGACGGCACGATCAGCGAAGTGATGAATGGCTTGGCCCAGGCGACGCCCCTCGGTGAAACGGTGGGGAAATTAGGGCTACTACCGCTGGGCACCGGCAACGATTTTGCTGATATGGTGGGCTGTGCGCGCCAACTGGAGCAGGCAGCACGCGTGATTGCGGCGGGCAAAACGCGCCGGATCGATCTGGGGCATGCACTTGTGCGCACGGGCGATCAGACTATCCAGCGTTATTTTGATAACAACATGGGCGTGGGGTTCGAAGCGTGCGTGACGCTAGAAAGTTACAAAATCAAGCGGTTGCCTGGCGCTTTGCTCTATGTCGTGGCGGCCTTGCGCGCACTGAATAGCTATCGTCCACCCCACATGGACATTCACTGGAAGACGGCTAACCATGAAGAGGGTCGCCATACTGAAAAAACCTTGCTGGTGAGCATTGGCAATAGCGCGCGCACGGGTGGCGCCTTTTACCTGACCCCTGATGCTAAGCTAGATGATGAATTGCTGGACGTGGGCATCGCCAAAGCAATTTCGCCTTTGCGTGTCTTATTTCTGTTACCCAAAACACTCTTTGGCAAACATACCACGCATTCGGCCTTGACTATGTTGCGCTGCCGGCAATTGAAGATTAGCTGCGCCGAAGGTTTGCCCGTCCAACTCGATGGCGAAGTGATCGCAAAACAGGCTGATCGGGTGGAAATTAGCATTCAGCCTGGCCGGCTAGAGGTGATTGTGTGAGAGAGATTGGAGATTAGTCGCTGAGGCGACTTCCCGAACCTGTCACGGGAGCCCACTGGGCGCGGGTTTTAACCCTAGTCTGGTTGGTAGATTAGAGATTGCTCGTTATTAATCTCCAATTTCTCTCTCATTGTCTGTGTATCCGCATCCTATCCCCTCGTACGCACTTACTCAGACGGTATAGTTTCGCTCCTGTGTCACCTTTTGGTATAATCAAATCAGGTTGCCAGCCCATGCGCGTGCAAGAGCGCATGGGTTTTATAGTTGTTGGCTGGTTTCGGCGCCAGCGCATTGAACCAGATCGCTTGAATATGGGTGCAAAATTAAACCGGCTTGCTCGTTCGGTCTTTACGCCGACGATGCAGGATGATCTGAACTTTGGCAACAGCGCAACGCTGAATGCTCAAATCTGGCTGGGCCAATTTCCCTGGCGACCGACCGCGGCCTGGGCGGTGGTGGCCGCCCTTTTTTCAATTGGGCTGACGACCCGCCGTTTGGATCTAAACTGGCAAACGGCGGCCTTGCTGTTGTTATTGGTCGATCCATTGTGGGGCAGCATCTGGCGCCTGGCGGCCGGTCGGTCTGAGTTGTTGCCGTTGCATACCCAGGCGATTCAGTACCAGGTTTGGTTACCTTACTTGCGCCGTGATGCCCCGGCTGCGCGCTTGCTGGGCTGGGATAATGCGGGCGCCTTTCCTTTGCTCTTCCGTGTGGCGTTGCCTAGCCTGCTATTAGCCGGGGCGGTGGCGTTGGTGCTAGGGATGACGGCCGTCTGGATGACCCTGTTGGTTGCGTTGGTGAGCAGATTGGGGTGGATTAGCCGGCGCGTACTACAACTATCACCGGCCTTTTTGCATAGTGTTGTCACCGTGGCGTTGCCCTGGGCGCTGGCGATCAACCTGTTTGCTCCTTCGGCCAGTGGCGGGGTCCATTGGAAGTTAAATTTTATCTTCCTGGTGCTCTTGGTAGTGCATAATTGGGGCGAAGGGCGTAGCGTTCGCTTGATCGAGGATTTGTTTGGTCTGGCTTTATTGGCTGTGGCGGAAGCAGGCCTGATCCTGTTATTTGTGTTTGCCCGTGCGCCGCTTTGGTTGGTGCCACTGGTTGTACTCTGGTTGCCGGCTTGGTTGGCGGTTTATCATAAACAACCGTTACAGCGAGCCAATGTATGGTGGCTTTTGGCCATGCTGGTAAGCAGTTTCGCCATTGGCCAGATTAATTATTAAGTGATGCATCACTGGGATAGGGATATAGGATTAGAGGATACGGGATTATCATGGCGATGTATCCCTAATCCTGTATTCCTAATCCTTATACATGCATCTCATTCAAAGGACCAGGAACAACCTATGCGCATTGTTCGTTTTATTGAATCGTTTGCCGACGTAGCACCAGAATATCTGACCCCGCGCTGGGGTATGCTGGTTGATCAGGTTGTCTATCGGCTCCAGGCGCCACCCTATGTCAGGCCGCTGCGTGCCGGCATCTATGCGCCTCAGGTGGTTGGGGAGCCTGTGGCTTTAGAGAATGTCACTTTGCTCGCGCCGGTGCGCCCGCGCAAGATCATTTGTGTGGGACGCAACTATGCAGAACATGCGGCTGAATTAGGCAACCAAGTGCCACCTGAGCCATTGATCTTTTTGAAGCCACCGACCACCTTGATTGGACCCAATGAAGCAATCGTCTATCCCGACATTAGCAAGAGCGTCCATCACGAAGGCGAATTGGCTGTGGTCATTGGTGAGCATTGTCGGCATTTGAATGAGGCCGACGCCACGCGTGTGATCTTTGGCTATACATTGGCCAATGACGTGACGGCGCGCGATCTGCAAAAAGGTGATGGTCAGTGGACGCGTGGCAAGGGTTTTGATACTTTTTGCCCGGTTGGTCCGTGGATTGATACCAGCTTTGAGCCAGCGGATCGGGCCGTTCGTTGTTATGTGAATGAGGAAGTTCGCCAGAATGGCAATACCTCGTTGATGATCTATTCGCTAGGCCGCATTTTGGCCTTTGTCTCGCAATTTATGACATTGGAGCCGGGCGATCTCATCTTAACTGGCACACCCGCTGGTGTAGGGCCGCTGCAACCTGGCGATACTGTGCGTGTAGAAATTGAACAATTGGGGACACTGTCGAATCCCGTGATCAGCCAGGCCGAGGCGCAGCAGCGTGACGCCGCCCGCCAGGCCGAGTTGGATGAGGATATGCCTTTTTAGGTGCTACTGTGCCATCGACTAACTTCTTACAGGAAAGAACTATCATGCCGTCTGCTGGACAGAAAATTACTGAAATCCCCGCGCTTGCGCACTTTCTAGATATTCAATCGCTGACCAATGAGCAATTCTGGGGGCTATTGCATCTGGCACGCCAGCTTAAAGAAGAGCGTCTGCGCACTGGCCGTAATGCGCCCATTCTGGCTGGTAAGGCGTTGGCCATGATCTTTGAAAAACCCAGCTTGCGCACCCGCGTCAGCTTTGAAATGGGTATGCAGCATTTAGGTGGCCATGCCCTTCACCTGAGCTCTGTAGAAGTTGGCCTGGGTAAACGGGAAAGCGCGCCCGATATTGCGCGTGTGCTGAGTGGGTATGTGGATGGCATTATGGCGCGGGTTTTTGATCACAAACATGTGCTCGAATTGGCCGAGTGGGGCAGCGTTCCGGTGATCAATGGATTGAGTGATCTGTCGCATCCCTGTCAGGCGTTGACCGATATTTTCACTTTGTGGGAACAATTGGGTAACTTAACCGGCTTGACCGTCGTTTATATTGGAGATGGCAGCAATAATGTCGCCACCAGCCTGCTCGAAGCGGGTGGCAAAGTGGGCATGGTGATGCGGATCGTGGCCCCGGTGGGCTATCAACCCGACCCGGCGCTGATCGCCCAAACCGACGCCGATGTTACTGTAACCGATGATCTGGATGGCGTGATCGGCGCCGACGTGTTGTACACTGATGTGTGGACTAGTATGGGCCAAGAAGCCCAACATGCCCGCCATGTGGCCGATCTGTCGGCCTATCAAATTAATGCGCAACTGGTGGCGCACACGCGTAATCATGATGTGAAGGTGATGCACTGTCTGCCTGCCCACCGCGGCGAAGAGATCACCGATGACATCGCTGATGGCGTGGGCGCGAATAGTGGCGATAGTTTGCTCTTTGCCCAGGCCCATAATCGCCTGCATGCGCAGAAGGCAATTCTGGCCCATCTATTGGGCGGGGTTCCGTTGGGTTGATTTGGGTTTATTATGGCAACTGATATTCTGGCTTCGCTAAACCGTCTGTACGATCCCAAGAACCTGCTGGATGTGGTGCTGGTTTCGCTGATCTTTTATGGACTGTTGCGTCTATTCCGCGGCACACGGGCTGTGCAACTATTGCGCGGCATTGTGGTGATCGTCTTAGCGGCGGCTGTGGTGAGCCAGACGGTGCAATTGACGGCCTTTAATTGGTTGTTGCGTAACAGCACCAACGTATTATTGGTGGCCTTACCCGTGATTTTTCAGCCAGAACTGCGGCGGGCCTTGGAACGTGTGGGACGCTCTACACCATTTTTAACGCGACATGCCGAAGACACTTCGGTGCAACGTTTGATCAGTCATGTGGTGAAAGGCGTAGAGCAGATGGCGCAACGCCGGCATGGCGCCTTGATCGTCTTTGAAGGAGCGACCGGTCTGGGTGAAGTGACGGATAGTGGCATTGTGTTGAACGCCGAAGTGACAGCAGAATTGCTGACGACGATCTTTTTTCCAAATACGGCCCTGCATGATGGGGCGGTGGTTGTCCAAGGTGACCATATCTACGCGGCTGGTTGTGTCCTGCCCCTGTCGCAACGCGAATTGGCCGATAATCAAATGGGCACACGCCACCGTGCGGCGATTGGGGTGACGGAAGAATCGGATGCGCTTTCTGTGGTGGTTTCCGAAGAGACAGGCACTGTTTCGGTGGCGCGCAATGGGCGTATTTTGCGCATCGATAGTGATCGTTTGCGCCCAATCTTGAGTGAATTTTATAAGACATAGGTATTGAGCAGATCCTTCCCAGCCAATGGCGGCCTTTGAAAACGTTTAATTCTGCAATAGCATGAGGAGCGGGCGTCTGTGGGAATCGGATAAGGCGACTGTTTATCGGGTTGAGATATTGAGTGGAAATACAGCTAATCCGCCGTGTACGTAAAGGTTGGCGCCGGCTTTTCGGGCACCTGGGTACACTACTTTTATCGATTCTAATGGGTTTGATCGTCTGGTTGATTGCCATCAATCAGGAAAACCCATTAGTTACACAGGAATTCCCGGATAGAGTTTCGATCCGGGTTCGTGGTTTACCCGACACATTGGTGCCGCTCCAGGATTTAAGCAAAGAAAGCGTGCGCTTGATCCTACGGGCGCCCCGCACGTCGTGGAGCACGCTAGCCGCCAACGATATTACAGCCTACATTGATCTGGCTGGCTTAGACGTAGGCGTGCACGATGTGCCGGTTCAAGTGAGTGTGACCGATCCCTATGTGACGGTGACAGAGATTCAGCGTGAACAATTTCGGATTCAACTGGATTCTTTGATCACCAGAACTGTGCCCGTGCATGTTGATGTGATGGATGCTGCAGCTTTCGGCTTTGATTCTTCACCACCTGTGATCACCCCAGCCACAGTAATGGTGCGGGGGCCAGCCACCCAAGTTGACCAAGTGCGCAGCGCCGACACCCAAGTCTATTTGCGCAGCGCGCTCAGCCAGGTTGAACGGACGCAGGCTGTCGAAGTGGTGGATGAACACAAACAACCCGTGGCGCAGGTGACTGTGGAACCGTCAACGGTGAACATTGTCGTGCCGGTGGAGCGTTGGCCGGGCCGCAAAGAAGTCGCAGTGCGCGTTGATCTAAAAGGGCAGCCGGCGCTTGGTTATCGGCTAAGTTCAGTTAAAAGTGATCCCGATACCGTTGTCCTGCGCGGCAGCAGCGAGGTTCTGAACCAGATCCCTGGCTTTGTGTCAACGGCTCCACTCGCGTTGGATGGGGCCAAAGTGGATATCTATCGGCGGCTAAATCTATTGTTACCGGAGGGTGTTACGGCGTTTGAGGGCAATACTGTCTCTGTCGTGGCGGGGATTGCCCCGATTGAAAGCACACGTACGGTTACGTTAAAGCCGGTTTTGCGCAATCTGGGCAGCGGTCGCCAAGCGATTGTGGCGCCGGCGACGGTCGACGTAATCATCAGTGGTCCTTTACCCATGTTGGCATCGTTGGGGTCGGGTGACATGTTCGTCATTTTAGATCTCAATGATCTGTTGCCGGGTACGCATATTATTTCTCCGACCGTAGCGCTGCCAGCTGGCGTTCGGCAAGTGGGTGTATTACCGGCCAAGGTGGAGGTCGTCATTAATGCGATGCCAACACCGCCCGTGTCTGCACCCGGTGGCACGATCCCACCAGCGGTGACGCCCGTTGCCGCACCGCCCAAAGCGGCTTCGGCAACGCCTACACCCTAGGTCGTCTAAGATTGTTTTACTTGCGATCGTTACCCAGTAACATTGCAGGAATGAGGGCTTTGGCCCAAGGGGTCGAAAGGTTACTCGGTAGCCTTCACCCAACTAGAAGTGGGATTGCTCCCAACTGTGAGAGAGATTATGAAACAAAGAAAACCTGTGGTTGCTTTGGTTGGTCGCCCTAATGTGGGCAAATCGACGCTTTTTAATCGGCTGATCGGCCAACCGACAGCGATCGTAGAAGATCTACCAGGCACAACACGTGACCGGATTTATGGCGAGAGTGATTGGAATGGAATCAGTTTTATCGTAATTGATACCGGTGGCCTTGAAGCGCCATCTGATATGGGCGCAGCCCATTTGCGCCAGCCCGGTGTCAAGGTATTGGCGCTCGATTCTGCGCCTTTTGTCTCGCATATTCAAAACCAAGCTAAATTGGCGATTGAAGAGGCGGATGTCATTATCTTTGTGGTTGATGCCCGTGAAGGGCTGACTTCCGCCGATCAAGAAGTGGCCGAGGTGCTCCGTCTTGCTAACAAACCAGTCTTTATCGCTGTTAACAAAGCGGAAAATAAGACGACCCAATTGAATGCGGTGGAGTTTTGGAATTTGGGCCTCAGTGAACCTTTCCCCACCAGTGGCTATCATGGTGACGGCGTTGGTGATCTGCTCGATGAAGTCGTTAAGGTTTTGCCGGTCTTTCCCGAGTATGAGGCGGCAAATGATGATATCGGGATTACGATTGTCGGGCGCCCGAATGTTGGCAAAAGCAGCTTGTTAAACGCCCTCTTAGGGTCAGAACGCGCCATCGTCAGCGATGTGCCCGGCACCACGCGCGACCCAGTTGACACGCAACTGACCTATGATGGAAAAGTTATCACCCTGATTGACACGGCAGGGATCCGGCGTCGCGGCAGCGTATCAGCTGGCATTGAATTTTATAGTGTGTTGCGCAGTTTACGCAGTATCGACCGCGCCGATGTGGCCCTCTTGCTCATTGATGCCGTTGAAGGTGTCACCGCCCAAGATGCCCATGTGGCCGGTTATATTCTCGAAAAAAATAAGAGTGTCGTCCTTATTGTCAATAAGTGGGACGCACTCGAAAAAAATAACAACACCATGATCGAATTTACCGACAAGGTGCGCGACGATTTAAAGTTTCTCAGTTATGTACCCGTATTGTTTATCAGCGCATTGACTCACCAACGGATTAACCGCGTGCTGCCCACGGCGATGGAAGTAGTGGAAGCTCGACGCCACAAGCTAAGCACAAGTGAATTTAACCAGATTTTGCGTGATGCCTATGATGCTTCGCCGCCAGCCTCTAAAACTGGGCGTCGCATGCGCATCTATTATGGCACGCAAGTGAGCAATGATCCACCCACGTTTTTGATTTTTGTCAATGATCCAGAATTGGTTCATTTCTCGTACCAACGCTATCTAGAAAATCAGATTCGCATGCGCTATCCCTTTACTGGGACGCCCATCAGGCTTGTCTTCCGGGACCGGAACAGTAATAGCGACGAGTAGTCAGTCTAGCCGTGAGAAAGAGGGAGACCAGGAGAGGGGAGACAAGGCGTAGCATTTACTCGGTTCCTAACAGAGCGAACAGCCCCTGTCTCTTGATCTCTTTGTCTCTCTCCTGGTCTCGTGTCTCCCCTTTTCTGCCCCGTGGTCGAGTAAGTAGAGTAACCCATGAAGCATTTGCGCTCATATAGTATTGAGATTGTGTTGGTCGTTGTCCTGGCGCTATCCGTCGGTTTTTTCGGCTATCTGGGCTATGGCCTGTTGCCATCTAACAACTTTTCGGGCGAACGGGCGCTGGCGAACGTTCAAACCCAAATCGCCATCGGCCCGCGCGTGGCTGGAACCGATCGAGGGATGCAGGCCAGTGATATCCTGACCAGAGAGCTAACGATTTTGGGTTGGGATGTCGTGATTCAACCAATTACGCTGACCAATAGTACGGTTGCGCGTAATATTATTGCGATCCGCAAGAACACCAATCCCAACGCACCCGTTGCCATCTTGGGCACTCATTACGACAGTCGGGCCGCGGCCGACGCTGATCCTGATCCTGCTAGCCATACCTTGCAAACGCCTGGCGCGAATGATAATGCTTCGGGAGTGGGTGTTCTTTTGGAATTAGCGCGTACGTTAGATGTGGATGCCACAAAACATGCCGTCTGTCTTGTCTTTTTTGATGATGATGACAATGCCAATCTGCCCGGATGGGAACCACTGGTCGGCAGCGCCAATTTTGTCCGCTCACTTAGCGATCCAACGTTTCCCTGCCACGGCCCGCAATTTGCCGTGGTTGTTGAGATGGTCGGTGGTAAAGATCAGCGCATCTATATTGATACCAATAGCCATGTCGGCTTAAGTCGAGCAATTTGGCAGGCCGCGACCAAACTCGGCCATAACGATCAATTGATCAGCCGGCAAGCTGGGCCGATTACGGGTGCTCATACTGCCTTTCTGCAGGCACGTATTCCGGCGGCGATTCTCTTTGGGGCTGATTATCCCTACCGCCATACCATGCAAGATACATTTGATAAGATCAGTGCCGACAGCCTGGCTAAAGTGGGCAGCACATTAGAAACTTGGCTGGAAAGTGGGGCGGCATTTACGCAGAATTAATCTTGTGCCTTCGCATAGATAAAATTCCTGTCCTCTTTAAAGATTTTCTCTTCCTCTAACCCTATTTCTTCCTAATTTTATGATTTTTGTCCGAATTTTTCTAACTCTTCGCCTAAATTAGGACTGTTGTCTCAGTTGTATTCCTTCCAATTTATAGTAAGATAATTCATGCAAGAAAGTTGTGGTAAGATTTATGTAAGTTTTACTTGCCCGGTTTTGCAATTCATATGGTGGAAAATTAAGATGGCTACACCGACACTAGAAGGTCAGAATCGCCTGCGTTATGTACTGATTGTAGATGATGAAGAGAAGTTGGGTCGCTTCATCAGTATTGTTCTAAAGCAAATCGGCTATATCCCGGTTGCTTGCCAATCCGTGGCCGAAGCACGCAAGCAACTGGATACGCGAGATTGGGATCTTGTGATTACCGATATTGTTATGCCGCGCGAAAGTGGCTTTGACTTGATGCGTTGGGTGAGCAGTCATTATCCGATCATCCCCGTCATTGCTATGACCGCCCACACGACTGAAGCCATCGAAAACCAACTCCCAAAGCTGGGTTTTTCTGAAGTGGTCTACAAGCCGTTTACGATTGATACCATGCGTCAAGCCGTGCAGCGTGTTGTCCCACTCCAGCCAACGGTCGAAATGGCTCACTAACTATTAAAGATCGAGCCATATGTGAGCAACGCCGCCACAGGCCAAACGTCGTTTTTGTAGAAAACGGTGTTGAGCAGCATACCTTGCTTAGCAGTGGATAAATCCGGTCAATTTTATTTTGACCCTCTACCATAGCATAGGCTAGCGAATAGCGTGTAGTGTAACCTGTTCTTACTCAGCAACTTTAATGCACCCGATCCGCACCTTTTACTCAGCGGATCGGGTGCATTTGTTTTGGAAAGTGCGACTACTACGGTCGCACCGCTTACTGCGTAAGCTCTGCCTGTTTTCTTCTTGATCTGGTGCCAGAATGCCGGTGCTGCCAACTAGTTATTCCTAGGCTAAATAAATATTTGTAAGAATTGCCTCATCCATTTGACGGATGTAAATTTGGATAAATTGCGCTATAGTGAAGTGAGACCAAAAATGGGCGCCAAGCTCACCCGATCCTGCCCGCTTTGGCGCAATTCACCCTGTAACGCAGCACTTCATCCAAGGCACATCCTATGCAACCTCTACTGAACATCGGCCTGTGGGTCTTTTTCTGGCCAGTGAAGCTGCCTCTCTGGTTATGGCAGCAGGAAACGATTGGCAAAGTATTTGCAACTTTATGGATCGCCTGCGTCATGGTGATTGGCCTCAACTTATTGCCAAGACAAACCAAAGAGATGGCGCGTCCACCCGCCACTTCTGAACCAGGCGCCAGCTTGCAATCCCTTCTCCTAACCCGCTTGCGCCGTGCTACGCCTTTGGCCGCGCAGAATGATGAGCAAGCAGAAACTTTGTTAACATCCACCCAAGCCTCACCAGGAATTGACCTCGCTTTGGTGACATCCACACCAGCCATAACTATCGATTCCTCTGTTGTCGCCACAACGCCGTTGTTGCTACCCACTTCGACCCTATTATCCACGCTGACCGCAACCGCTACGCAATCCGCACTGCCCACTGACACCGAACAACCGAGCAAGCAACCCACGATGATCCCCACCGTCACACCGTTCTACACACCAACGCCTGATTCAGCCAGCCAACTTGTCGTCGCCACCCCAACCATGCTTGACCCTGCTCCCACTAGCATCGCGAGCGAGTCGCGGCCGACAACTACATCCTCAGTCGCCCCAGCCATTAACCCCAGTGGCTTCACCTGTGCCGGTGGTTGCAGCGAAGCGCCCGATCCAAGCTGCGCGATCAAAGGCAATGTCAACGCCAAAGGTGACAAAATTTATCACCTGCCTGGTGGCAAAAATTATGATCTCACCCGAATCAAGCCTGCCGAAGGTGACCGTTGGTTCTGTACGGAGCAAGAGGCGCAGGATGCGGGTTTTCGGGCCGCGAAGAGTTATTAAGCAGGGTAGAAGCAAACCGCAGGTAAGCGGTTGCTGCTTAATTTATACTTGGTTGTTTGAAAGAGGCCCAGGTATGTTCAGTCGCGCAACCTAAGCGGCCTGACCGGTTAAGATCAGCCATTTGGCCGATGAAAATTTCCTTAACCTTACCTATACTAATAGCCAGTAAAAAGATGTAGGTAGGCTATTGCTACTTTGTAAGGAAAGGTTTCATGTTTTTTATTATCTATGTCAGTTCGGCGGTGCACCCTTTCTCGAAACCTGAGTTACTGGAACTGTTGGCAAAATCACGTGAGAACAATACGCAATTAGGCGTTACGGGTATGTTACTTTACAAGGGTGGGAATATCATCCAGGTGTTGGAAGGCGAGGAGGCTGTAGTCCATAAGCTTTATACTAAGATCGCCAGTGATGCGCGCCATCAAGGCCTGATCCCACTCTTGCAGGGCGTCCAAACGGCGCGGCAATTCCCAGAATGGTCAATGGGTTTCTATGATCTGAATCATGTCGATCTTGCGGCGCATCCTGGCTATAGTGAGTTCTTAAATACACCGTTGACTGCCGGCGAATTTTCGTCGGACCCGACCCGCTGTCAAAGACTTTTGTTACTCTTCAAGCAGAATATGCGGTAACTCATGAAGGAAGGCATTTCGTCTACTCTGCGGTTGCGACTGATGCCAGTGCTTTGTCCAATCTAATCCCCAAATCTCGCGGAGTTATCTATGGCGCGTCTTCTGATCCTAATTGCTTTACTTGCGATCGTCATTACTGCCTTCACCCCATCGGCTAGTTGGGCCTTTCGGCGGCATCCTCGTCACGGTAAGGGCGCGCCGCGTGCTGCTATGGCTGATCCAATCATCCCTGCCATTGACGCCACGCTGAAAAGCCGTCTGCGCGCGATCTTGGCCGATGGCGTGATCCAAGGCAATCGCGCCACAGTCTTTGCCAAGCTCGGTGACAGCATCACCGATTCAGGTTCGTTTCTGAGTGATATTGGTTGTAATGCCGAAAATCTGGGTGATCACAGCGAACTAGCGCCTATGATTGCCAGTTTTCGCGCCACTACTTTTCCCAATAACTATGCGGCTGTTTGGTGTGGCGTCGCCAATTCGTTCACACGATCCAGCGCGGGCGCTGTGACAGGGTGGAGTGCCAACCAGTTATTGGGATTGCCGGATGCTAACCATACGGAGTGCCATGTTGGGGAAAGTGCGTTAACTTGTGAACTGCGGGTGCTCAAGCCGGCCATCGCCTTGATTATGGTGGGCACAAACGATCTAGAACGTTTTAACGATTTGCCGCGCTACCGCACAGATTTGACGCACATTATCACTGAAACGGTCGAGGCTGGTGTCATTCCCGTGCTAAGTACATTGCCGCCGCGTTTAGATGATGTCACTTTGGGGGCACGTGTCGCGCCCTATAACCAGGTGGTGCGTGAGGTGGCACAAGCTCAGCAGATCCCCCTATGGAATTTTTGGCAAGCGCTGCAAGGCGTGCCAATGATCAACCAGGGGATCAGCGAGGATGGTGTTCATCCGAACCTGGCCAGTTGTGATGCTGGTGTTTGCGCCGCCGATTTTACCACGGAAGGCTTGCGTTACGGCTACAATCAGCGTAACTTTACCGCTTTGCAAATGCTGGCGAAACTTAAGCAGATTGTGATCGACGATGGCGCACCGGACAGCGCCGACCCAGTTGTCGAAACAAACACGCCCACGGAAACCCTGCCGGCTACACCCGTGACCACAACGACAACGACCCCGACGTTCGTCCTGACCCGCCTGCCGGATGATAAAGGCGTTTATCTACCCTTGATTAACAAGTCAATCAACCAAGCAACGCTTACGCCCACGCCGCTTCCTTCTGCGACATCTGGGAGTGCGGCGCCAACCACCACGCCCACGCCGCTTAGCGTCTGTAGTGTGTTGCCCGCTGGGCCAATTACTTATGTCGCACTGGGTGATAGTTTGACGGAAGGCGATGGCGATGAGCTAGCCCTGGGTGGTTTTCCAGGTCGTCTGTTAGAAGATTTGCAGACATTGCGGGCCGGTTCAACCTTGGCTAATTTGGGGAAATCGGGCTGGACTTCTGATAATCTGATCAGTGGGGTTGAAGGTCAGGCTGGAGAGCTTGACCAAGCCGTGGCGCTACTCAACCAAGCCAAAGCCGCTGGCCACCCAAGAATCGCTACCGTCTGGATCGGTAGTAATGATTTGTGGTACCTCTATGAATATGGCAATCCCACGCCCGCGGATGAGACGCAGGATTTGGCCCATTTCACCAACAATTTGGAAACTATCCTGAGCCAGTTGCAAGCCACCGGCGCGTCTATTTTGATTGCGCTGGGCGATGATCAAGCCCAACGCCCGGTTGCCATCAGCGGCGCCTTTCCTGGCACATCCGCCGCTGAACTGACGCTGATGAGCGAACAGGTAGCGCGTTATAACAGTGCCATCCGCACCAGCGCGGCTGCGCACAATGCCGCCATCGTGGACTTTTTTCATACGACGATTTTTACCAATCCCGCTACCCTAGCCGATGATGGCAACCACCCTAACGCGGCTGGCTATGCCGCCATTACAGAGCAGTGGTTCGCCGCCATCCAACCGCAGTTGGGCGTTTGTAATGCCCGTTAGCTATGCGCAAATCAAATTCTGTTTTGATCTGAGGATAGCTAACGGTGTCTAGCGAGCATTGGCATAATCGCCGATAACCGAGAGACAACCTACCGCGCTTATCTCCCAAACTCGCTTATTTTTTCCCAGGCCGTAGAATCATCATCGGAATGGTGCGTTTGGTCTTTTCCTCATACCCTTTGAATTGCGGCGCGGTGGCCGTTAGCTGGGCAAAGAGCCGGTTGCGCTCTTTTGTCGGTGCTTCCTGAGCATTGACCGGTATTTTTTCACCTAGCACCTGGATCGTTGTTTTGGGATTGCTTTTTAAATTGAAATACCAACCCGGATTTGAATCGGCGCCACCATTCGAGGCTGTGATGACGTAGTTTTTGCCATCCCGAATATACATTAGCGGGGTTGTTCGGTGTTGGCCACTTTTACGCCCGACTGTGTCTAAGAGCAGGATCGGGTTATTCCCAAACTTGCCCAATACCTTGCCGCTGGTCAGGCGGTAGATGAACACATGGATCGCCATTACCATTCTGATCAAGATTTTCATA
>JAPLGZ010000654.1 GCA_026389895.1 Chloroflexota bacterium | reverse complement strand
CGCTATTGATACAGTATATTTACGCGAATAATAATTTACAAATATCGATATGTGTATTAATAAAAAATCTAATAAATATGACATAAAAATTGGTTTAATATAGTAGAAATATCATGTAAATATTGTATTATTTACTAAATATTCATGTTATTTACGCTGAAATTTAAGCATATCCAACGCATCGAATCAGCCTGTCTTCTCCTTCGATTTGCCAGAAACCTTGGTCCTAGACTAATTAGGTACAGCGTTCATTAAGTAAAAGCTAGGAAGTTTTTAGAAAAAGGAAACGGTCAGGGCAAGAGAGAGCATTCTGATTGAGCAAGCAGGTACGAGCCAAGTCCACCAAAGCGGAGACCGAAGCAAAGAGCTTATCTATAAAGACAGTGGATAAACCTGAGCTAAGAGCGTGTTTAAAAAGTGAGAAGTTGGCTCATGGCGTAGCGTACAACGCACGGACAAGGGTCTTGGTGGGACGTGGTGGAGTAAAGGATGTCCGTGCATCATATGCGGCTCGTACCCCACTGCAACCTTTTTTAACACGCTCTTAAGCAGAGGGAAACCACCCTGCACCGATAAACTGGCGCTGATCAGCCTTCAACCAAATGGTCGGGCAGCGCGTTGTTATTTTGGGGGATTGACAAACCGCATACAGTTATTGTATTATTTGGTTTATGGTTAGACCAAAAAGCAATAATCAAAGCATTGAACTGATTCCTCTGCAAAAATCTTCGCTGCGTGATACCGCGGCGGAGGTGATCAAGCGTTATATTTTTGCCACCCATCTGGGGCCTGGGAAGGGGTTGCCAACCGAACGCGAACTCAGCGACGGGTTGGCGGTCAGTCGCACCGTTGTGCGTGAGGCGCTTACGGTCTTAGAGATTGAAGGGTTGATTGAGCGGCGACCATCAGTTGGTTACTTTACGACCGAGCGTGTGCAGGAATTACATCTCAATAGCACGCAAGCGCTTGATCGACTGCTAGAACAAACCTTTGAGTTTCGGGTAAGCATTGAACTAGGCGCGCAACATATCACGATTCGCAAGGCGACGGACAATACATTGGCAGACCTGGCCCAGAAAGCGCGCGAAATCGACCAGGCGATGGACAACCAAGCGGCCCACGCAGAGGCTGAAGTTAATTTTCATGTCAGTATGTTAATGGCCTCGGGCAATGAAGCCCTGGTTGCTGCGGGACGGCAGGCCCTAGGCGAATATTTCCGGGTGCTGGCCCTCGTCCGCCCCGATAGTTTTATCAAACCGCCCGATGCTGGCGCCAGCCGCCATCTCCCAATTGTCAAGGCTCTGGCGACACGCGATCTGGAGCTTGCTCAAAGCCTTTTGTGGCAACACTGTCAGTTCCCCGCCTGGCAGGCAAACGCGTAGCACGCTAGTCATTTTATAGGCTTGCTTTCCATTTGGCGTGAGCTTTTTACGCCACCTCGCATCCACACATAAGGAGCACAGCTGTGTTAGAGCATTTCACTGTCTACCGCAATGCAGACAGCTACAGCGCATTTCCCGATATCAAACAACTGGCCAATGGCGAATTGGTAATTGTCTTTCGCGAAGCCTTACGCCGTCGCCAAATGACCCATTTGGATTCTTCCTCTAAGGCCACCCTTGTTCGCTCCAACGATGGTGGACAGAGTTGGACGGCCAGCCCACCGGTGACAGTGGCCGAGGATGGGCCTGATATTGGGATTCAAGACCCTTCGATTGCCCAACTGCGTGACGGCACGCTGATCAGCAATTTCTTCAAATGGCAAGTCTACCGAGACGAACCGTACACCGCGGAAGGGTTGGGCGCCTTTGTTACGATCTCCAAAGACAATGGTTATACCTGGGATAAAGAGCATATCAATGTGGGCCGGCCTGCGGGCGTTGGTGCCTGGGTCTCCACCACCGACGCCGTGCTAGAACTGCCTTCTGGCGACCTGTTAATCCCCGTCTATGAGAACAATTCACTGGAAGGGGAACAAGGCGGGCACCGAGCTTTTCTCCGAAAATCAACGGACAAAGGCCAACATTGGCAGGATTGGGGTCTGATCGGTTATGACCCATTTGGTAACCATCACTTTGAAGAGCCGACACTCGCGTATTTGCCTTCGGGTAAACTGGTCTGTATTTTGCGCGAAGATAAGCGCAAGGAGCAGGCTTGGCAAGCGGATTCCTGGGACGAAGGTAAGACTTGGAGCCTGCCGCGCCGGTTGCCAATTTGGGGCCACCCACAACATCTCTTGCGCTTGCAAAGTGGCAAACTGCTGATGACCTATGGCTACCGTCGCCCGCCCTATGGGGTGCGCGCCTGCCTCAGCCACGATGACGGCGTAACTTGGGATTTGCCGCATGAACTCGTCCTGCGCAGTGACGGCGAGCATACCGATTTGGGGTATCCAAGTTCGGTGCAACTAGCCAACGGACAAATTCTCACGGTCTATTATTTTCATGAGCCAGGCAAAAACAGTATCAGTTATATTGCTGGCACACGCTATGAAGAGTGGTGAATGTAGCTTGGTTCATCGGCGTAGATTGGTGCGGTGAGTGCAGCGCACGGGTCGGGTGATGGTTTCTAATGGCAGATTGGTTTGACCCGTGCAATGCACTCAGGGGCAGTGGGAGGCAATGGAATGGCGATCTCTAAAGCACAGGTGAGCTCGACGCGACAACGGAAATATTCACCCTATGCGCTGGAAGAATTACGCTGGGCGGTTCTGTTTTTGCTGCCGACGGTGGGCTCGGTGCTGATTTTTACGGTTTTCCCAGTGCTCTTTTCTCTGGTAATCAGTTTGCTGGAATGGAACGTGGTGCAGCCGCCAAAATTTGTCGGTCTGGGCAATTATCAAGCTTTATTCCAAGATGAGGAATTCATCCGCAGCCTCAAGAATACGCTGCAATTTGTGATTGGCTATGTGCCGGGCACACTGGTGGCGTCGCTGCTGATTGCCTTTTTGCTCAGTCTGAAAATTAAATTCCACAAAGTGTACCGGGCGATCTTCTTCTTTCCAACGGTCATTTCGATTATCGTCATTTCTGAAGTCTGGCTCTGGATCTACGAACCCAAATTTGGCCTATTGAATTACTACCTCGGCAAGCTCGGTTTACCAAGTAACACGGCCTGGTTGGGCGATCCAAACTTGGCGATGTGGTCGATTGTGATTATGTCCATCTGGGCCGCCTGCGGCTATTACATGGTGCTCTATTTGGCGGGTTTGTTGTGCATCGATCGCACGCTGTACGAAGCGGCCGGGATCGACGGCGCAGGCATGCTGCGCCAGTTCTGGTATATCACCCTACCCTTGCTGGCGCCGGTTACCTTTTTTATTGTGACCATGTTGGTGATCGGTTCATT
>JAPLGZ010000571.1 GCA_026389895.1 Chloroflexota bacterium | reverse complement strand
TTCCTTTCCCTTTTCGGGATATCTGGTTGATTGTTGGAAATGCTACGTTGTTAGAACTCTTTACACGCTAGAAAAGCTTTTCTACAACCATTCTAGACAACTAAACAAGCCAATTCAAGGGCATAAGTTTCAAAAAGTAGCAGGAAAGTCCCGCTCTCGCTTGGTCCGAAAAGCTCCTGCGCTTAGGCAACCACTGCAAGGCGAACAAAAATAAGCCCTGACGTCGGCAAAATACGTCAGGGCCTAAGCGTATGCGGTTATTTTGAACGGGACTAAATCAGTCTAGGTATGACTTTTTTCGCTACTGTTTACAGCAGCCGCCGGGCGGATCGACCGTTAGCTCATAAAGCAACCAGCTTTGTCCTTGCGCGCCAATCGTAAACGGTTGACTCTCATCAAAGGTAAAGGTAGGCACGTTGGCTTGGGGTTTGAGTAAGCGGCCATTGACAGCGTGGGAACCAACGTTGCTGTTAACTTCTGATTTAAAGGCGACAAGTTTGCCCGCAAAATTAGTATAGCTGGCGAGATTGGCAAAGGTCGCGCTGCCATAGGTGCTGGTCAAATTGATGGACGAACTTGCATCAAGTGTGGCGACGATCCTCACATTCGGATGGTTGACCAGTGTATAGGATGCCGGTGTGTTAAATTTCCCCCGCCCCAAAATGGCGCCATTCTTGTGGGGGTAGCTATTGGGTTGGATGCCGGGGCATTCAATCCAGAAGTTGCCGTCAAAAGCAGCCAGGCCATTGCCGACTGGCACCTGATTGATGTTGTTTTGCAAGGGACACTGCAATAGGGTATAGACGACTTGCTGAGGATTGCTTGCCGAAATCGTACCAAGACAGCCTGTGGTTGCGCTGATGGAGGGCGCATGATTAAAGTTAAGCTCCAATACCCAAGCCTCTGTCCAGCCAGGCTCCAGAAAAGCCGGGTTAGGTGCGACGGGATCACCGCGATCATTCAGACAAGCCGGTGGCGTCACTTGGCCAAAGGCAACCGTGGGGCTAAACGGCGGCAGTAGGCTCGTTAACAAGAGCACCCACACCAGATGTAAGCAGATCCAGATCTGGGGGTAAGGTTGCTTCTGCATGATTTTTCTCCTCTTAGCCAAAATTAAGACAGGTGATAGACCCTGAAAGGATTTCACAGGTTATCCGTTATATACTATAGTGGGTATTATACTAGGTGGCGAGATGGCAGCGGTGGCGAAAAGTTTCAATTTGGGGCCAATTTGTCCCAAATTTTACCCCAAACCAACGGATTTGTGTTATGACTCAAACAATCATTCCCAATGTAACCTCCACTGCTCCGGATCGCTTTATGCAGACATTGCGGCAAACACTTGAGCATGTAGATGACAGTGAGTGGCTAGACAAACGCTCACCCCTGGCCTCAGTTTTCTTCGCCGGCGCCACAGTCAGCGCAACGCGGCGGCGACAAATAAGCTTGACCGGCTTAAAAGGGCTGGATGAGCGCTTACGCGCCATCTGGCATAGTTGGGAAGCGCGGCCCAAATCGGCATTGCAAACTTTACTCTGGGAAACAGTCTGCCAGCTTCCGCTTGACCTGGATAAGCACAGTCAGGCAATTTTACTCCTTACCTATTTCGAAGAGCCGCGCCCCAAGCAGAGCGAAGTGATCCGACTCCTGGCCTTAGGCCGCTCAACCTACTATCGCTATCTGGAACAAGCGGTAGAAGCAGTGGGCGAAACGTTGGTGCAAACGCTGCGCCCGGCATTACAATTGGAACAACCTACCGCTCGCCCACTGATCGGTCGCGCGACGCCAATAGCCCAGGCCCAGCAGATGATCAATGCAGGACGGGTTGTTCACCTGGTTGGGGGCGGTGGATTGGGAAAGACCAGCCTCGGTGCTCATCTGGCAGCTCAGTGGCGAATTGGCGCGGTCTTTTGGTATACCTTTCGCCCAGGTCTAACGGACCATCTAGATCAATTGACGTTTGCCCTGGCCTATTTTCTACATGAGCAGGGCATCTCTGGTCTTTGGCTCTATCTCAACACCAATCCACAGGAAGTTAGCACCAGTAAAACACTGGCGACGTTGCGCCAGCATTTGGCAGATATCCAAACGACGCCGCCACTTTTCTGTTTTGATGAAGTGGATCTACTCCTCACCGACGACTTGCAGGATTCAGATCAGCATGCTCGGTTACGCGCGTTTCTCGATGACCTGATCCGGGCGCCCCGCGCTGGTGCGCCGATTCTTCTGATCGGTCAGAAGCTGCTGTTCGAGCCAGACGCCGACTGTTTGATTACGCTCTTGCCCCTCACCGCGGAAGATGTTACTACGCTATTGCGTTCGGCACGGATCACGTTGGCTGGAGATCAGCAACAACGTTTATTGAACCTGACGCGCGGCAACCCACTGCTGTTACAGCTCTTTCTGGCGCTACAACGGCAGGGAGTTTCACTGGCCGAGACGCTGCAACAATTGACGACACCAGTCACGCTAGAGTGGTTCCTGATTCGGCTACGCCAACATCTTGCACCCGCAGAAATGACTGTGCTCTCCGAGTTGGCAGTTTTCGATGGCAATGCGCCACGGGATGCTTGGCGCACCAGCCACAAAGCAGTACGCACCTTATTGGACTTGGGACTGGTCGAAACATTGAGCACCGACAAGATTGGCTTGCATCCCGCCTTGCGCGCGCTGCTTTATCAACAGTTGTCTGCCGAGCGCAAAATTGAACTGCACCTGGCTGCAGCTAGTGTCTTGGCCGAGCGCAGTCGTTTCACAGCCGCAGCTCGGCACTACATGTTGGGTGGGCAACCAAACATGGCCATTTGGACTTGGTACGTTCATCGCCAGACAGAAATTAACCAAGGCCAAGCCAGCGCGGCATTGGAAATCTTTGCGCCACTAGGGCAGAGACCACTGGCCCGGCCAGACGATCAACGAGCGTTGGCGTTACTGTTGGCGCAATTGTATAGCCTAGCTGGCCGCGCTCAAGAAGGATTGGCGGTGCTTGACCAGGCGCTGTGGTCACCAGATTCACTGAGCACAGCCCAAGCCCAGGAACGACGCGGTGACCTGCTGACCGATACTGGCGAGATCGAACGCGCCTTGGCGGAATATCGGCGGAGCTTGGAAAGCGTCACGAATCTGCGCGCCACCCAAGAGATCCATTTGCGCCTCAACATCGGACGCCGCACACTCTGGTATATGCGCGATAGCGAGCAGGCGCGCAACCAAGTCTTACAGGCGCGCTTTGATCTGGAAGTATTACAAGGCGAAATCGAAGACGCCGCCGGCCATTATACGGCGGCGCGCCTCCACTACACCAACGCCTTGCCGCTTGCCGCACAACTAACGAGTGAACACCACCTAGCCAAACTACACGAAGGATTGGGCATCCTAGAGTCGCGTTATGCCCATCTCGAGACGGCGGTTGAGCACATCCAGGCGGCGGGTCGTCATTACCGCAATGCTGGGAATTTGGTCTGTGCCGTTGGGGTGACAAACACCAATCTCTCGTATGCCTATCTGGTCAAACGGCGTTATGCCGACGCTGTGGCGCCAGCACAAACGGCCCTAGCATTTTTCACTGAACTTAACCATCCTTACTGGCTGGCGCTGAACGAAGCCAATCTAGCCGAAGCCTATTTCTATTTAGGCGACCTAGCCAAAGCGGAAACATATGCTGCGCGGGGCTTGCAACGGGAAGAGGTAGTGGTGCGCCCCTATTGTCTCTATATCCTGGGTCACATACAGCGCGCCCAATTGCGCTTTATCGAAGCAGAGCAATTTTGCCGAGAAGCGATTGAGGCTGGAGAGACGTTACAAGATCCCTGGGCGCTGGGCCCCGCGTGGCGAGCATTAGGCGAAACCTATCGCGATGCGGATCGTTCGGTAGAGGCACATGCGGCCTTTGCACAAGTGCTAACCATCTATCAACGGCTCGGCGTCGACCAAGAAATCACCTTCACCGAGGGGCTATTGGCTGGTTTAAGTGTGCCAACGTCGGCATATTGATTCAGGCCTAAAATTAAGAGCGCAACACGATCACGCCAATCCCCACGAGCAATACGCCGAGTAGTTTAGTCAAGGTAACGCCTTCACCCAGGAAGAACAGGCCCAACAGCAGCGAAGCAATGGCTTCTAGCCCCAACACTGCGATGTAGGTAATGGTCATCTCGGCATGGCGCATGGCGATAGCTTGCAAAAGCGCGCCCAGGCAAAACAAACCCAGGACAAGCGTCGTCGGGCCGCCTTTGGTGAGCCCCTCGGAAAGTTTCATATAATAACCACCCACACTATAGGTAAAAGCAGCCACGATCAAAAGCATTGTATTCATGGTTCCTTGATCCCCCTCTTCGGTTGTATTAACTTTGTCGCGCTGCCCGATGCCAACAGGGCTTGGCTTAAGTGTACGTTGATTACACAGCGAGTTGTAGCAGCTTGTCTATCAATTTTGATATAGTTCCTTTAATTCCGCGCCTATTTTGATAGATCCTTTCCTAGCGCTCAGCCAAAATAATGGTTGGCCGTTCATTCAACAACAAAACTCGCAGAAAAGGTCATAAAGGCACAGAGCAATAAACGTTAGCGCATTTGCAGCGAAGGCACCCGCGATTTATACTTGATATTATGTCCAAAATTGTCGCTGACCTTCACATTCATTCCCATTTCTCACGCGCCACCAGCCAGAATCTCGATTTTGAGCATCTGAGTCATTGGGCGCAACTAAAAGGCGTTCAGCTTGTTGGCACAGGGGATATTGCCCATCCTGGCTGGCTACAAGAGATGAAACAGAAGCTGGAACCAGCCGAAGAGGGTCTGTTTCGCCTCAAAGATGAGTACGCCAAAGCCGTTCAAAGTACGGTGCCGGCTGCCTGCCAGCAACCAGTTCGCTTTATGTTGGCTGGCGAAGTTAGTAACATCTATAAAAAGAACGATAAAGTTCGCAAAATTCACCATGTACTTTTTGAGCCATCCTTCCAGGCGGTCGAAAAACTTCAGGCGCGCCTAGAAAAGATCGGCAATATCCGCTCGGATGGTCGCCAAATTTTAGGGTTAGATTCGCATGATCTATTGGAAATTGTGCTCGAAACCGATCCGCAAGCGTATCTAATTCCCGCCCACATCTGGACGCCTTGGTTTGCGCTGTTGGGCTCAATGTCGGGCTTCGATTCAGTCGAAGAATGTTTTGATGAGTTGACACCGCACATCTTTGCCGTAGAGACTGGGCTTTCGTCCGACCCGCCGATGAATTGGACCGTTTCCTCGCTAGATCAATATACGTTGGTCTCTAATTCAGACGCACATTCGCCCCAAAAGTTGGCCCGTGAGGCGACGCTCTTCGACACCGCATTGACCTACCCGGCGATCTTTGCGGCGTTACAGAACAATCGTGAAGCGGTTAGCACGCTAGAGTTCTTCCCAGAAGAAGGCAAATATCACTACGACGGTCATCGCAAATGTGAAATCCGTTGGGATCCAGCCACCACGCTGGCGCATCGTGGCCTCTGCTCGGTCTGCGGCAAGCCAGTGACCGTCGGCGTGATGAATCGGGTTGCGATGCTGGCTGACCGCCCCCTTGGCGCCAAACCAGCGCAGGCACAGACCTTTCACAACTTGATCCCGTTGCCAGAAATTCTCGGCGAAGTGTATGGCGTGGGGGCCGGTTCCAAGCAGGTCCAACAGCATTACGAGCTGTTGCTCGCCAAACTTGGCTCTGAATTGACCATTCTCCAAGATCTACCCTTAGAAGAGATTCAACAGGTGGGTGGTTCGCTGCTGGCCGAAGGCATCCGGCGGATGCGCACGGGCGAACTGACAATTGCCGCGGGCTATGATGGCGAATATGGTGTCGTCAAACTTTTTGATGAGCAAGAGCGGGTGGTCTCCTCGGCCCAGATAGGGTTGTTTGCTGGTGAAAAGAGGCGCGCCACAAAAAAGAAGGCCGCCTTATCATCCGAAGATCAACCTGGCCATGACACCGGCGCGGTCTGGGCCGAAGTTGATCTGTTTAGCCAGGATCTCGCCCCTCGTCCCTCGCCCAAACTTATGGCTGAGGGGCCAACAATTCCTGCGCCCAGCGAAGCGTCCAAGGGAGGGCTAGGCAGGCATCTTCTTAACCCGCAGCAACAAGCAGCAGTACTTTGTATAGACCGGCCGTTGCTCATTGTCGCCGGGCCAGGAACGGGCAAAACGCGCACGTTGACCCAACGCATCGCCTATTTGGTCGCAGAACAAGCAGTCGAGCCCGAACATATTCTGGCAATTACCTTTACGAACAAAGCAGCCGAAGAAATGACGCAGCGGTTGACAGCACTGGTTGGCGCATCTGTAGTGGGACGATTGACCATCAAGACCTTTCACGCCTTTGGCGCCTGGCTGTTGCGGCAAGCAGGCGAGCAGATTGGCGTCAGCGCCACCTTTACGATTGCGAGTGACGAGGATCGCCAGATCCTGCTCAAACAGCTTTATCCAGCGTTGGATAACCGGGCGCTTGACCAGGCACTAGCGCAGATTTCAACAGCCAAAAACCAGCTTTTATCACCAACGGCGTTGCCAGCCACCAAACCCACGGCGTTTACCCCCATTGCGCCCGCGTTGAGTGAGATCTATCAAGCCTATGAGGCGGCGCTTTGCCAGAATCAACTGGTGGACTTTGATGATCTGATCTTGAAGGCGGTGCAATTGTTGGAGAGCCAGCCGGCCGTGCTTGCCGAGGTCCAGGCGCGGTTTCGTTGGATTTCAGTGGATGAATATCAGGATATCAACCTGGCCCAATACCGGCTGTTGCGCTTCTTGACGGCGGCTGGGGCAAATCTATGTGCGATTGGCGATCCAGATCAAGCGATCTATGGGTTCCGTGGGGCGAATCGTGCCTACTTTGCCACGTTTCCCCAAGATTTTCCCGGTGCGCAAAGCCTGCGCTTGGACCAGAACTATCGCTCGACGCAATTGATCCTGAATGCTTCGGGGCAGGTAATGGCCAAGGGTACAGACCGGGAAGCGAGCCTAATCTGGTCAGATTTCTTCGATCAGACCAAGCTCGATATTCATACTGCACCTACCGACAAAGCCGAAGCAGAATATGTAGTTCATCAAATTGAGCAGATGGTCGGTGGCACCAGCTATTTCTCGCTCGATTCTGGGCGCGTCCCTGGCACCGACGCAATTGTCCGCTCGTTTGCCGATTTTGCCGTACTTTATCGCCTGGGCGCCCAAAGCCGGCTATTGGCCGAAGCGTTCGAGCGGTCGGGCATTCCCTATCAAATGGTAGGCCAGACGCCACTCGTCGAGTATAAAGAAGTGCGCGAACTGCTGGCCTATTTGGCATTGGCTCACAATCCCCAGGCACATTTTTATCACAAACAACTCTTTAACACGAATGTTCCAAAAAAACAGCAAGCCAAGATCAGACCATTTTTAGATGAATTACAAGCGGCAAGCGCCACCTCTACGGTTCCGCAGTTGATCGAAATGGTGCAGCAATTCCGCATCAACAGCCTTGGCCGCAAGTTTGATGAAAAGCACACGGAACGGCTGCAAAAGTTAGGCCTCCGTGCCTTCCCTTTTTCCCTTTTGCCACTCGCCTCGCAGATTTTTTGGAAGCAGTGTTGCTCCAGAACGAAACAGACGACTATGATCCGCGCGCCGACCGCGTAACCTTAATGACGTTACACGCTGCCAAAGGATTGGAGTTCCCTGTCGTCTTGATGGTAGGCTGCGAAGAAAATTTGCTCCCCTATCAACGCGCAGACAAGCCAACGGACGTGGAAGAAGAACGGCGGCTCTTTTACGTTGGGATGACGCGTGCGCAAAAGAAGTTAGTTTTGACGCATGCCAAGACGCGCTTCTTGTTTGGGCAACGCATGGAAAATGCAGCTTCCCGTTTCTTAAACGATATTGAACAGGCCCTAAAAGAGTTCAAAGCCATGACAAAACGTCGGGCGCTCAAAGAAAAACCCGAGATTGAACAATTGAGTTTGTTTTAGGCAAGCAAAAAACGGGCAACAAATTTGCCCGAACTGAATCTTTTTGAGGGGTGTCAATTCGTGTAATTCGTTGCCAAAGTTTGATGCTAGTTTACCCAACAGAACAAAAGAAAGTCTATGCTTTACGCGATTCACGAACACGAACTACGGCCAGACGTTGACCCTGCGCGTTATGAAAGTGATGTGGCCGCGGCGTTGCAACAGATGCAGGTGCCAGGTCTGTTGCAGGCGATCCATCTTAAAGGTTTTCACGGGGAGCGGGCTGGTAGGTATACCGTGCTCTGGATTTTCGAAAATGCCGAAGCGCTAACCCATAATTTTGGCACAGCAGAGCAGCGCAAATTTCCTGCCGACTGGCTTTATTACGAAAATGAGATCCTGGCGCGCTATCTCGACCGCGATCCAGATACCATTGATTATACCGATTACAATCTGATAAAAGAATTCAAATTTCAGCAGTAAACGAAAGGTAGACAAGGATGGACAGCCAAATTGGGATGCCAGATAACCTGGCCAAGCTCAAAAGTGACGGTTTTCTGCTCGTTCCCCAAGCCATCGACAGCGCAACCGTAGCCGAATGGAAAGCAATTCTTTACAATATGTATGGGCGTGGCGAATACGAAATCAAGAACGGCGTTGGCAACGTAGCCTTCGAAAAACTGCTGGCACTTCAGCCAGACTTGGCCAAACAATTGATCGGCCATACCAGCGTGGCACCCTATCTCAAAGCGGTGCTGGGCAAACAATGCCAGCTACGCAGCCTACGCGCCCATGTTAACCCGAGTGGCTACACGCAGGAATGGCATATGGATTTTTACGATTATTATTATCAGCAAGAGAAGGCTGGCACAGACAGCCCCGCGATTGCCCTGTGCATGAACACAACTTTTTATCTGACCGACAATTCGCCGGAGCGCGGGCGGCTCACCTTTGTCAAGGGTTATATGGACAGACCTGTGCCCGCCGAGTTACGCCCCTATCTGCGCTATACAGAAGATCGCAATGACCCCTTTCAGCGCTGGTGTGATGAGCAGGCATTGGAACATCTCTACCCCAAGGCCGGTGACGCCGTGCTCTTCTATAGCCATATTCCGCACCAAGGCGCGAAGTATGGTCAAGATCCCGCCGACGACATGCGCGCCAACATCGTGCTACACTATCAACAAAATCCCATGTATCCAGGCGTTAGTTTTGTAAGCGACCCGCAGTTCACGTTGAGCACACTGGGGTATATGGGGACGTTTCCATTTGCAGGATAAATAGAACGACGAATGCAGGAAACATCGAATAAACGAAGGAATTAATTCGTTCTTTCCCGCATTCGTTGTTATCTCTTTGTCAATCGGGAGAAACAATTATTATGGTAAAAGTTTGTGTCATCGGCCTGGGTGCGATTGGCAATATCCATGCGACGATGTATAAAGAAGACCCACTCGCCCAATTACTCGGCGTCTGTGATTGGGATAAAGCGCGGGCCGACGCAGCCGCAGCGAAATTTGGCGTACCGGCGTTTTACGACGTGCAGCAAATGCTAGAGACGCTACGACCAGAGGCCTGCAGCGTCTCGACCGGCGGCAAAGAATACGGCAGCGAGCATTATCTGCCGACCATGCAGGCCCTGGAATTTGGCTGCCATGTGTTGGGCGAAAAACCGATTTCTAATGAAGTCGAAGAAGGCGAAGAGATGGTCGCCAAGGCCAAGGCCAAGGGTCTTTGCTACGGAATCAACCTGAACCATCGTTTTACTCCGGCGGCGCGGTTGGCAAAAAAATGGGTCGAAGAGGGTCGCATTGGCCACCAGCTTTTCATCAACATGAGCATGTGGATCATGAATCCGCGCGAGAGCTCACCCTATTTTCATCTAAAAGCGCTCCACCCCCACACGATTGATGTGATGCGTTATTTTTGTGGCGACGTGGAAGCCGTGCACTGTTTTGCCACCAAAGCGCCCGGTCGCAAAATTTGGTCGACGGCCGTCTTCAACATGAAGTTTAAGAACGGGGCCGTTGGCACGCTCACCGGTAGTTACGACATCGAACGCGGGCATCCGATGGAGCGCTGCGAAGTGGCCGGTGTCAATGGTCGCTTTGTGATCGATGACATGTACCGCGAGGCGACGCTCTATCCAGCCGGCAACCCAGAAAAGATCGTTTATACCAATCCACTCTTTGGAGGCTATCGAGAATTCAACGATACCTTCCGCGCCCGCATTCACCGGTTTGTCGAACAGGTCGGCGCAGGCGTTAACCCAGAAGAGCTTGATGGTTCCGGCGCCGAGGGTTTGGCTGCGCAGAAGGTGATCGCCGCCGCGATTGAATCAATGGAAAACGAGACAGTTGTCTATGTGAAGTAAACAGCAGCGGACAGTGCGTTGCACGGCAGCCGCCAATGCCCATCTTCCAACCAACTTAACTGCCGTGCGATGCACTCGGAGCGGATCAACGATCCCCATTATTTATCCACAATCAGCGAGGTTACTATGTCTATCACACCGATCGGTCCAGGCAGTCCGTTTACGCTGCTTTTCACCGAAGATCAAGCCACCACCCCTTCTTTACCAGAAGCTTTTCGCGCCATCTACGGGGGCGACTGGCACATTCCACCCAGCACGGGCCGGCCTTACACATATTCCAATTTTGCGGCGGGCCGCGATGGCCGCGTCTCCTACAACGAACCAGGCATCTCGTCTGGCGGGGAGGTGACCAATTTTAATGCCCATGACCGCTGGCTGATGGGGCTCTTGCGCGCCCGCGCCGATGCGGTTATGACCGGTGACGGCACGTTGAAAATTGAACCTGAGCACCATTGGACAGCTGAGTTTATTTACCCAGGCGAAGAGGCAGCCTTTACAGCCCTGCGCCAAGCCGAAAAGCGTTCTGGCCCACCCAAGCTGGTGATTGTCTCTTATGCTGGCGATCTGAATGCGAAGTCCTTCTGTTTCCAACAACCGGATTTGCATATTATTGTCGCCACGACAACCCACGGCTACGAACAGGTCAAAGATATTGAGTGTACAGCGCAGCTAGATGTCCACCAACTAGGGGCAGATTGGGTCGATTTGGCCCAGCTTTCGCAAATGCTCTATAGCGACTACAATGTGCGCGCGCTGCTTTGCGAAGGCGGCCCGCGCCTCATGGGCGGCATGTTGAACGCCGGCTTGATCGATGAAGAATTCCTAACCTACTGTCCACGCTTCGTTGGCGAAACCAAAGAGAAATTTCGCCCCAGCTATGTAGAAGGCGTTGCCTTTCAACCAGAGACCGCCCCCTATTCTCGACCCTATAGCCTGCGTCGCGCTGGGGATTTTCTCTTCTTACAAACCCGCTGTACTTATACCGGGGATAGTAGATAGTAGCCGGCGATTTCCTTGCGGCCAGCTACCGGCTATCTTCTCTCGCCTTCAGGATCTAATATGACCACCCTTACCGAATCGATTCTCAATGAATTAAAAAGCATTGTTGGCCCAACGAATGTGCTGACGGATCCGCAACAGCTCTATCACCGGTCGAAAGATCATTATTGGTTCTCGCCTGTGCTCACGCCAGAGATGGATGGCAAAGTGGCTGAGGCCCAGGTTTCACCAGGCTCAACCGAAGAACTATTAGCCGTTATTGCGCTCGCCACCCGTCACCGCATTCCCATCACCCCGCGCGGGGCCGGCACAGGCAACTATGGGCAGGGTGTGCCCATGGCTGGTGGCATTCTACTCAACCATGCCCGGCTCAACCAGATTCTTGAACTCACGCCGGATGCAGCGCGCGTACAGACCGGCGCCAAACTGATCGACATTGAACGGCAAGCCCGGACGATTGGCGCGGAATTACGCTTCTATCCAAGCACCTTGATGACGGCCACGGCTGGTGGCTTTCTCGCCGGTGGCTCCGGCGGGATCGGCTCGGTGACCTGGGGCACCTTGTGGGATGAGGGCAATGTGTTGGCGGTAACCGTTGCCACGATTGAAGAGACGCCCCAGGTGCTGACCATCCAAGATGAGGAAGCCATGAAGGGTGTCGTGCATAATTGTGGCCTCACTTGTTTCATCCTCGATCTAACCCTGGCCTTGGCGCCAGCGCAGCCGTGGGCACAATTTGCGGTGGGGTTCGATACCTTGGAAGATGCCCTCCACGCCGCCCAAGCCTTAGTTGCGGAGGAGACATTGCCCAAACGCCTGGTGACGGTGCTGGAATGGCCGATCCCGGGTTTCTTTCGCCAATTGGTCAAGCAAGGCATTGCCCCCGATGGCAAGGCACTGCTCTTGTTGGAATTGGTAGTTGAACCGCCGGCATTAGAAGCACGAATGGCCGAGCACCGCGGTGCCCTCACCTGGCAGAGTCCGCATGAAAAATATCACAAAGGTGGCTTGATGCTTTCTGACTTTGCGTGGAACCACACGACCATGTGGGTGATGAAGGCAGACCCGAACTACACCTATTTGCAAGATTCATTTATCCCCGACAAACTCTTTGAACAATTGCAGCTGCGCAAGGCCCGTTACGGCAACGAGTTGCTGGCCCACATCGAATTTATGAAGTTCCGTGGCGAAATGGTGCCGCAAGGGTTGAGCATTGTCCGTTTTCATAACAAAGAACAGTTGTGGGAATTGATGGCCTATTGCGAATCGATTGGCCAATGGATCGCCAACCCGCATACCCACCGGCTCGACGAAGATGTGCGCTGGAATGGCCAACCGATTCTCGATGCGAAGGCCCGCTGGGATCCGTATGGGCTGCTCAACCCCGGCCATTTGAAAGCGCTGGAATAGGGATTCTGAATCATTCGGTTCGGCGAACTGTGAAAGGGTAAAAATTTCCAAAAAGCAGTATAAATCGTCACTAACAAGGAGAGATCGGATGCGAACTCAGGCCGAAAAAGGCAATGAATTTCGTGCGCTCCATGAACGAAATCGGGCGTTTATTATCCCAAACCCCTGGGATATTGGCACAGCGCGGCTCTTGATGCAGCTAGGCTTTGAAGCATTGGCGACGACGAGCGCCGGTTATGCATTTTCGGTCGGACAGCGGGACAACACGATTGGCCGCGATCAGATGATGGCCCATGTCAGCGCAATCGTGGCGGCGACCGATTTGCCAGTCAGCGCCGATCTGGAGAACGGCTTTGGCGACAGCCCTGAAATCGTGGCAGAAACGATCCGGCTAGCTGCGGCAACGGGACTTGTCGGCGCTTCGATAGAAGATACCACCGCTCGCCCAGGAGATCCGATTTATGAACATGGGCTGGCCATCGAACGAATTCGGGCGGCCGCGGAAGTAGCCCATGGGCTGCCCTTTCCTTTTCTGCTGACGGCACGAGCAGAAAACTACTTGGTGGGCCGGCCCGATCTCAAAGATACGATCAAACGCCTGCAAACCTATCAGGAGGCGGGGGCGGATGTGCTGTATGCGCCCGGCCTTACAGACCAGGAGGATATCGCCACCGTAGTGCGTTCCGTTGATCGTCCGGTGAACGTGGTCATGGGTCTACAAGGCGCGCAACTAAGCCTTGCCACCCTTTCCGAGTTGGGGGTGAAGCGGGTCAGTGTGGGCAGTGCACTCGCGCGGGCCGCGCTCGGGGCCTTTCTGCGCGCCGCCCAGGAAATGCACGACCACGGCACGTTTACCTTTGCCACCGAGGCCGTGAGTTTTCGAGACATCAGCGCCATGTTTGGGGTATGACCAAACATCTCGTTTGTCGCTGAACGGGGTCGATCCAATGTTATCGGCGAATTTAAGGGAAGATCGATGGACAAGGTAACTATTGATAACAAGGTGCGCTGGGAAGAGCTGGCGCAAGCCAACGTCAGCTTTTCGCGCCCTCTGCTCACGCTCGATGCGACAACTGCACGCCAATTGCTCGATCCGCAGCAGCACCTGGGCGATGTCGCTGGGAAAAATGTGCTGTGTCTCGCCAGCGGTGGTGGGCAACAGTCGGTGGCTTTTGCATGGCTCGGCGCCCATGTGACGGTCTATGATCTTGCCGAAACGCAGTTGGCGCGCGACCAGGTGGCCGCTGCCCATTATGGATTTGCCATTCAGACGGTGCAAGGCGATATGCGGGATCTGGCCTGCTTTGCAACCAGCACATTCGACATCGTATGGCAACCACCGTCGATCAACTATGTACCCGATGCACGGTGCGTCTTTGCAGAAGTAGCCCGCGTACTGCGCCGCGGTGGCCTCTATCGTCTGGATTTTGATAACCCATTTGTGATGGGCTTAGATGAACGCGATTGGAACGGCGTTGGATATGCGTTGTCGCAGCCCTATGTAGACAGTGCCGAGGTGGAACGAACCAATCCGTGTTGGGAAGTCTGGGACGAGGCCGGCCATTGCCAGCTGGTGAAAGCGCCGCGGCAATTTCGGCATACGCTCGACACAGTGATCAATGGCCTGATCGAGCAAGGGTTTATCCTTTTAACATTGGCGGAAGATCTAAATGAAAATTCAGAGGCTCTGCCCGGCACATGGGATCACTTCAAATTAGTGGCGCCGCCGATATTCTCACTGTGGAGCCGATATTGCCCAGGCTTGTTCGCGTCAGACACAACGGGATCGGATTGACCAGTGTTCAAATTACTCACTCAGATGACGCAAGCCCTGGGAAAAAGCGGTTACACAGAGGACGCCGAGAAACAACCTACACAGAGTACACAGAGAGAACACAAGGGAAGCTTAATTTTTCTCTGTGTAACGTTTTGGCCTGCCCAACATGACTTATACAATCAAGGAAACAAAGCACCATAATGAAGCTACTCATTCGGCCTTTCAGTAACAACGATCTCGCGGCGATCGTGCAGTTATCGGTTTTGGCTTGGGAACCAGTTTTTCATTCATTTCAACAGGTCCTAGGCCCCGCCATCTTTCCGCTCATTTATCCGGACTGGCCAACAATCCAAAAAGAGGCCGTCGCATCCGTCTGTCAAGAGGGCGAGAAATACACGATTTTGGTGGCCGAAGTTGATGGCAACGTGGCTGGTTTTCTTGCCTATGAGTTAAACCACAAGGATAAAACGGGCGAAGTCTACATGCTGGCGGTGCATCCTGACTATCAAAAACGCGGCATCGGGACCACTTTAAACGAGCTTGCACTTGAAAAGATGCAAGAAAGTGGCATGAAATTAGCCGTGGTCGGGACGGGTGGCGATCCAGGCCACGCCCCTGCCAGGCGATCCTATGAAAAGGTGGGATATACGGCTTTGCCACTCGTTCGCTATTACAAGGATTTATGATAGACTTTATTTGGTCCCTGGTGCTCTCTAGGATAATTTATCGTAGGATAGTCACACGATTTTCAGCCATTCACCCTGTCATATCATCAATACAAGCATGAAAGCGAAGCCAACATGAAAATTACTGAGATCAAAACATATCCGCTCAAGGCCGCACGCGACATTTTTGTCGTCAAGGTCGAGACCGATGAAGGCATCTATGGCCTGGGGGAAGGAGGCTGCTCTTCGCGCGAGTTGGCCGAAGCCGAAGCCGTCAAACATTATAGCCGCTTCTTGATCGGCATGGACCCCATGCGCATCGAGCATATTTGGCAAAAGTGTTATCGCAGTAACTATCACGAAGGCGGGCGGGTATTGACGGGGGCGATCAGCGCCATTGACATTGCGCTGTGGGATATCATGGGGAAGAAACTCGGTGTGCCGGTCTACCAACTCTTGGGTGGCGCCTGCCGCGAGCGCGTCTTTGGTTTTCCAACCATCTCGATGGACAACCCCGACTGTCTGGCCGTCTGCCAGGAGTATATCAAAGCTGGCTGGCCCTGTCTCCGTCTAGGCGCCGCGACCCCGATCCCCGGCTGGGCAAAGGTGTTCCATGAAGCCGACCCAGATGCCGGCAACATGTTCGAGCCACGCGCGTCGATCGCCGCGACGGTCGATCTGCTCACCGAACTGCGCGCCAAACTCGACAAGTCCATTCCATTGGGGGTCGAGTATCATCATCGGCTTAGTGTGGCCGAAGCCGCGGCTTTCTGCCAACAGGCGCCGGTCGGTTCGATGGCCTTCCTCGAGGAACCGATCCGCGACGAGACGCCGGAGGCTTATGAGAGTTTGCGCCAGATGACGGGTGTTCCTTTTGCGATTGGCGAAGAGTGGTCAAGCAAATGGCAGGCCCGCCCCTATCTGGAAAAAGGTTTGACGAATTTCTGCAGCCTGGATGTCTCGAACATCGGTGGATTGACCGAAGCGATGAAGGTCTGCGGCTGGAGCGAAGCCCACTACATTGATATTATGCCGCACAATCCACTCGGCGCGGTCTGCACGGCCGCCACCATTCACATGTGTTTTGCCGTCAATAACTTTGCCTGGGTGGAAATTAATCCCAGCATCAACGAGAGCGCAGACGACATCTTTCCCGTACAATTAGAGCGCAATGGCGCTTGGTTTCCTTTGCCCACTCGGCCTGGTCTGGGTGTAGAGTTCGACGAATCTGCCGTGGCGGATCATCCCCATTCTTTGACTGATATGCCGCATTTCCACAAGCCGGATGGCAGTCACACAAACTGGTAAGCCAATCATCACGAGTAGAGGGGGGACTAGGCATGCATCTGGGGCTCATTGGTGGCATTGGACCCGCTTCGACTGAATTCTATTACCGAAATCTGGTGCGCGCCCATGCGTCTGTAAACCAGGCGCTGGAGCTGACAATTGTACAGGCCGACATGCGTGAGCTCCTCCAGAATATAAATGATCAGGCACCGCTGCGCCAGGCGCAGATCTTTCTGCGTCTGGCCCGGCGTCTCCAAGCCGCAGGGGCAGCGGTGGTGGCCGTGACTTCAATCGCAGGCCATTTTTGCCTACGCGAATTCGAAGCGCTATCCCCATTACCGATCATCAACGCGATCGCGACGCTTGAAGCAGAACTTACCCAGCGCGGACTCCGCCGCGTGGGGCTGTTGGGGACACGCATCGTGATGGCCTCTCAGCTCTATGGCGGTCTTTCCAACATGGAGGTTGTCGCGCCCACGGGGGCGAACCTGGAGGCCACCCATCAGGCGTATATTGCTATGGCAACGGCGGGTTATGCGACCGAACAGCAGCGTGATCTCTTCTTGGCGATGGGGAGAGATTTGTGCCAAAAGCAGGGTGCGGAGGCCGTCATCTTAGCCGGCACCGATCTTTTTCTGGCCTTTGGTGGCGTCGAGTGTGAATTCCCTGTGATCGACAGTGCGCAGGTTCATATCGATGCGTTGTATCGCGCATCCACCCAAGGCGCTGCTACAGGGGGCGCATAAGCGTTAAAGGCTCGTTGCCAGCTATTGCGCCAGTTTGCTAGTCCACTTGCATGCTCGTTAAAACCTAGACATGCTACCATCCACGAAATGTGAGTTATGGAAAAGAATAGAGATCTTCCTATGCCAATCGAACGTTTTCTCGCCCATCTCTCTTGGATGCAAATTCGCGATTTGCCCAAAGATCCCGGCGTTGTTATCCTGCCCGTGGGCGCTGTCGAGCAACATGGCCCCCATCTGCCTACGTTGACCGACACCCTGTTGGTCACCCAGGTTTTGAATCACACGCTTGCCCACTTGCCAGATGAGGTCCAGGCTTGGGCGCTGCCGGCGGTCAATTACGGCAAGAGCAACGAACATCTGGGCTTTCCCGGAACAATGTCTTTGTCGGCGGCAACTTTGACGGCGGTCTTACACGAACTTGCCGCCAGTGTAAAGCAGGCTGGTTTTCGGCGGCTGGCTTTCTTCAATGGACATGGCGGCAACGTCGCGGTCTTAGACGCCGCGGCACGCGATATTCGCGCCACGCTGGGTTTACACACCTTCTGTCTGCACCCCGCGCTCTATTGCGATCCACCATTTCCCACCACGCCCGAAGAACAACGTTTTGGCATTCACGCCGGTGAGATCGAAACCTCGCTGGTGTTGGCGCTGGCGCCCGAATTGGTGCGGATGGAGCAGGCCGTGCGTCACTATCCAGATTTCCCAAGCGACGTCGCGCCGCTCTTTATGTTCGGCCAGGCGAGCGCCGCCTGGTTGACGCGCGATTGGAGCCCAACCGGGGTCTTTGGTGACGCCACGGCGGCGAGTGCAGAAAAAGGGGCCGCCTTATTAGCCACGGCGACGGCCAAATTGGCCCGGCTGATCGCGGCCATCAGTCGTTTCGAGGTGGCGCATGGCTGAAATTGTCGATTGGGTTTTGCGCAATGCCCGGCTTGCAGACGCTGGCCCAACAGTAGATATGGCGCTGAGTCAAGGCCGAATCAAGCACATCGGCGAACATTTATCCTTAACCGGAGACCAGGAATGGGATCTTGCTGGGCGAGTCGTGGTGCCCGGCTTCGTCGATGCGCATGTTCATCTAGACAAGACCTTGTTTCCGTTGCCCAACCAAAGTGGAACCCTGCTAGAGGCCATCGACATTTGGCGCGCCTCTCGACACACGTTGACGCCAGCCAGTTTCCAGGCGCGTGCCAATCAAGCGCTGCAAATGGCGGTGCAAATGGGCACGACAGCGATGCGAACGCATATCGACACCGTCGAAATGAGCGATCTGGTGGCGCTTGAAACCATTTTGGCCGTGCGTGAGCAATGGCGCCACCGGATCGACCTCCAGATCGTTGCGTTGGGCTGGCCAGGAGAAAACACCGCCTACGACGCGGTTCTCCGTGAGGCGCTGCGGCTCGGGGCAGATTTTGTGGGTGGTGCGCCGAGTTTGCTGCCAGATCCACAGGCCGCGATCCGCACAGTCTTTGCCCTGGC